>DASTFJ010000091.1:0-15255 GCA_035708745.1 Thermomicrobiales bacterium | reverse complement strand
GCGGGCGCGCGCCCGGTTCAATGGATCGCTGGATCCGCGGGTAGCGGTGGGGCAGCATGGCTGGTGGCAGGGGTGCGCGGAGATCGATGCGCCGAGCTATGACCCGTTCAGTGCCGATGGCGCGAATCTGAATCTGATCGTCAGCAGCGCCGCGGTCGACCCCGTGAGCGGGTCGGTGCCACATCGGTCGTATGTTTGCGAGATTCGGGGCTTGGGCCCTGGGTCCCGAGCCGTTTTGGAGCAGCCAGCGGTTAGCAGTCAGCAGTCAGCACTGGACCTTTGACACTTGGCGCTTGACCATCGCCGGCACAGGGCCGGCGGCTACGTTCAGCTCCGGACTCCGGACTCCGGGTTCAGGAGCGAATCTCGCGGCGGGCGCGGACGGCGGTGGCGAGGTCGTCGAGAACGGAGCGGGTCATGTCCCAGCCCATGCAGCTGTCAGTCACGCTCTGGCCGTAGTTCATGCCGTTGGCCCAGTCGAGCTCCTTGCGGCCGTCGACGAGGAAGCTTTCGATCATGAGCCAGACGATGCCGGTTTGTCCGGATGCGATCTGGCCGGCGACATCGCTGGCCACGACCGGTTGGCGGCTGTAGTCCTTGTTGCTATTGCCGTGGCTGGCGTCGATCATCACCCGCGGCGGCAGCTTCGCGTCGCGCAGGCGCTGCAATACCGATTCCACGCTGGCGGCGTCGTAATTCGGGCCGGAGCGGCCCCCGCGCAGGATCACGTGGGTATCGCGATTGCCGCGGGTTTGCACGATGGCGGCCAAGCCCTGTTCGGTCACGCTCATGAAGTGGTGCGGCCAGGATGCGGCCGCGATGGCATCGATCGCGATCTGGATATCGCCGCTGGTGCCGTTCTTGAATCCGACCGGCATGGAGAGGCCGGATGAGAGATTGCGGTGCACCTGGCTCTCGGTGGTGCGGGCGCCAATGGCGGCCCAGCTCACCGCATCGGCGATGAACTGGGGTGAGATCGGGTCGAGGAACTCGCACCCGGCGGGCAGGCCGAGTCCCAGCACGTCGAGCAGCAGACCGCGAGCGATGCGCAATCCCTCATTGACGGCATAGCTACCGTCGCCGCGCGGATCGTTGATCAAGCCCTTCCAGCCGACGGTCGTGCGCGGTTTTTCGAAATAGACGCGCAAGACGAGCAGCAGCTCGCCGGAGAACTCTGGCGCAAGCGCGGCAAGATGGGCGGCGTAATCGAGGGCGGCATCGGCATCGTGGATCGAGCACGGACCGACGACGACTACGAGCCGGTCATCGCGGCCATCGAGGATGTTATCGATGGCGCGGCGCGACTGTTGCACCAGCACTGCCGATTCGGGCGAGAGTGGAAGCTGCTCCATCAGGATGGCGGGGGAGGTCAGCGGCCGGATACCGGCAATGCGTAGATTGCTGGTGATGGGAGCGATGCTATCAACCGGTTCGGCAATTCGCTCCACGCCCGGCAACCCGCGCACGATCGTGGCGATCTCGGAGAGCGGCGTGCCGGCCAGCAGCACCATCGGTGGATCGCCACCGAATACCGTGGGATCGAGACCGGCCACCTTCCCGGCCTCGCAGACGGTTTCGATCTGCTCGCTTCGCGCGGACGACTGCATTACCACCAACATGTTCGACGTCTTTCCTCTAGGTATTGCTTACTGCCGCGGTGCGCCGGCTGCATTCCGCACAATCATCGATAGCCCGCATCCGGCGGGCACACGCGATCCGGGCCGCGTTTCATCAGCGAACCCCACGATTGCACCACGCTTTGACCGTCGCAGCAAGTTTGCGGGAACCGAGGGCGCCATTCAAGCCCGGCGCGGAGAGGGTCGATCCCGGATACAGTCCGGAACACCCATCCAATGGAGGGTGAGAGGGCGGAGTTGCGCGGAATATGATGCGAGGATTATGGCAGCCCGAACGCCGTCGACGCAGAAAGGCAGCAGCGCCATGCCCAGGGAGGATCGAAGCGCGTGAATGACCCAGAAATTCCCACGAAAAGCGAACCGACAACCCGATTGTCCCGCAGAGCGGCACTCGCGGGTGGAGCCGCGCTTGGGATCATCCCGATTGCCGGTTGGCAATTGTCGGCTCGAGCGCGCCAGGAAGCGACGCCCGCGGGCGCCTCGCGGGTGCCCGGGCACGATCCCGCCGGAACGACACACGATCATGTGGCGACCCCGACCGCCGGTCCGGCGCGAACGCCGATTGCCGATCCGCTGGCATACGGCTTCGTGCAGGGAGCCGAGCTGAGCGAGCCGGAGGTGCGGCAGAGCAAAGACGGGTTGCTGGAAACGACCTTGACCGCCTCGATGGGTCTCACAACGGTGGCGGGTATGCCGGTGACGGCGCTCACTTTCGACGGACTCATGCCGGGGCCGACCCTACGGCTGAATGCGGGCGATACCCTAAAGGTCACCTTCGACAATCAGCTCGACCAGATGACGAACCTGCATACCCACGGGTTCCATGTCTCACCGGGCGGCAACAGCGACAACATCTTCGTCACCATCGACCCGGGCGCGACTTTCGCATATCAGTACGATCTGCCGACCAATCATCCCCCGGGGACCTATTGGTACCACCCGCACCATCACGGGTTGACGAACCCACAGGTTGGTATGGGTTTGGCCGGGGTGATCCTGCAAGACGGGATCGTCGATCTCGTGCCGGGACTGGCAAGCTACCCGACGAAGCTGCTGGCGATCCAGGCGTTGCAGTTCGACACTGACGGGGTCGTATTGCCCGGCAGTCTCCGGACCGATCCGATGCATCTGGTCAACGGTCAATGGCAACCGGTGATTCGCATCGCGCCGGGAGAGATCCAGCGCTGGCAGATTGCCAATATCACCGCGGGCAATGTCTATCAGATCGCGCTCGAGAATCATGTCCTGACACAGATCGCGGCGGACGCCAATCCATTCGACTCACCGCACGAGCAGCCAGAATTCCTGCTCGGACCGGGCGAGCGAGCCGACGTGCTGGTGCAGGGGAGCGCGATACCGGGGACGTACCAGCTCCGGCATTTGATGTGGGGCATGGGATCGCAGTTCACCCCCGATTTGGTCCTGGCTACGGTGATCGTGGAAGGCGCCCCGGTGACTTCGGATCCGATTCCGGAGCTGCTGGCGCCGTTCGAGGATCTGCGACTGACCCAACCCGACCGGCAGCGCGAGATCGTTTTCCAGACCGTGGAGAACGCGGAGAACCCGTATCTCATCGACGGACGACCCTTCGACGAGCACCGGGTGGATCAGAGGGTGCCGCTGAATGCGATGGAAGAATGGGTGATCTATAACACCAGCGAGGAATGGCACCCGTTCCATATCCATGTCAACGACTTCCAGGTGGTGGCGATCGATGGCGAGCCGTACACGGCGCACAGTTACGACGACACCTTCCTGATTCCGGCGCATGGGTCGTTCACGATGCGTAGCCGCTTTCTCGATTTCACCGGGAAATACGTCTACCACTGCCACATCCTCTTCCACGAGGACCATTCGATGATGGGTGTGGTCGAGGTGGTCGACGAGTAGAACGCTGCCATTGCCAACGTTGCGCCCCCGTGTCCAGTGAGGGGGGTGCGACGTTTCGTCTGCCAGGAGCTACTCCGAGGTGAAGGCGCCCGCGTCGACGTCGTAGATGAAGTCGATGAGGCCGGTGCGGTAGGTGTCGTAGTCGTCGTACATGGCCATGTGGCTGCCGGTGGGGCAGATGACAGACCGGCCGTTAGGCAGAGCCGTGGCCATCCATTCCATGTGCCTGGGGTCCATGGTGTCGTGCTCGGCGCCGATGACGAGGGTGGGCACAGCGATCTTGCCCAGATCGGTGGTGCGGTCCCAGGTCAGCAGCTTGCCGCCGAGGCCGAGCTCGCTGGGGCCCTGCAGGGGAACGTAGATTTGCGGATTGATGTGATCGAGTCCCCGCTGGGCGGGATCGGGCCATTCCCCGGCGGGCATGCGCAGTACGTGGTGAACGTAGTGCTGTTCCATGAGGAGCTCCATGTAGCGCGGATTTGTAGTGTCGTCGTTGGTCTCGTAACCCTTGATCTCAGCCAGCTTGTCCTGGTCCATGGCCGGCATGAGGACATCGTGAGCATAGGCGTTATAGGCCGGGCCGCTGGCCATCATGTTCGAGATGATGAGCCCCTTGAGGTGCTGCTGGTATTTCAGAGCGTATTCCATGCAGAGCACGCCGCCCCAGGAGTGACCGAGCAGGAAGAAGTTGTGGCTATCGAGCCCGAGCGCCTGGCGAACCTGCTCGACCTCCTCGACGAAGCGGGGAAGATCCCAGAGATCGGGATCGTCCGGTTGATCTGAGTAAAAGGAGCCGAGCTGGTCGTAGTAGTAGTACTCGATGCCAGCGGCGGGGAGATAGCTGTCGAAGACTTCGAAATATTCGTGCGAGCAGCCGGGTCCACCATGGAGGAGGAGAAGCTTCATAGTGGGATTGTTGCCGGTGCGCTTGGTCCAGACCTGGAAGGCGCCCTTGGGCGTTTCGATAGGGATCTTGCGCACCCCGCCGGTGATACGGTCGGGATTCTGCGCGTTGTCTAGGTAGGCGGCGAGGTCGGGCTTCGCGTTCACGTGAGCTCCTTGAGCATGGAGGGGCTTCGGTCGTTTCCGGAAGTATAGGAAGGAACGAAACGGAATCGGGGGACATCCCGCTCAGCGCTATTTGCAGGAAGCCGATCGGGCGGGGACCGGCACCAGGGAATCTCCGGTTTCACCGGGATCCCCTGGGTCGTGAGCAAACTCGATCGCGAAGCTGCTACAGGCGGCTCTTGAGCAGGTCGCGAAGCTCGTCGATGCCTTCCTGATAGCGTTCTTCGATGCGCTCGAAGACGGAGCTGACATCCGCGTCGCCGGCGTCTCTTGCGTCGATCTTGTACTCCTGCAGAGCGGCGATGCCTTCGAGGTGATTGGAGAGGGTGACCATCAGGTCATAGGCGACATTGGACATGCCCGACACACGGGCGGACTGGACTTTGGCTTCTTCACGGTCCATAGGGTTGCTCCTTTCGAGGGCGCCTCACTCACGTGCTTTCGGCGCCGGTGCGGCGTTCGCCGCCGTGCGACGTGGGTTCGTGCTCGATTTGTTCCGGCCGCTCGTCCGGTTGCTGGATCAGATCCTGCAGATCGGCGTCGGGTACTTCGACGGACGGATCGGGCGGGATGTCCTTGTGTCCGGCCCGATCGCCGGCGAAGGGATCGTTGCCGGCGTGCCCCTCACCACCGAGGCGTTCTTCCGGTGACCGGATATTGTGATCGTTTCTCACCTCTGCCTCCTCAATGGCGGTATTCGCGTTTTCGGACGCGCCGCGATCTTTCTTGAGTAGCACACAACCGGTGATTCCGGCTCAGATGGCGAGGCGGAATCTCGGTAAAGCCGGGCAGCGAACGGTCCAGGGCGGGTTCGACAGCGGTGGAAGGTGGCGAAAGCCGCGCATTCGCCCCGCGGCTTTCCATACTAGAGATTGGAAGATCCACGCGCGAACAAGGAGACAGCAGCTATGGATATCGGACAAGCCGTACCCCCGGGAATCATCGTCTACGGCGCGGACGGGGAACCGATCGGAACGGTCGAATCGTCCGACGATACGACCGTGATGGTGGAGGCGGAGGATTCGACGACGACATTTGCGATTCCGGTCAGTGCGATCGTGGAGACCCGGGAAGATGGAGCGTACCTGTCGGTCACGCGGGAGGATGCCCTGCGCCAAGGGTGGGGTGAGGCGCCGGAAGAGGGGCCCGACCGGATCGTGAACGAGGAAAATTCCGGGTATAGCGCCATCCAGGCCGAGGACTCGGCTCGGGACGAATATGCGGCGATACCGGTGGATGACCTGACAGGGGCCGGTTCCGTCCATAGGGCAGGCGCGGAGGAATCGATCGAGCGGCCGAGTGGGGAGACAGGTCCGGATACGAGCGGGTCGCGGTAAGGGCTTTCCTCATATAGCCGGTCGTCCGAGCCCACGGTCCAGGCCAGCGGTCATTTCGGTCTGCCCAGAACGCCGGAGCCGCGAGCTCCCAGCCGAGTGTTGGTTAGATTGGTGGGTTCGCCGAGAAGCTGGGTGGACCACGCCGGGCTACAGCCGCGGCGCTCGACACCGAACGTCCCGTTGAGACCCAACGGTAGTGGTCATCGCAAGAAGTCTGACGGGCGCGGTTGGGGAGCGCAACGAAGAAGAAATGGAATTGCATCGATGGGGTCGACCGCGAAACACGATCTCTCCAGGGAGATCGCCGGGACCCGGGCGATGCGTTACCGGGAGCGAGCACGGCTGGGAGCCGTCCGCTGTCCCGACCAGCGTTCTGCGGGCTGGCACACGGCAGGATGAGTTGGGCGCTGCCCAGGCCCGCACCGATCCGCCAGTGTGCCGCTTGCCAAGAGAGTAGTACATATGTTCTTAGTGTGTCAAGCCCTCGATCGCGGGTGGGTGCGGTTCAGATTTCCGTAATCGCGACAATGGCGCAGGCGATCGATGGCCGTTTTCCATAGAATTGTCCGATCTGCTCCGATGTATTCCGTCTCCAGGTACCTGACCCGGGATGGTATGACGGGAACGTGACCCGAATCCCTTGTTCGTGGGTGCGATTCGGGTACGTGCGAGGACGCGTCACGAGCGCCGGGAGATGTGGCCCGATTCGTCTCTTTCCTGCACACTACGTCGACTCGAGAACCGATTCCGAGACGAGGGTATGACGCGCTGGGGGCGGCAGCGGAGGAGCAAGGCTGTGGCATTCACTTCGATCCGTGCGAACCGGCGGCAGTTTCTGAAAGTTGGCGGGGCGACCGTGGGGGCGATTGCGCTTCCGGGGAGCCGTCTCGGGGCATATGCTCAGGGGACGCCAGGGGCGGAGCCCGATCGCGTGTTTCCCAGCGATTCCCGGTATGGGCGCTATTCGCGCGGGTTCAATCAGCGGTGGGTGGGCACGCCAGCTTCGATCGCGCTTTGCAGCGATGCCGGGCAGGTGCGGCAGGCGGTGCAGGAAGCGGTCGATGGCGGACTGCGGTTGACGGTGCGGAGTGGCGGGCACTGCTACGAGGACTTCGCGAGTGGCAATGACGGTGGGGTGATCGTCGATCTGTCGCCCATGACCAAGGTGTGGCGTGACGAGGGGTCCGGGTATTACGGGCTGGAGCCGGGAGTGCGCTTGCTGGATGCCTATACGACGCTGGCGGAGCAGTATGGAGTGACGATTCCCGGTGGATCGTGCTCCTCGGTGGGAGCCGGGGGGCACATCTCGGGTGGCGGCTATGGGCTGCTCTCGCGGTTGCATGGTCTGACGGTCGATTATCTCCATGGTGTCGAAGTGGTGCACGTGACGAAGGATGGCAAAGCGGAAATTGTCACAGCCAAGCGAGATGACGCGGATCCGGAATTGCAGGATCTGCTCTGGGGACATACCGGCGGTGGAGGCGGCAATTTCGGGATCGTGACCAAATTCTGGTTCCGCGATCTGCCGCAGCGGCCGGACAAGGCGTACCTGATCCATCAGGCGTTCGAATGGGATACGCTGGATCAGGCGGCATTCCGGCGGTTGTTGCAGAACTACGGGAACTTCCTGGCAGAGAACAGCGGCGTCGATAGCCCGTACAAAGGGATCTTCCCGTTGCTGGCCTTGTTGCAGCAGGGGGCCGGGCACGTGGGGCTGACGACGCAGTATGTGGGCGAAGAGCCGCAGCGGTTGCAGGAGTTCGCGAAGGCGGTGGCAGCTGGGTTGCCGGCGCCGATGGCGAACGTCGTGCCGGGCATGCATCACCGGCTGGTGAGCCAGTCGCCGGAAATGCAGACGCTGGACTGGTTGGATGCGACGAACCAGCTGAGCGGGACCGGTCCGAGTCAGCGGGGGAAATACAAGTCGGCGTACATGCTGCAGCCGTTTCCCGACGAGCAGATCGATGTGATCTACGAGCATCTGGTGCATCCGAGCAATCCGAACGCGAGCGCGTTGCTGCAGGTGGACGGCTATGGCGGGCAGGTGAATGCGGTCGGTCCGGCTGACACAGCGGTGCCGCAACGGTCGTCGATCATGAAGCTGCAATACCAAACGTATTGGACCGATCCGGCGCAGGACGAGGCGAATCTGGAATGGATTCGCGGGTTCTATACGGCGATGTACGGGGAGGACGGGCCGGCGCCGGATGCGGTGATGGATGGGTGCTATGTGAACTATCCGGACGCTGATCTGAAGGACTGGCCGTTGCTCTATTACAAGGAGAACTACGGCCGGCTTCAGCAGGTGAAGGCGCGGTGGGATCCGCTGAACGTGTTCCATCACCGGCAGTCGATTGCATTGCCTGAAAGCGGCGGAGTCGGGTCTCCGGTGTCCGGATAACGTGCTCGAGAGGCGAGACCAGAAGGGATGGGCGCTTCGATTCAGGTTGGCGAAACTCCCCTCAAGAGCCGATCGGTTTTCATACTTGGTTGTATGCGTCTTATGCATGTTCGTTGCATCGCAGCCGTACGCCAGTCGGGTGGGCGCCAGAAGGCGCCCAGGAGGTTTCGTCATGGAAGAGCAACAGATCGCTCCGCCGGGAACGATGGTTTACGACGCCAGTGGAGAACCACTCGGAACGGTCGAGAGCTCCGGTCCTTCGTCCATGGTGGTCGTTTCGAGTGATGGGCCGACGGAGTTCGACGTTCCAATCGATGTCGTGTTCGAAACCCGGGCGGATGGGATGTATCTGTCGGTGACTCGAGAGGACCTGCTGAATCGAGGGAAGGGCGAGGTACCAGTGGATGGGGACACGGTCGAAATTCCCGGCGATTTGGACACCTGATTCTCCGGATACGGCGGATGCGGCTTCTTCGATGCTGCTGGCTGGTACCCTGACTTGCAGATTTCCACGACGAACTGTGCCGCCGCGGCTGGACCGTGGCGGCGGATCGTCGATAGCGGAGGAGCGAGATGGTGGTACGCAGCACAAACCGGCGAGGATTTCTGAAGGCAGGAGGCGCGGCGACCGGTATGCTGGCGGCAAACCGGGCGGGGTTGACCTTCGCGCAGGGAACGCCGGGCGCGACTCCGTCACCCGAAGAGCTGGTCTATCCGTCGGATCCGCAATACGACCAGCTCCGGCAAGCGTTCAATCTGCGGTGGGTTGGGTCGCCGGCGTATGTCGCGCTGTGCAGCGATGCCGGGCAGGTGCAACAGACGGTGCAGCAGGCGCTAGACAACGGCCTGCGGATCACGGTGCGCAGCGGCAACCATTGCTATGAGGATTTCGCGGTTGGCAATGACGGCGGGGTGATCGTCGACATGTCGCGGATGACCGCGGTGGGGAAGGATGCCGGGTCGGGTCAGTATTTCATCGAGGCCGGCGCCCAGTTGCTGGATGTCTACACTACGCTCGATCAGCAGTATGGGGTGACGTTGCCGGGCGGATCGTGCGCGTCGGTGGGTGCGGGCGGGCATATCACCGGGGGTGGCTACGGGGTGATGTCGCGCCACTTCGGATTGACGGTGGATTATCTCGATGCGGTCGAGCTGGTGTATGTGACGAAGGAGGGGCGCGCCGAGGTGATCACCGCCAGCCGGGAATCCACGGATCCGGATGAGCAGGATCTGCTCTGGGGGCATACGGGCGGTGGCGGGGGGAATTTCGGGATTGTCACGAAGTTCTTTTTCCGCGAGCTGCCGCCCGCCCCGGCGGAGGCGCATATCTTCTTTCACCAGTTCGATTTCGACTCGCTCGGCCAGGAGGGATTCCGCCTCTTGGTGCAGAACTACGGCAATTTCATGGCGGAGAACAGCGGGGTGGATAGTCCGTACAAGGGGCTCTTCCCCGGACTGGCCATTCCCCAGGCACCCGGCAAGATCGGGTTGTTCGGGCAGTACTCGGGTGACCAGCCCGAGCTGCTGGAGGAGTATGCGCGCGCGATCGAAGCGGGACTTCCCGCGCCATCGGCGGTGGTGTCCATGGGACCCTGGGCGCATCACCGGATGTACGCGCAGGCGGCGGATATTTCGACCAAGCCCTGGATGCAGGCGACCAAGGACATCAGCGGGGTTGGCCCGGCGCAACGGGCGAAATACAAATCGGCCTATATGCTGCAGCCGTTTCCGGATGAGCAGATCGATGTGATGTGGGAGTTCTTCGTGCATCCGGAGAACCCGAATCCGCAGGCATCGATCGGGATCGATGGCTACGGCTGCCAGGTCAATGCGGTCGATTCGGCGGCGACGGCGGTGGCGCAGCGGTCGTCGATTCTCAAGCTGCAATATCAGACGTACTGGACCGATCCGGCCGATGACGACGCGAATCTGGAATGGATTCGGTCGTTCTATACGGCGATGTACGGCGAGCAGGGACCGATGCCAGACGCGTTGCTCGATGGGTGCTATGTGAACTACCCAGATGTCGATCTGGTGGATTGGCCGACGCTGTACTACAAGGACGGCTATGCCCGGCTGCAGCGAGTGAAGGCGCGCTGGGATCCGCTCGATATCTTCAATTACGCACAGTCGATCCAACTGCCGGATGCAGGAACGGCGACGCCGGTTTCGTAGCCGTTCTGGTGGTGTGGCAGGAAATGATCCCTGGCTGTCCCGCCCGGGGCAACCGGGGCTTTCAAGACGACCCCCCTTGCGGGGTTGGGCGTTGTTTTTGAGCGCGCTTGCGACGTGCCAGCTCTCGGGTTTTGAGATGGGACGACGAGAGAGATTCTGCGCTTCGCGCGAAGAATGTCCGGGATGCGGCCGAGCTGGTGTGGAGGGAAATATGCGTACGTACGCTTACCTTTGACAATTTGGACGTTGACGGCGTGCGTTCCATCGTGTAGACAAGAAGGGCCAGCGGTCCCGCGACCACGCTCCGCACAACAAACTACGCCTTCGCAGCAAAGGGGGGAAACCATGCGAAGAACGTTGCTTGCGCTCGTGCTGGTTTGCGGTTTCGGATTGCCGCTTGCCATGTTTTCGAATGCGCACGCCGAGGATGTGGCGGCTGCGCCGATTGTGGTGACGGTGCATTTGGCATCGTGCTCGATCGATGAAGTGAATTCGGACCTTGGGTTCTATGACGCCTGTCATGCCAATGGAATCGGTGGGGAGACGATTACGCTGGCCAGCGCGGAAAGCGTTCCGGTGCTCTTCGTGACCGATGACAGCGGGGTGGGCGCCGGCCAGGTGAACGGGCAGGCTTCGATAAGCCAGGTGACGCTTACGGCGGATCCGGGGCTGACCGGGGCGACCGACAGCTATGCCTATTGCGCGGATCAGGTCGACGGCTCGGTGCTTTTCGATAGCAAGGTGGCGCCGGGCGGGTCGATTCCGCTCTTCACGGTGACGAGCAGCCAGACGATCATTTGCGACTGGTTCATCTATACCGACACGGTGGTTGCCGTCGGTTGATGCCTGGGCCGGTCTGTCGCTTGGTGATGGACCGGCGATGCCGCCGCGACGCAGGGCGTGCGGGCGGCTGAATGTGAAACGGTGGGGAGCCCTGCTGGCCGCCGATCGATGAGGTCGGTGTCCCCACCGTTTTTCCGTTCCGCCACTTCGTGCGGTCTGCCGACGTTGTTGCCGGTGGGATGCGGTCTCGTACACTCCAGACTCCTGGCGCAGGGGGCGAGCGGAGGTGGACGAGATGGCCATTCGGACTCGATTGACGGAACTGTTCGATCTGGAGTATCCGATCGTGCTGGCGCCGATGGCGGGGGTGTCGGGCGGGCAACTGGCGGCGGCGGTTTCGAATGCGGGGGGACTGGGGTTGGTCGGTGGCGGCTATGGCGATCCGGCCTGGCTGCGGGCGCAGCTCGAAATCGTGCGACGCGAGACCGATCGCCCCTGGGGCGTGGGGTTCATTATCTGGCATGCCGAGCCGGACGCGGTCGAGCTGGCGCTGAGCTACCGGCCGGATGTAGTGTTTTTGTCCTTTGGCGATCCGCGCCGGTATGCCGAGCAGGTGAAGGCGGCGGGGGCGTTGCTGATCTGCCAGGTGCAGGAGGTGGCGGCCGCGCGGGATGCGGTGGCGGCCGGGGCGGATATCGTGGTGGCGCAGGGGACCGAGGCGGGGGGACATGGGGCGCAGCGGGCGACCCTGCCGCTGGTTCCGGCGGTGGTGGATGCGGTCGATCCGGCGCCGGTGCTGGCGGCCGGGGGAATCGCGGATGGGCGGGGATTGGCGGCGGCGCTGATGCTTGGGGCCGCGGGTGCGGTGGTTGGCACACGGTTTCTGGTGAGTCAGGAGTCGTTGTTGCCGTCCGCGGCCAAGGCATTGCTCTGCGCCGCGGGGGCAGGGGATACGGTGCGAACGCGGGTGTTCGATATGGTGCGGGACTACCAGTGGCCGGATGCGTTTACTGGGCGGGCGTTGCGGAATCCGTATCTGGAGCGGTGGCATGGGAACGAGGCGGAGCTGGGTGCGGTGCTGGCGGATGAGCAGGCGCGCTATGCTCGGGCGGTGGCGGAGGAGGATTTCGAGACGGGGGCGGTGTTCGTGGGGGAGGGGATCGATTTGGTTCGGGATGTGGTGGGGGCTGGGGAGCTGGTGCGGCGGATGGGTGGGGAGGCGGAGAGTCGGTTGCGGCGGGGCTCAGCGTTTGTGGGATGAGAGACGAACGATCCGGTCTCATCGGCGGCAGCTTGGCTTGAAACGGGACCGATGGTAGTTGGTCGCGTGCGGGGCATTGTTGGACACTGACGTTGGAAACACTCTTTTGGCTCAGTTGCATCGGTGGGCCGCCACTTGGCATGGGTCCGTACCGGGACGTTCTTTTGCGCCAAGTGATGGAAGAGCCGGCACCGGGCACGCCTGGTGACCGACATCTCTCCGAAAATGGCGCGCAAATCTAGCTATACAAATTTCATATCTCCCGCACCATCAAGACATAATGAACGGCGTACTGAGGAGGTACGTTCGAACGATGCCGTTCGATATGGGGACTTTTCTTCGGTATCCGGCAATGCGTCGGGTACAGCGATGTACATCGGAGGAAGCGAACCATGCGTGTGTCAATCAGATGCCTTGTCGTGGTGGTTCTCATTGCGGCGTTTAGCGCCTTTGGTGCTTCAGCGGGATTCGCGCAGGGAAACGGCAACGGCAATGGCAATTCCGATCATGGATGTGTCACGGGAAATCCATCCCAGGGCAGCGAGTGCAATGGCGGCCCCAACGACAACCAGGGAAAACCTGGTGGTGGGGTTGGCTGTGCGGGTGGTAGCAATGGGGAACGTTCCGAGCCGTGTGGGCGCGAAAATGGCGACGGGACGCTGAACAATCAGGGCAATGTGCCAGGCTGCACAAGCCAGGGTAGTGCCGTCAACAAGAATCCTCATTGTGGGGCCGGCAATGAGCCGCCCCCACCATGCGAAGTGAACTGCGGCCCGCCGCCATGCGAAGTCAATTGCAGCCCTCCACCTCCGGGTGGTTGTGTAATGAATTGCGGCGGCCCAACGACCACGACTACTGGTGTGGTCGTGGCGGCGCTGCCGAGTACTGGGGCCGGCACTGAGGCTACACAGCGAGGGAACTCTCTGCTGTGGCTGCTGCTGGCGGCGGGAAGTTCCCTGGCGGCGGGCATCAGCATCCAGCGACGATCTCTGCGTTAGCTCGCCAGCGCGCAGATGCGCGTCGAGTACCCTCTAGCAGGGAACTCGAAATCATTGGGTCGAGTCGCCAACCGCAGAAACGGAACGGCTGATCCCACGAGCTGAACGGCGCTGAGCATCCCTCAGCGCCGTTTTTGCTGCGCCTTGCGCGGCTGCAATCCGCAACTCGCTGTCAATTTCGACGGCGTAGTTGGGATGATCGAGACCGGAGCGGTTGCCGACTCGGAGGAGCGTGACCTCGGAGCACGCGCTGCGGTGAGGAGGTCCCACTCGGCTACGCTCAGGGCAGGCTCTCCCCTCCGCCTCGCTCTGGTCGGGGTGATGGGAGTGGGTGTTTCGGTATTGGGATGACGAGGATCGGTGGAGGATTCTCTCAAGAGTCATTCTGAGCCGGCAGGGGTTGCGCAGTGCCGTGGCGGCGGCGCCAGAAGGGGGAGGTGGGCCAGCGGGGTTCGTCGGCGTAGTAGGCGTGGCGGGTGCAGAGGTAGTGGGTGTAGGCGGCGAGGAGGCGGTCGCGGTAGGTGGGGAAGGCGGTGGGGTCGCCGGCGAGGGTGGCGGCGAGGGCGCGGGCGGCGCTGCGGCCGCTGGCCAGGGCGCTGCCGATACCGTGGGAGGAGAGGGGGTCGTAGGCGGCGGCGGCGTCGCCGGTGGGTTGAGTGAGTAGGGAGCTTCCGGCGGGAAAGATGTCGATGTGCCGCGGGATTTCGTAACCGTGGGCGGTGACCAGGGGGCCGACGAGATCAGTGGTGCGCAGCAGGTTCCACCAATTGGTTGGACGCCAGGCGGCGTGCTGCGCGAGCAGGTCGGGATCGGTGAAGCAGGCGACCACGAGGTGTTGGTTGGGCAAGAGGGCCACATACCACCAGCCGTCTGGGACGGCTTCGATGACGGTGGTTGCGTCCCGGAGTGGAGCGGCGCGGGAGTCGGGGGCCAGGAATGCCACGGCGGCGATCTGGGAATCGAGGGTGCGGCGGCGGAGGCGTTGGTGACGGGCCAGCAGGGCGTGGCGGCCGGTGGCGTCGACGAGCATGGTGGCTCGCAGGGCGTTTTCGCCTTCCGGGGCGGCGGTCGTGATTTGCCAGATTCCGGTGGTGCGCTCGACGGAGGTGACGCGGTGGTGTCGCCAGACGCTGACACCGGCCGCTTCTACCGTATCGAGCAGGGCGCGGTTGAAGGCTGGGCGGTCGAGGTGCCAGCCGTGGCCGAATGGTTCGCGGAGGAAGTCGCGGTCGGTGACTGCACCGTCGCCTCCCCATGACGAGCGGTTGCCGTAGCTGCGGATGGCCCCCGAGGCCGGTAGGACGTCCGAGAGGCCGAGCTGCTGCAGGAGCGGATTGGCGGAGGGGGCGAGACATTCGCCGACCGGGCTGCCGCTGCCATCGGTTTGCTCGACGAGCGTCGTATCGATGCCGAGACGCGTCAGCTCGAGCGCGGCGCTCGCTCCAGCGGGACCGCCGCCGAGCACGGCGACGGTCGCATGGTCTGCGCTGGTCACTCTTCCGGGCTGGGGATGGGGACGGGGGCGCCGGTTGGACCCGCCAGATCGCCCGCCGTAGGATCGACGGGGAGGTCGATATGGGGAGCGGTCGCCAGGTCGTCGAAGAGGTGGTGGC
This sequence comes from Thermomicrobiales bacterium, assembly GCA_035708745.1. GTDB lineage: Bacteria > Chloroflexota > Chloroflexia > Thermomicrobiales > UBA6265 > JAMLHN01. Next base: position 92 of record DASTFJ010000091.1, on the reverse strand, counting down.
CCAGCTCGACCCAGAAGGTGTCGGGGAAGGCGGGGTCGTCCGGACCGGGCCGGGCGGTGACGACGCCGGCGTCGGCCCACTGGCGCAGGAAG
>DASTFJ010000090.1:0-15398 GCA_035708745.1 Thermomicrobiales bacterium | reverse complement strand
CGTGGGAGCGTGACGGGCTAAAGCCACGTCGATCGACATCGGACGTCCCGTTGGGACCGATTCCGGTGGAATCGCTAATATTCACTTCGAGAATGATCGATGAGACGGTGGGATCGACCGAGACGCTCCGCCTGTCTAGATAGACGGCGAAACCGGGTTCCAGCACCGAGTGTGGGTGACGGGTAACCAGCCCGAGCACGATCCGTGGCTGCCCAGGTCATGCGCTCGTGCCGAACGTGCCGCTTATCTAGAATGTAGAATATATGTTCTCATTCGTCAAGAGCTGTAGCGAGGCGGATAAGTCTGGGCATTGACGCCTCCTCTTCCGAACACGGTATGCTGGAGCCACGTGGAGCGCCCAACGATGATCGATTTGATTGCCAACAATCTGGACGCAATTGGTGAGCTGTGCCAGCGGTATGGCGTGCGGAAGCTCGAGGTATTCGGGTCGGCCGCGACAGGAGAGTTCGATCCGGAGACGAGCGATATCGACCTGATCTACGAATTCGCAAAAACCTCCGAACGTTTAGTGCCCCGCTTCCTTGGTTTCGCGGACGACCTCGAGAAACTGTTTGGCCGGCGAGTCGATCTTATCGAAGATCGACCATTCGAAAATCCCTACTTCCGCTACAACGTAAAGAAGAGCCGGAAGGTGATCTTTGGACCTACGGACAGCGAAGCGGCTGCATGACGCCCTCATCGCAGCAACACGTATTGAGAGATTCATATCTGGGCGGACCTTCGATGAGTATGCCCAGGACGACTACTTCCGATCGGCTATCGAGCGCAGTTCGAAGTGCTCTCCGAGGCGTTAAGTGTTGCTGAGGGCAAGGAGCCAAACTTGCGCGAACGCTTCCCCGAGATTTCGGAGATCGTTGGGCTTCGGAATCGCATAGCGCATGGCTACAATCGACTGAATTTGCGCACGGTGTGGAATGCAGCGGTGGAAGACGTGCCTACGCTCATTCCGCGTCTCGAAGCAGTGCTCGGAGCCGTTGAACTGCCCGACGATTTCTACGACTGAGCATGCGTTACGTTTATGTCCGGTTGATGCCGCAATCGAGAAGTCCCAATCCAGCGCACCGGATTGGGACTTCTCGATGGTGAGCCTGTGGCTGTTAATCCGCGACTGCCGTGAGCGAAGCTCGCTTTCCTTCGACGCCGGCCAAGAGCGTCTCGAACGACTTGATAAAGGAGTCGATGCCTTCGGTTTCGAGCTGGTCGGTGATCGCGTCGAGGGAGATGCCGGCGGCTTCGAGGTCGATCATGACGTCTTTCGCCTGGGCGAGATCGGAATCGACGGTGCGTTTGACGACGCCGTGGTCGAGGAAGGCCTGCAGGGTTTTGGCCGGCATGGTGTTGACGGTGTGCGGACCGATCAGGGTATCGACATAGAGCACGTCGCTGTAATCGGGGTTTTTGGTGCCGGTACTGGCCCAGAGCGGGCGTTGCGGACGGGCGCCGGCAGCTTTGATGGCGTCCCAGCGCGCTCCACTGTGAATGTCCTCGAACAGGGCATAGGCGAGCTTGGCGTTGGCGACGGCGACCTTGCCCCGCAAGGCTTCGAGCGCTTTCTTGTCGCGCGGGTCCTCGGTATCGGCGATCTTCTCGTTGATGAGCCGGTCGGCGAGCGTATCGACCCGGCTGACGAAGAAGGAAGCGACCGAGGCAACCCGGTCCACCGGTTTGCCCTCGGCAATGCGCTGTTCCATGGCGTCGATGTAGCCGCGGGCGACGCGCTCGTACGCCGCGATGGAGAAGAGCAGGGTGATATTGATATTGATCCCCTCGGCCAGCATCTCGCGGATGACCGGGGCGCCTTCGACGGTGCCCGGAATCTTGACCATCAGGTTCGGGCGGTCGATCGCCTTCCAGAGGCGGCGGACTGCTTCGCGGGTGCCCTCGGGGTCGCGGGCGAGCTGGGGTTCGACTTCGATGGAAACGAAACCGTCGGCCCCGTCGCTCAGATCGTAGATCGGGCGGAAGATATCGCACGCGTTGCGAATATCGGTGACCGCGAGGGTTTCGAAGATTTCTTCAGCAGAGCGATCGCTTTTGGAGAGCTCGGCGATTTGGGCGTCGTAATCCGAGCTGGCCGCAATGGCTTTTTCGAAGATGGTCGGATTCGAGGTGACGCCGCGGATGCCGATGTCTTCGATCATGGCGGCCAGGCTGCCGCTGGTAATTTGGTGACGGGAAATGTCGTCTTGCCAGATGCTCTGGCCCTGGTCGAGTAATTGGGCGACGCGTGCGTTCATGATGGGTTTCTCCTTGGTGCGGTCGCGTTCGATGTGACGTTGCATGATTCGTTTCAGTTCGACGACCGGGTTGCGGGGAAACGAGAGTTCCCTCCACTTCGGTCGGGATGACGGGTGGCCGGTCTGACGACGGGTCAGGAATGGCCCTTGTAGCCAGCGAAGCCGGAGCCGACGGTTTCCTGATCGAAGTCGGCGTCGAGCTCGTCGGCGTCCTTGTTCTTGTCGAGCAGGCGGAGCGCAGAGGCGGCGACATGCTCTTTGGTGAAGCCGTAGTGCGCGAGCACCCTGGCGCCCGGACCGGATGCGCCGAAGGTGTCGATGCCGACGCTGCCGCCATTGGGTCCAGTGTAGCGCTGCCAGCCGGTGGTGACCCCGGCCTCGACCGAGAGGCGCGGAGTCGGCCATGGGCCCAGGACGCTCTCACGGTAGCTCTCGGTTTGCTGTTCGAAGCGCTCCCAGCTCGGCAGGGAGACGACCCGGGCCGCCACGTCGTACTCCTTCAGCAGATCGGCGGCTTCCACAGAAAGCGCGACCTCGGAGCCGGTAGCCAGCAGGACGATATCGGGGGTGCCCTCGGTATCGCGCAGGATGTAGCCACCTTGCTTCAGCGAGCCGTGCGCGCCAGCGGTGTCCAGAATCGGCAGGTCTTGCCGCGAGAGGGCCAATACGGTCGGGCCGTTGGCGGTGAGGGCCACTTCCCAGGCGTCGCGGGTTTCGTTGGCGTCGGCCGGGCGGATGACATCGAGCGCTGGTATGAGCCGTAGGGACATGACCTGCTCGACCGGCTCGTGGGTGGGGCCGTCCTCCCCGACCGCGACGCTGTCGTGTGTGAAGACGAAGATCGAGTGGTACCCGGAAAGCGCCGCCAGGCGGATAGGGGCGCGCATATAGTCCGAGAAAACGAGGAAGGTGGCGCTGAAGGGCACCACTCCGCCGTGGGCGGCCATGCCGTTGACCGCGCTGCCCATGGCATGCTCGCGGATCCCCCAGTGGATATTGCGGCCGTCGTAGCCCCAATCGCCGCCGAGCTCGCCCTGGATCTCGGCGCTGCCGGCCGGGATGGGCGGTTGGAAATCGCCGCCACCTTTCATGCCGGTATTGGTGGAGGGGTTGAGATCGGCCGAGCCGCCGATGAAGGTCGGAATCTTCGGGAAGAACGCCTGGATGACCGCTTCGGACGCCTTGCGGGTGGCGATCGCCTTGTCGCCCACATTCCATTTCGGCAGATCGGCGTCCCAGCCCTCGGCCAGCTCGCCTTCGAGGGCGCGCTCGAGGGTGGCGGCCAGCTCGGGATGCGCCTTTTTATAGGAAGCGAAGGCCGCGTCCCATTCCTCTTCGGCCTGCTTGCCATCCGTCACGGCTTCGCGGAAGAGCTCGAGCGCTGCATCGGGGACAAAGAACGTCGGTTCCTCGGGCCAGTCGAGGTTTTTCTTGCTGGCGAGCACTTCATCGGGACCGAGCGGCGAGCCGTGAACGCCGAAGGTCCCCTCTTTCTTGGGGGAACCGAACCCGATGATGGTGTGAGCCAGGATGAGGGATGGCCTGTCGGTGACGGCTCTGGCGTCCTCGATCGCTTTGCGCACAGCATCGGTGTCCATGCCATCGATCGAGATGGTGTGCCAGCCGGAGGCTTCGAAGCGAGCAGCGACATCCTCGGTCATGGAGAGATTGGCGGTGCCGGCCAGGGTGATGTGGTTCTGGTCGTAGAGATAAATCAGCTTGCCAAGCCCGAGATGCCCGGCGATGGAAGCGGCTTCCATGGAGACGCCTTCCATGACGTCACCATCGGAGACGATGCCATAGGTGTAATGGTCGATGATCTCGTGGCCGGGGCGGTTGAAGGTGGCAGCGAGGAAATGCTCGGCGATGGCCATCCCGACGCCGTTGGCAAACCCCTGCCCGAGCGGGCCGGTGGTGACTTCGACGCCGGGAGTGAGCCCGTATTCCGGATGCCCTGGGGTGATCGAGCCGAGCTGGCGGAAGGCTTTCAGATCGTCGAGCGAGAGATCGTAGCCGGTCAGATAGAGCAGCGAATAGAGCAGCGCGGAACCGTGTCCGGCCGAGAGGACGAAGCGGTCGCGGTTGGCCCATTTCGGGTTCTTCGGATTGTGTCGCAGATATTCGGTCCAAAGGACGTAGGACATCGCGGCGGCGCCCATGGGGAGTCCGGGATGACCGGAATTTGCTTTCTGCACGGCATCGACCGCGAGGAAGCGAATGGAGTTGATCGCGCGTTCTTCCAGGCTGCGATCGATTGCCGTTGCCAAGATAAAGCTCTCCTTCATCTGCGGGTCGCTCACGGGGAGCGCTGCTGCGCGGGAACGAGGGTACGGTCCCGCGGTTCCTTACCAGATCAATTATGCAATGTGGGTTCCAGGGGACGGATTGCGGGGAGGACGCGGAACTCGGCTGTGCAGGAGTGGGCGCTCTTGTGGGCGCCGAACGCGAGTGTTGTCCGGGGTCGAGGGGTGGCTGGATCGCCGGGCCCCACCCCCGCTCCCTGGCTTGACGCTCTCTGAGCAAGGTGCTATAAGTCGGCAACCCATCGCGGAGAACTGAGGCGACAACTCAAGAATAGAAAGGCAGTCCATCAATGGAGAAGGATGTCCTCGCAGGCATGGAAGCAGCTCAGCGCACCAGTTACGAAGTGAGCCGGCGCAAGGCGCTCGGTATCGTGACGAAGCTGGGTTTGGGCGGAGCAGCGGCGGCCGCGCTTGGCGCGGGAGTGGGAACGAGATCGGTCCGTGAGGCGCTGGCCCAGAACGGGTTGCCGCAAAAGGACTACAAGATCACGTTCGTCAACCATGTGACGACCAACCCGTTCTTTACGCCGACTATCTACGGCATCGAGGACGCCTGCGCGTTCCTGGGCTGTGAATACCAGTGGACCGGCTCGGAGACCTCCGATGTCGCCCAGATGGTGTCGGCCATGCAAACGGCCATCGCCAACAAGGTGGACGGCATCGCGGTCTGCCTGGTCGACGCGGAAGCGTTCAATCAGCCAACGGAGGATGCGCTGAGCATCGGCATTCCGGTGATCGGGTACAACGCGGATACGGAAGGCAACGCCCGGCTGTCCTACGTGGGCCAGAGTCTCTACCAATCCGGGTACAACATTGCCCAGAAATGGCTGCCGATGGTGAAACCGGGCGGGCATGTGATGCTCTCTATCGCCACGCCCGGTTCGCTGAACCTGCAGCCGCGACTCGATGGATACATCCAAGCCATCAAGGACGCCGGCGATCCGGTCACCTATGAGACGCTCGAATCTGGCGTCGATCAGGCCACGGAGGAGTCCCGTATCGAAAGTTATTACCTCGCCAACACAGATGTGGCGGGTATGTTCGGCACCGGCGCAACCGACTCGCTGGCGGTCGGCAAGATCTCCAAGAAATATGGTCTGGCGGCGACGGGCGTCATCACGGCCGGCTATGACTTGCTTCCGGAGACCCTGGCGCTCATCGGCAGCGGCGACATGACGTTCACGACCGACCAGCAACCGTATCTGCAGGGCTTCCTGCCCACGTTGCAGATCTATCTCTACAAACTTTCGGGCGGCGCGGTTTCCCCCGCGAACACCGACACGAGTCTGGCCTACGTCACGAAGGACAATGTCGATATCTACCTCAGCCCGTCCCGGTTCGAGGGCAGCACGGAGGACGAGCCCGTTTAGCGGCAGCATCCGGCGCCGCACGCGCGGGAATGACGAGCAGTCAGGGACGCCGGCAGTCTCGCTGGCGTCCCTGTTCATCCGGCAGAAGGGCCCTCACTGGTCCATCGGATCGAGCCATGCCAGCCAATAGTTCGTAGTCGCAGCCCTCCGTGGCTGCTAACTCCAATGGCAGCCACGAAGGGGTGCGACTACGCGGCGTAAGGCGCGGCCGCCACCACAATGAAGAATTCGGGCCCGGATGGAAATCCACTCCCGAGAGGTCAGTAGAAGCGAGGACGATGGCACAGACGACCGTATCCGAAAGGCAGGCAGAGACACCGGCGGATAGCCGCCGGTGGTATGAGGCTATCCTCGATTTCGTTGCCCGGTATCGGGAAGCGAGCATCGCCGCTGTGGCGGTTCTGCTCGTCATCTACATCCAGCTCAATAACAGCGTGTTCCTGACCAGCCCGCTGATGAGTGTGGTGCTGCGCGACACGGCCCGAATCGGCTTACTCGCCGCGGGCATCGTCGTGGTGATGATTACCGGGGAGATCGACCTGTCCGTCGGCGCGACCTACGCACTGGCCCCGTACCTGATGATTCGGATCGCCACCGACTGGGATGTGTCGCTCTGGTTGACGGCGCCCCTGGCGCTCCTGATCGGGGTCGGCATCGGGTTCGCCAACGGATTCATTACGGTCAAGCTGCGTATTCCAAGTTTGATCACCACCCTCGGCACGTTCTTCTTGCTGACCGGCATCACGGTTTCGTACGCCCACAGCCAACCCATTCGGATGCTGGTGCAGCCACCATTCAACGTGGTCTTCGGGCAGAATCGGTTCGGTCCGCTCGATCCGCTCTTTTCGTGGGACGGTCTCACCGGCTTCACGCCGATTATCTGGGCATTGGCCGTGGTCCTGATTCTGACGCTCGTCCTGTCCCGCACGGTCTTCGGTTTGCATGTGGTCTCCACCGGCAGCAATCTGCTGGCCGCGCGCGAGATCGGCGTACGCACCGATCGCATCAAGATCGCCGCCTTCATGATCGGCGGCGGGCTGGCCGCGTTGACCGGGCTGATCACGGCGACCGTGACGGGCTCCGCGGCTCCCGATACCGGCGGCAGCACGTTGACCTTGCTCGCCATCGCCGCCGCGGTGATCGGCGGCACCGCACTGACGGGTGGATCCGGCACGGTGATCGGCGCGTTGATCGGCGCCTTCGTGATCGCCTGTCTCAACAACGGTCTGGTGTTGCTGGGCGCCCAGGCCACAGAGTCCAACATTTATCTCGGTTTGGCGATCCTGGCGGCCATGATTCTCAATGTGCAACTGGATGCTGTGCGGGTGCGGAGGAAGCGCTGATGGTCGATGCTACTCCTCCGGTCATCGAGGTCGAACATCTGAGCAAGAGCTTTGGCGCCGTCACTGCTCTGCGCGACGTCAGTCTGCAACTGCATCGCGGCGAAGTGCTGGGGTTGGTGGGGGACAACGGCGCGGGCAAATCGACGCTGATCAAGATTTTGTGTGGTTTTCACAAACCCGATAGCGGAACCTATCTCTTCGACGGCCAGCCGGTGCACCTGAATTCGCCGATCGAGGCTCGGGCGCTGGGTATCCAAACGGTATATCAGGACCTCGCGCTGGTGAACGATCTCAGCGTCTACCACAACATGTTTCTGGGCAGGGAACGCAAGAAGCGGATGCTGGGTATCCCGTTGCTCGACAACAAGACCATGCGCAAGCTCACCGTCGAGTATCTGAGCAATCTTGGAATCCGGGTACCCAATGTCGACAACACGGTCGCGATGCTCTCCGGCGGTCAGCGCCAGAGTGTCGCCGTGGCCCGTTCCATCTACTCCAACCCCACCGTGCTGATCATGGACGAGCCGCTCGCCGCGCTCGGTGTGCGCGAGAGCCGTCTCGTGCTGGACCTGGTGCTCGAGCTGAAGAAGCGCGGCGATATCTCGATCATCCTGATTGCCCACAACTACGCTCAGGTCTTCGAGGTGTGCGACCGCATCAACTTCCTCAGTGGCGGCGAGATCGTCTACGACGCGCGCACGGCGGACACCACGGTCGTCGATCTGATCGATCTGGTGACCAAGGGCTACAAGGTCGACCCGAACGATCCAAGAGCCGAGGCGGCCGTTCGCGACATTGCCTGATCCAATTCGTCCACCCAAACAGAGGGCAGCGAATCGCATGAGGGCGCAGAGCGCACATGTGCGGTCCGTTCGCTTGCTCGACGGGGATGGTTGGATTAATCTTATGTCATCTCAACCTTGGAATTCTCTCAGGAATCGGTATTTTCTGGGCAAATCTGTGTAAGCGATTGATCCTCGCGGCGGAAATAGGCGTACAAAGAAATATCCTCCGCTGGCGTTGGATGCCTGGATCGGGCAGCGGTTTCTCGTACGGCGGAGCCGGTACATTGTTCGCTTCGTTTCGACGTGCCAAGTTCGGGAACGAAGGGGACTCGCGCAAGGGAGCGTGCCATGGACGTAGCCAAGTTTCTCGACCGGAAGGGCAAGGTGATTTGCGGACTCGACCCGGACGAGGCAGCGCAACTGATCGACGAGCTGATGGAAGCCCAGATCAGCGGCGAGATCGATGTGGTCGGCCCCGATGAGGAGTACCGGCTCAAGCATCCGCCGGAAGAGTGCGGGTTCAGCTGCCAGATCAACCGGGTCTTCCTGGGATTCGGAAACGATCTGGAAGAGTTCGAATGGGAGCGGGAGCAGCTGCGGCGCGGTCAAGCCATCGTGGCGGTGCCGGCAGCCAATACCGAGCTGCAGGCGAAGGTTCGCCAGATCATGGCCGGGCATTGCCACACGTCGTTGCACTATTACGGGAAGTGGACGACGAAATCGATGTAGGACGGGTCCGGCGGGGACTCTTGCCGGGACGCCGGGTCTCTTGCGAACGTGACGCCGTATTGGAAAGGGTCCGAAACGACCACTACAGGTCCTCGGGTTCTTCGGCTTGCGGTTCGGACGGGACCGTTTGGGTCGATGCCCGCAGGCTGGGATTCGTGCGTTCCGCCCAGGCGTAGAGGGCCAGGCCGATGAGGGACGGAGCCAGGAAGTCGAAGAAGCGAAAGAGAAGCGCGGAACCGACGGCGACTTCGGCCGGGACACCGCTGCGCTGTAGCGCGACCGTGAGCGACCCCTCGATGGCGCCCATGCCGTAGAGCACCGGCACCAGGCGGGCGGCGACGAACGAGCTGACATAGGCGATGAACAGCGCATAAACGCTGGGAGTGACATCGAGCGCGCGGATACAGATGTAGATCAGGGAGATGGTGCAAAACCGGGTCAGGAGCGTGGAGCCGACGACGCGCAAAAGATCCTGCGGGCGCAACCGATGCTCCTTGAACCGTTCGATGGCGGTGAGAACGCGCTCCTGGAAGCGGGCCGGGAGCTTGCGCGCCCAGCGTTGCAACGTTTTCCAGTCGCCCCGCCCCTTGCGGGCTATACCGATCGAGAGCAGCACGATCGCGATCATGGCGATCACGCCCAGCCCGGCGAAGAGTGGGCGCCCCGAGACGGCGAAGGTAATGACGACCACGACGAGCGTGGCGACATAGACGCAAAGCGTGCGCAGCGCGAGGGTGAGCACGGCATCCTCACCGGGCACGTTTTTCTGTCCCAATCGACCGACCCAGGTGTAGGCGGTGGCGGCACCACCGAACGGCGCGGCGAAATTGACCCCTGCCCGCTGCACATGCAGGTGCAGCAACCAGGGAATCGAGATCGGGTGGCCCAGGCGTTTCAGGATCAGGTGATAGGTCAGCGCGACGGTGGACATGCTGGCGATCTCGACCACTACGGCGATGGCCAGCCAGGTACGGTTGGCGCTGCGCAGGCGGTCGGCGATCTGGCGCAGCTGGTCTTCCTGGTTGCGGATGACCCAGATAGCGAGCACGGCCACCACCAGCAGCCAGACCCCGGTGAGGATGCGGCGCACGCGCAGCTTCGATTCTGGCGAGGCGTTCGAATAATCGGCCCAGAGTCGTGAGACGGGATTGGCCATCACTCTGTCATTTCGAGCTTGTCGAGGGACCTCTTGTTGCCTCGCATGCATCTCTCCGGAGAAAAGCCGTTGGGCAGACCGAGAATCGGGTTCCCCGAGGACACACGTGCGGGGTAACGAGAGGTCCCTCCACTGCGGTCGGGACGACGATCAGCGCAGGCGGCCGGAATCTTTCAATTCCACCATTTTGGCGGCGATCACCGGGGTTTCGTCGATGGCGGCGGGGAGCTCGGTCTTGGCATGGAGCAGCAGGCCGATGCCGACCGGGATCCAGAGATCGATGAAGCGCCAGAGCAGGGTCGCGCCGATGGCGACATCGCCGGGGATGCCGGCTTGCTTGAGCGAGAGGATGGAGACCGCTTCGACCGCGCCAGCGCCACCGAAAAGCGGGATGACCGCCCCGGCCACGATCGAGGCGAAATAGGTGTTGATCATCGTCTGGAAGGTCGGATGCACGCCGAGCGCCTTGAGACAGGCGAAGAGCACCAGCACCACGGTCAGCCGGACCAATAGGGTCAACACGATGGCGGGAACGAGGTCCGATGGTTTCAAGCCGTGATCGCGGAAGGTGGTGATGAATCCCTGGATGCGCCCTTTGGCCCAGCTGGGGAGGCGTTCCGACCAGGCGAGCGGGGTTTGCCAGTTATTGGCGTTGCCGCGCCAGAGGGCGATACCGCCGACGATCAAGGCAATCACGCCGATTGCGGAAATGATCATGCCCTGGAGGCTATCGTCGATCGCCGCGCCCGGAATGAGCACCGCGATGAAGGTGATGGCGACGGCCAGCGTGCGGACCGCGATGGTCAGCAGCCCATCCTCCGCCGGGACTCCGCGTTTGGCGATAAAGCGGGCAAAGATGAATACCGAGGCCGGGCCACCCCCGGGAGTGACGGTGGAAATGGTGGTGCGCTGCATATGCGCGTTGACCATCATCGGCAGCGGCACGCTGTATCCAAGGCGTTTGAGAATGACCTTGTAGGTCATGCCATTGAAGATCAGCATGAGCGCCTGAATCAGGATGGCGATCAGGATCCAGGTCAGATCGGCGTTTTGCAACTGGTCCCAGGTGCTGCGCAGCTCACCGCGTCCGCGAAAGAGGACATAGGCGACGGAAATACCGAGAACCGTGAGCCAGCCGATCGTGAAGTAGCGCTGTAGCTGCGCGCGGCGGCCAGGGGTTTCCTTGAGCCGGTCGAGATACCCGCGAATGCCTCCGCGCGATTGCAGCTCGTCCTGGACGGGCTCGGGACGCTCCTCAGGCTGGGCAAGGGATGGATCGTCGTTCGTCATGCGTATGTCCATCCGCCCAGGGTATGGGGGCGGCGATCAGACGATCCCGCTCAGCCGGAGGCGCGCGATCGCGTCGTCGTCATATCCAATGGAGGAAAGAATAGCGTCTGTTTGCGCTCCGACGGCGGGGATGTCGCCCATGGCCATTTCGGTGTCTTCGAGGGTGAAGGGCGGCAGCAGCGCTTGCAGCGGTCCGGCAGGGGAATCGACGGTGCGCCAGCGGCCGCGCGCGGCGAGCTGGGGGTGCTCCAGGAACTGCGCGATGGTATTCAGATCGCCGAACGGAATGTCGGCTGCTTCGAGGCGGCGGTTGATCTCGGCGCGATCGTATGGCGCGAACGATTCCTCGATCATGGGTTCCAGAATGTCGCGATGTTCCCTGCGGTGCGGGGTGGTGTCGAAGCGGGGATCGGCGATCCATTCCGGATGCTCGCCGACCAGGGTGCAGAAATCGACCCATTGCTTTTGGGTTTGTACCGAGAAGAGGACCAGATTGCCATCGCCGCATTTATAAGCCCCGTAGGGGACCACGGTGGCGTGTCGCACCCCGGCGCGGGCGGGCGGCTGACCGCTGTACATCGTGTAATAGGCGGGATAGCCCATGAACTCGGCGAGGGCATCGAAGAGGGAGGTTTCGACGATCTTCCCCTGGCCGGTGATCTGCCGCTCATAGAGAGCGGCAAGGACGCCCATCGCGCCATACACGCCGGCGCCGATATCCCCGGCCGAGATACCGAGCTTGGCCAGATCGTCGCCGTTGCCGGTGGTGGCGATCACCCCGGTTTCTCCCTGGAGCAGCAGGTCGAACGCCTTGCGTTGCAGATAGGGACCGCTGGAGCCGTAGCCGGAGATCGAGCAGACGATCAGGCTGGGATAGCGCTTGCGCAGCTCCGCGGGCGGGAAGCCGAGCCGGTCGATGGCGCCCGGTCCGAGATTCTGGACGAGGACGTCGCTTTGGGAGATGAGGGTGCGCAGGATCTCGATCGCGTCCGGTTGCTTGAGATCGAGGGTGAGCGATTGCTTGCCCCGGTTGAGCCAGACGAAATAGGACGACATGCCATGCACGGCGGTGTCGTAGGTGCGGGCGAAATCGCCGCCGCCGGGGCGCTCGATCTTGATGACCTCGGCGCCGAGATCGGCCAGATGGCGGGTGCAGAGCGGTCCGGCAACGGCCTGTTCCAGCGCGAGCACGCGAATTCCGGTGAGCGGCGGAGCGGGCATAGTGCAGATTCCCTGGGTACAGCGGCGGTTCGTTTGGGGATTATCGCGGAAATGGGCAATAGTGAGTCGCGTTCGTGTCGGCGAGCTTCGAGGCCGTCGCTGAACACTATTGCCTTTTGCCCCGTAAACGGCCACCGGGGTGGCATTGCTGCCACCCCGGCGCCGGGAAGGAAGGAGAGTGGGTTGTCCCCGGTTACGCGGTTGCCGCCGGCGTACGAACTGGCGCCGCCGGAACCTCGGTGGCTTCGGAGCTGCTCGAGCTCCCCGAAGCCGGCTCGGTGGCCGAATCGCTGGCTGGTGCGGTTTCGGCCGCCTGCAGGCGCTCGTCGATGTGCGCGGTCGCCTGTTGAATCAAGAACGCACGAACGTCTTCTGTGGTTTTGCCATGGTCGCGGGCGACCTCGATAAAGGTCTTTCCGTTTCGCAGCTCAGTCTGGAGCTCGTCTTCGGTGAGGCCGACGAAGGCCGCGGCCTGGGTCAGATCGATACGCTCGATGACGCGATCGCGGTGGATGTCGATGCGGTCGTGAATGCGCTCGCGCAGCCGCTCGGCGAAGCGGCCGGGACCGAAGCCGAGCTCGCCGGTGGTCTGCTCGATGGCGGTTTGCAGCGTGCCGGTCGAGACGCCGAGCTTGCCGGCCAGGGTGCTCAGGAACTGGTCTTTCTTCGACGTACCGGTGGCGCTGGTTCCGGCTGGGCCGCTGGTCTGGGCGTCGACGATTCCGCCAGCAATGGTGATACCCAGCAGCGCGACGAGTCCGAAACTGCCAATAGCCAGGATGATTCGTTTCATGTGGCACTCCTCGTTGGTCGCGCGGCGGGGGGCCGGTGCACCGTGCATCGGGTGGACCGCCGCGGCGGACGAAGGCAGGATCGGCTTCGGGCATGAACGGGATGCGTCGAGATTGCGGAGATTTGGTGAAGCGGGGCGACTTTCCAAAGGGTGACGAGCTTCGGGGGGCGGAGCGGTCCCTCCCCTTCGGTCGGGATGACGGTGAGGGGTCGGGATACCAGAGGGTGACCGGGACGACGAGGGCTACTCCTGGGCGAAGAGTTCGGTGGTGACGCCGAGGTTCTTGAAAAAGGAGTAGTGGTAGATGGACACAACCTCGGACCCGTCGATTACCAGCGGTGTCGGGCGCTTGGCGACGAATTCGGCGTAGGTGAAAGTGTTGTAGACGGTGTGCGCGAGATAGCAGCGGTCGATCAGGCGCTCGGCGGGGTCATCGAGATCGGGAAAGATGAGCGGGCCGGTGTCGACCTGGAAACGCACGCGCTCCTCGTGGAAGTTCATGGTGCGGATCGGATATTCGAGGATTGCTTTGAGACCATTGGATTCGAAGCTGGTTCTGGCGACGATCGGCGCATAGGCCATGGTCGCGTCGACCACGTCCTGATCGGTGGCGAGCCTGCGCGAAGGCTTCTCAGTGAGCGTGAATTCGATCCAATCGAAGATGTCGGTCGATACCGCCGGGCCGTGCGCAATGGGGCCGGCTTCCGAGATCGATTTGCCAACGGTTTTTTGTAGTGCGTGCGGCTCGGAGAAGATCTGGCGATATTCGCCGCTTGGGTTCTGGATGATCCCGGTTTCCTGATACATCCATTCGGTGCGGCAGGGCGCGATCAGATAAAGCTCGTCGGCCAGCTTGCCGTCGCCGTCGAGGATGGTGCAGCGTGCGTCGATCATGATGCGGGCGGCATTGCCCCAGGGCATGTGACCGGGCTTGCGGGTGTCGGCGAAATTGTGCGGGGCCGACCAGGTCATGAACGAGGTGTTGAAATCGGTTGTTTCCATCGCTTCCTCTGACGGACTCGGACGTTCAGCTCAAGTTGTCGCACGATAGCAGTTCCGAGCGAGTTGGTAAATATAACCATTGACTTATATTCAGTGATCAGGCATGCTGGGGGAGATGAATGCCTTCGATGCGCTGGGGGATCCGGTACGACGCGAGATTCTGCGGTTGCTGGCCGGCGGGGAACGGCCGGCAGGAGCGATTGCGCAAACGATCGGCGAGCGTTTCGGGATCAGCCAGCCGGCGGTGTCGCAACATCTGAAGGTGCTGCGCGAGCAGGAGCTGGTGACGGTGCGTTCCGTGGGAACGCGCCGATTTTACGCGGTGAATCCCGCGCCGCTGCGTGAGATCGACGACTGGCTGATGGCATTCCGTACGTTTTGGGAGCCGGCGCTCGACGCACTCGAAACCGAGATCGCGCGGGGGAAACGGCAACGGCGGTTGGCGCAGGATGCGTCCCCGTCGGACGAAAGGAAAGCAAGCGCGTGACGACCGAACAGACCTTCGACGTAACCCAGCAGCTCGACGCGATCGAGCGGGCGGTGGAGATCGGACCTGGGGAAGCGGGGATTGGGCCCAAGGTGGTGCAGCGCATCTCGCGGGTGTATCGCACCGATGTGGACGATCTCTGGGACGCCGTCACCAACCCGGAACGGTTGCCGCGCTGGTTCGCGCCAGTCGATGGCAACCTGCGGTTGGGCGGTCACTATCAGGTGCAGGGAAATGCCGGCGGGACGATCGAGCGGTGCGAGGCACCGCGGTTGTTCCAGGCGACCTGGGAGTTCGGTGGCGGAGTGAGCTGGATTCTGGTGACGGTCGACCCAGAGGGTGAGGACCGCGCCCGCCTGTCGCTGGAGCACCGAGGCGAAATTCCAGATGAGTTCTGGTCGCAGTACGGTCCGGGCGCGACCGGGGTCGGGTGGGATGCCGGGTTTGCCGGGCTGTCCGCCTATCTCGAAATGGGCCGCCAGATTCCGCTCGAAGAGGGGGAAATGTGGTTCATGTCGCCGGAAGGGAAAGCATTTTCCGCCGGTTCGAGCGCCCGCTGGTCGGGTGCGTCGATCACGGCCGGCACGCCCGAGGCCGAGGCTCGGACCTGGGAGACGGCGACTACTGCGTTCTACCAGGGCGAGGGCTGATCGGTCTCGTC
>DASTFJ010000089.1:0-8861 GCA_035708745.1 Thermomicrobiales bacterium | reverse complement strand
GACGCGAGGATGGTTTCCTCGTCCATCGGCGCGATGGAACGCAGGTCGATGACCTCGATCTCGACACCTTCACCGGAAAGGATCTCGGCAGCCTGCACCGATTTGTCGACCATCGCGCCGATGGCGACCACGGTCGCATCGGAACCGGATCGCCGAATCGCTGCTTTGCCGAAGGGAATCAGCTCGTCCGCCGAGGGGTCGGGCACCTCGCCCTTCACATTCAGCAGCAGCTTGTGCTCCAGGAAGAGCACCGGATCTGAGCCGCGCAGCGCGGTCTTCAGCATTCCCTTGGCATCGCGCGGGGTGGTCGGAATCACTACCCGGAATCCGGGGAGATGCGCGAAGATCGGATAGTAGTTGCCGGAATGGTGGGTGGCCGAGGAGCCGCCGATGCCGATGCAACCGCGCAGCACCATCGGCATCTCCAACCGCCCGGACGACATGTATTGCAGCTTGGCGATCTGGTTCACCATCTCGCCAAAGGCATCCAGCGCGAAATCGAGGAACATGAAATCGACCACCGGCCGAGTGCCGGTCATGGCCGCGCCGGTGCACATACCGATAAACCCGCGCTCCACGATCGGGGTATCGCGCAAGCGCTGCGGACCGTACTTTTCGTACAGCCCCAGGGTGGTATTGAAGTTCCCGCCGCGCTCGCCGATCCCTTCGCCGACGACGAAGATGCGCGGATCGCGCTCCATCTCCTCGTCGAGCGCCTCCCGCGCCGCGGTGGTGAACGTCAGTTCGCGCATACCGGTTGCCGTGCCATTCTGGACTGACGTTACCACGTTCGCCCCGACCCTCTGTCATTCTGAGCGAAGCGAAGAATCTCTCTCGTTTCGCCCCCCATGGATAGCTCGATCTGCATCAGTTCTTTCCATAGATATGGAGCGCGGCAGTGTCCGGCTCCGGATAGGGGCTGGTCTTGGCGAACTCCAGCCCGTCGGCCACCACGTCTTCGACCTCCTGCCGCACCGCGTCGATCTGCTCCTGAGTCGCGATCTCGCGGTCGAGCAGGCGCGCCTCCAGCAGAGCGATCGGATCGCGCGATTTCCACGCCTCGATTTCCTCGACCGTGCGGTAGCCGCCGTCGCGCATCCCTTCGGCATGGGGGCGAGTGCGATACGTCTTGCCCTCGATCAGCGACGGTCCGCCGCCGCTCCGGGCGCGTTCGATCGCCGCTTGCGCCGCTTCGGTCACCGCCAGCACATCGTTGCCATCGACCGTTACGCCCGGAATGCCATAGGTGCGCGCCCGCTCGGCTACATCGGTATTGCGGGTGGCGTAGTCGAAGGGCACTTCGGTGGCGAACTGATTGTTCTCGCAGACATAGACCACCGGCAGCCCCCAGATGGCAGCCATATTGACTCCCTCGTGGAAGGCGCCGTTGTTTGTCGCGCCATCCCCGAAGAAGGCGACGCTGACCTGATCGGTCTTCATCAGCTGGAAGCTGTAGCCGGCCCCGGTAGCTTGCAGGATGTTCGGACCGACGATCCCGGTCGTGCCCATCAAGCCGACTTCCGGTACGAAGAGATGCATGCTGCCGCCGCGTCCCTTGGAAACGCCGGTTGCCTTGCCGAAGAGCTCGGCCATCACCTCGCGCGCGGGCGCGCCCTTGGCCAGCGCATGCCCATGCCCGCGGTGGGTGCTGAACACCACATCGTCCGGGCGCAGATGCGCGCAGACGCCTACGGCGATCGCCTCCTGCCCGACATAGGTGTGACATGCGCCGGGAATCAAGCCTTGAGCGTACGAGCGCGCCAGCGCTTCCTCCACCCGGCGGATGCGCAACATCTCTCGCAAGAGCCAGAGCGCTTGCTCGGTCGTCAGATCGAGCCCGCCCTCAGTCGAAACGGACATCTATGAGATCCCCCATGCGAAGGTCGAAAGAATTTCCGGTCCGGATTCGGTGACCAGCACCATCTTTTCCGAGCGTGCGCCGAACCTCCCTTTATCCCCCTGATAGGCTCCCGGCTCCACGGCAAAGACCATGCCCGGCTCTATTGCGGAATGATCGTAGGGCACCAACCTGGGCAGCTCATTGACCGAGACCCCGATCTGGTGTCCCGCGTAATGCGCCATCGGCAGCCCGTGTTTGGCAAAGGCCGCTTCGGCGGCATTGGCGGCGTCGGACGCTTTGGCGCCCGGTTTCAGTGCGGCCATCGCCGCTTCGCAGGCATCCTGCGAGGCGTTGGCATAGCGTTTTTCTTCGGACGTCGGTTTCCCGGCGATGATGTGCGTATTGGTGCAGTCGAACCAATAGCCGTTATACCGGCCGCTCAGGTCCATCAACGCGGCATCGCCGGTTTCGGTGATGCGGTCGAGCGGGCCGTTCGGATAGCGCACCACCGACGAGCGCGGACCGGTCACCAGCTCGCCGGTGAGGGGGATATCGTGTCCGGCCGCCTGGAAGATCTGGTTCGAGATCTCGGCGAACATCGCGATCTCGTTTTGCCCGGCGCTGTCGCACAGCCGGTCGAGGGTGGTGTGCGCCACATCGGCCAGATGCGATGCCCGGCGCAGCAAGCCGATCTCGCGCTCGGTTTTGATCCAGCGCGCCCGACGCAGGATCTCGGCCGCGTCGCTCTGTTTCTCCGGGAAGAACGCGCCCGCCATGAAGGGGACCCATTCGCTTTCGATCGCCAGGGTCGCTTCGGTGGAATCGAGCCCCAGGGTTGTCAACGCCTGGGCGAGTCCTTCGAGATACTGCGCCCGTGGATCGGTTTCCACGAAGCTGTCGAAGGTCGGAAAGCCGATCACCTCGAAGCCGGGAGCATTCGCTTCCAGCTCGGCGACCTTCCCCGCCGGAGCGAGCACGATCCCGCGCTCGTCCTTCGTGGAAACGATTGCCAGCCAGGGCGCCACCGTGGTCGACGCCAGCGCTCCATACGGCAACGGCTGCTCGACATTGGTCACATAGGTGACATTCTCGACCGATGCCAGCACCGCGCCATCGGCCCCGGCTTTCCGCAATTCATCGCAGGTTTTGAGAAGTTCGTGGTTCATGAGTCCCTTTGGTAACTGGTAATCAGCAACTCGTAACTGGTTACAGATATCGAATTTCCAATTACCAGTTACCAGTTGCTCGTTACTGAGCGAAGTCCCTCGCAATCTCTTCGAACAACTCCACCGCTTCCGTGTCCGGGAAGTCCATGAAGTTGATCTGCATATAGGTCACGCCCACAGCTTCGTATTCGCGGAGCTGATCGCGGACTTCGTCCGGGGTGCCGGAGATCATGGCGATACCGGGTCGCGGTGGCTCGCGCAGCACCTTGTCCGGGTCGGCGGAGAGACTGAGCATGTTGAAGGCGGTCGGGCGCACGGCATCGGCGGCGCGGCCGTATGCGACCGACTTGTCCCGCAGGATCGCCAGCTTTTGCCGGAAGACCTCGGGCGTGGCGAGGTCGGCATTCCACCAATCGGCATAGCGCGCGGCGATCTCGCCGACCGTGCGGTCGCCATTGCCGCCGATCATAATCGGCGGAATCGGGTCGGGCGCCGGGAGGGCGATGGCATCGGTGATCTTGTAATACTCGCCCTCGACCGTCACCCGTTCGCCGGTCCAGAGCGCCGTGATCACATCGAGCGCTTCTGCCAACTGCTTGAGCCGCACGCCCGGCCGGGGAAAATCGTAGTTGTAGGCAAGATACTCATCCTCTTTCCAACCGGCGCCGATCCCGAAGATCAGCTTGCCCTTGGAGAGGAATTGCAGGGTCGCTGCCATGTTTGCCAGCTGTCCCGGATTGCGATAGCTCTGGCAGAGGACGATCGGCCCGATGGTCAGATCGGGATACCGCGCCGAGGTATGGACCATCTGGGTCCAGCATTCCAGATAGGGCATGTCGCCCTGCTGCAGATGGTCGACGAACCACAGCCCCCAGCCGTTGCGGTTGGCTGCCTGGAGAATGACCTCGTTCGCCTCCACCATTTGTTGCATGGTCCCTTTTCTGGGAACCGGCGAGATCATGACCCCGAAATCCATTTATCGTTCCTCGCGTTCTTTCCGTCGTCCCGAGCTTGTCGAGGGACCTCTTGTTGCCCGAGACCCGGTCGTCGTTCGTGCCGCTTGTTGCCCTGCATCCACGGGAGAGATTCTTCACTTTGTTCAGAATGACAATGGGGGTGGCTTGCTTCCTCTCGTCATTCTCAATCCCGAAGGGACTTTGCTTCTGTAGCCCGGCATTTCAATGCCGGGTGGTTTGCGAGCCCAGGATTGCCTCCTAGTCCGCCGCGGCGCCGACGCCGACCGGATTGTTCACCGGGTATTTCGGCGGACTGCCCGTCAGGACCCGCAGAGCCTCCTCGGCGCCGCGGACGCGCACATCCCGCACCGCTTCGACCGACGATGCGGCCAGGTGCGGGGTAACGATGATGCGCGGTTCGTGCAGCACTGGATCGTCGACCGGGCACGGCTCGACCGGCAGCACGTCGATTCCCGCCCCGGCAATCTGTTCGGCCTGCACAGCCGCCACCAGCGCCGGAATATCGACCACCGGACCGCGCGACGTATTGACCAGAAAGGCGCTCGGTTTCATCAGCGAAAGCGCGCGCGCGTCGATCATGCCGCGCGTTTCGGCGTTCAGCAGCACATGCAGCGAGACGATATCGGAGGTCGACATCAGCGTGTCGAAGTCGACCGAAGTGGCGCCCACACTCTCGAAATCCGAAGCGGGGATGTAGGGGTCATAGGCGATGACCTTCATTCCGAGACCGGCCGCTTTGCGGGCCGAGGCTTTGCCGATGCGGCCCAGACCGACGATGCCATAGGTCAGATTCGAGAGCCGCATGATCGGCGTGGCGCCCATATAGCGCCAGGTGTTCGCCTGCCCGGTCTGCCGGTGCTCGAAGAGATGTCGCACCAGCGCCATGGTCAGGGCGATGGCATGGGCCGAAACCTCATCGATGGAATAGTCGGGCACATTCGTCACCCAGATACCGCGCTTTTCGGCCGCGTCGTAATCGATCGCGTCGTAGCCGGTGCCCACGCGGGTGACCAGCTCCAGATTCGGCATTTGCGCCATCATCTCGTCAGAAACCACATGCAGCCCGGTCAGCAAAGCCGAGGCGTCTTGCACGATCGGCCAGAGCTCCGGATCGGTGAGCGGCCTGCCGGTCACCAGCCCGCCATTGGTGGCGACCACCTCGAATCCGGAACCTCCCAGCACGCCCATCTCGAGCGCGATGTCATCCGGTTTGGCATATGCGAGCACGATTTTCTTGGTCATGGGTTCCTTTCAAGGGCGATGAACCGTGGGCAATAGGCAATGGGCAAAAGGCAAAACTAGACTCTCGACCCGATGCAGGTCTTTGCGTTTGTCGATCTCACCTCATGTCCACCACCATTGCCTATTGCCTCGTCTCTATCCCTTCACCGCGCCGGCCGAGATGCCGGCGACGATGTAGCGCTGCATGACCAGATAGAAGATCACCGGCGCAATGGCAAATAGGGTGCCCGCTGCCAGCAAGAGCTGCACGGGGGTATCGAGCATCGTGATCATGCCGGCCAGACCGACCGAAGCTGGTTTCTTGTCCGCGTCCTGGATCATGGTCTGGGCGAAGAGGTACTCATTCCAGGCATAGAAGAACGCGACCACGCCGACGGCCACCACCCCGGGCAGCGCGATCGGCATGACGATCTGGAAGAGCGTGCGGATCGGTCCGGCGCCATCGACCAGCGCCGCTTCGCGTACCTCGTTCGGCACGGTGTCGAACATATTCTTCATCACCCAGACGCAGATCGGCAGGATGAAAGCGGCATCGATCAGGGCCAGCGCGGGCAAGCTGTTGCGAATGTCCTGATGGATGAGCGGGAAGTTCGTATAGATCTTGAAAATCGGCACGATCACCAGGGCCTCGGGCAGCATCTGCGTCATCAGCAGGAAGATGGCGAAGAGCCCGCGGCCCCGCCAGCGCAACGCCGAGATGGCATAGCCGCCGAAGATCGCCAGCACCACGCAAATTACCGTGGTGATTGCCGAGAGATAGACCGAATTGAGAATCCAGCGGCCCACGGGCTGCTTGTCGAACACCGTGCGGTAGGCATCGAAATTGATATCTTTCGGCCAGAGCGAGGGTGGATAGCGCAGGGTCAGCTTGGTCGGCTGGACAGTGGTCACCAGCATCCAGTAGATCGGAAAAAAGACGATCCCGCAGATGACGATGACGGCCAGCGCCAGCCCCAGCTTTTCCAACCGCTGGCGCGCGGTCGGCTGATTGGCCCGATGGGCGACCGCGGCGCTCATACGCGCCCTCCTTCGAGCTCCTGCCGGCGCTGGATATAGAGGAAGATCAAGGCGATCGTCAGCACGATCAGGAATCCGGCCACCCCGATGGTGGCGGCATACGAGAAGTCGTAGAAGCGGAAAGCGGTCTGGTTGATACGGATCACGATCGTTTCGGTCGCGCCCGCCGGACCGCCGCCGGTCATCAGCCAGATGATGGTGAACTGCTTGAAAGCGTAGATCGCCGCCAGCACCACCAGGAGCATGATCGTTGGCGTGATATAGGGAAGCGTCACCGCACGGAAGGCCTGCCAGCGGTTGGCGCCGTCCACCCGCGCTGCTTCGGTCAGCTCGCCCGGGACCGTCTGCAATGACGCGAGAATCACCAGGCTATAAAACGGAAAGCCCTTCCACGCGGTGATGACGATCATGGTCGCCAGCGCCAGATGGGGGTCGAGCAGCCATTTAGGATTCTGGTCGACCCAGGGCAGCCAATTGGCGAAGACATTCATCACGCCGAATTGGGGATTCAGCATCCAGATGAAGATCAGCACCGCCGGTACATCGGGGAAGGCCCAGGGTAAGGTGATGACCGCGCGCGCCGCAGAGCGGCCGAAGAACGCCCGGTTGAGCACCACCGCCGAGAGCAATCCGAAGCCGATGGACAGCGCGATCACGCCCAGCATGAAGAGGGACGTTTGCCGCAGCGAGTTCCAGAAGAAATCGTCGTGTATCAGGCGGCGGTAGTTTTTCAGCCCGACCCAGATGGGGGGCGTTCCCAAGTTTGCCTGGGTGTAGAAGCTCGATTTGATTCCCTCATAGATCGGATAAAGAACGAAGATCCCTTCGAAGATCAAAATCGGCAGGGCAAAGATATAGGGCAGCAACGAGAAGCGCCGCCGGCTCCCGCCGGACGTGCGATCGGTTGCAATCGAGGACGATCCAGCGATTACGGACATGGCGTCGTCCTATCCGTCATGCGGTGAATCGCGCTTCGCAGAAGCGCCTCCCAGCGTGTTGTCATCCTGAGAAACGAAGGATCTCCCCGCCGCAGCGGATGTCTCGACGTCATGTTGATTCGCATTTGGCGCAGATTGCTCCACATTCGATCTTCGGTGGTCTCGTGCCCGAGGGAGAGATTCTTCGCGTTGCTCAGAATGACAAGAAAGGCGAACCCCCGCCCGGCTGCAGCCAGCCGGGCGGGGGCGTGCTAGTTATGCGGAAAGCCGGCCGGCCAGCTCTTCGGCCTGCGATTGCGCAGTCTTCATCGCGTCCTCGACCGACTGATTGCCGGCGAGCACGTTCTGGAAGTTCGTGATCACGATCTGACCGTACTCATCGTTGTTGAAGATGAAGTCGCCCACCATCTGCGGCGGGGTGATCATGTTGATGTCCTGGAACCCGGTCAGCCAGTGGATGCTGGCGAAGTAGTCGTCCAGACCGCCCACTTCGTAGGCGGGAATCACATCCAGGCTGCGGGTCAGCAGGTTGCGATAGTTCTCCGGCGCATACAGCCAGGTGAGGAACGTCATCGCGGCCTCGCCGTTCTCGCTCTGGTTGTTGATCGTGATCGGGTGAATGCGGGAGACCGCCTTCTTACTCTCCCACGGCAGGGCGTAAGTGTTCATGTTCGGGTAGAAGTCCGGCGCCGAGTCTTTGTAGACATTGGCGGCGGCCGACACGATCAGCTGTGACGCGATCTGCTGGTTGGCCCAGAGCTGATTGGCAGTGGCGTTGTCGACCCCCTGTGGGAAGCAATCGTCGTAGGCCTGCTTGAACAGGGTGAGCGCGTCATGTACCGGCTGGGAGGTCAACAACGGGGTCGCGCCATCGGCCCAGGTGCCGTCGTAGATGCAGGCCCACTGCTGCAGCGTGAACCAGAAGGACGACGGCTCCGACACCAGGTGGTCATTGAAGAGACCGAACTGGTTCGGGCGGTCGGTGAGCTGCTTGGACGCTTCCATCCACGACTGTGGATCGACCGGCAGCTTGTCGGCGGTGATACCGGCCTTATCGAAAAGCTCGGTGTTGTAGAAGAGCCCGAAGACCACGGTCACCACATCGAGTCCCATGACCGCGCCGTCGACCGTAATGTAGTCGTGCGCCTGGCTGAGGGTGGTGATCTCGTTGGCTTGCAGCACCGGATTGAGATCGGTCAGCACGCCCGCCTTGAGGAGACGCAGCACCAGGTCCGGGGTGGTCTGGATCAGATCGCCATCGAGCTTGCCGGCCTGCAGTTGGACGATGATGTTGTTCGAGAAATTGTCGAACGGCCAGCCGGTCATATTGACCTTGATATCGCTCTGCGACGCGTTGAACTCGTCCAGCATCTGACGCCAGGCATCGCCGCGGCCCGGTTCGGCATCGAACCAAGTGACGTAGTCGAGCTCGATCGGGCTGCCTTGCAGCACGGTGGGAGCGGCGAAGACTTTGCTGGCCTTGGGCGAGATGCCCATGGCCAGCCCAGCGGCGCCGGCCGCTGCGCCGGTTTTGAGCATGCTTCGGCGCGAATAGCGCGGGGTGACGATCTTCGTCGTGTCGTCGTTCACTGACTGAACCTCCTGAAGTGGTTCTTCGATCTGCGACAGTGCCAGAACATCGATCTCATTCAAAACGTCAGGCTGCGATGCCCTCCTTTCC
>DASTFJ010000088.1:0-15716 GCA_035708745.1 Thermomicrobiales bacterium | reverse complement strand
GGGGGCAAATGTGGCCCCCACGTTTCTGTGTTCCCTATCCCGAAACTGCGCCCTCGCTGGCGGAAGTCGTCAGCGCCGCATATTTTGCCAGCACCCCCGTGCGATATCGCGGCTCCGGCCGACTCCACTCGCGACGGCGCTCGGCCAGCTCGGCGTCCGAAAGCGCTACCTCGAGCACCTGGCGGTCGGCATCGATCGTGATCCGATCGCCATCCTGCAGCAGGGCGATCGGGCCGCCCTCGCTCGCCTCCGGGGTGACGTGTCCGACCGCCATCCCCCAGGTTCCGCCGGAAAAGCGCCCATCGGTGATCAATCCCACCGAATCGCCCAGGCCACGCCCGATGATTGCTGACGTCGGCGACAGCATCTCCGGCATGCCTGGCCCGCCTTTCGGACCGAGATAACGCAGCACCACGATCTGCCCCGGGACGATCTGGCCGGCGAGAATGGCATCCATTGCGTCCTGCTCGGTATCGAACACCCGCGCTGGACCCTGCATGCGCCGCACACGCAGCCCTGTCGTTTTGGCGACCGCTCCCTCGGGCGCGAGATTCCCCCGCAGGATCGACAGATGCCCTTGGGCATAGAGCGGACGATCGACCGGCCGCACGACCTCGCACCCGTGCGGAATCGTCGCCGGAAACGCCACTAGTTCCTCACCCAATGTCTTTCCGGTGATCGTGAGGCAATCGCCATCGATCAGTCCCGCCGCCAGCAGCAAATTCAGCACCAGCGGAACTCCGCCGGCCGCATGCAGATCGGTCGCCATAAAGCGCCCCGACGGTTTCAGATCGCAGAGCACCGGCACCCGTCGACGCACCCGCTCGAAATCATCCAACGACCAGCCCACCCCAGCCGCCCGAGCGATCGCCAACAAGTGCAGCACCGCGTTTGTCGAACCACCCACCGCCATCACCAGCGCGGTCGCGTTTTCGATGGACCGGCGGGTAATGATTGTTTTCGGGGTGAGCCGCTGTTCGACCGCCCGCAGCACCGTCCGCGCCGATTCGGCGGCGCTCGCCTGCTTGCCACCGCCGACATTCGTCATCGTCGACGAACCGAGCAAGGACATGCCCATTGCCTCGAAGGCGCCGGCCATCGTGTTGGCCGAATACATCCCGGCGCAGGAGCCGATGCCGGGAATGGCGGCCCGCTCGATCTCCCGCACGTCGGCCTCGGTTATGCGTCCGGCCGCACACGCCCCGACTGCTTCGAACGCCGACACGATGGAAAGCTGCTCGCCCCGCAACCGGCCGGGACGCGCGGTGCCACCGTAGACATAGATCGCCGGCACATCGGCCCGCACGATCCCGAGCATGCCGCCTGGGAGATTCTTGTCGCATCCCCCGATGACCACCAGCCCGTCGAGCCATTGCCCACCCGCCACCGTTTCGATGCAATCGGAGATGACCTCGCGAGAGACCAGGGAGTATTTCATCCCCTCGGTGCCCATCGACATCCCATCGGAGATTGTCGGCGTACCGAAGGTCTGCGCCTTGCCGCCGGCCGCCTCGATCGCCTCCACCGCCGCATCGGTCAGCGATTGCAGCCCGGCATTGCATGGGGTGATGGTCGAGTGCCCGTTGGCGATACCGATGAACGGCTTGTCGAAGTCGTCTTCCTGATAGCCCAGCGCAACGTACATCGCGCGATTGGCGGCCCGGTCCATCCCGTGGGTGATCGCGGCTGACCGCTTGCGCGGCCGGGACGCGAGGTTGGAAATCGACATGCTGCACGCTCCTCTCGAACGCCGGGCGAATGAGCGTGAGCACTGTTCCCTCACTCGACCCGGACTCGTGTTCCGAGTCTAGGAAGTGCCAGCCGATATGTGAAACACCGATGCAACCCCGGATTGATATGCTTTCCATATGGATGTCGTGCGCGCATCGCTCCCAAATCTGCGCCAGTTGGAACAGTTCATCGCCGTGGCCGAGGAGTTGCATTTCGGCCGCGCGGCCGCGCGACTGCATATGCAGCAGGCTCCGCTCTCGCAGGCGATTCAGAAGCTGGAAGTCGCGCTCGGCATGCAGCTCTTCGAGCGCACGCACCGCTCGGTGACGCTGACTCCGGCTGGTGCGGCACTGCTGGACGAAGCACGCGGGCTGATCCGGCGCGGACGGGAATTCACCCGACTAGCCAGTGGACTGAGCCAGGGTGAGCTTGGCCGCCTCACGGTCGGTTTCGTTTCGACCGCGATGTACGGCGATCTCCCCGGCATCGTGCGCACGTTCGGCGAGGGCCATCCGCGAGTCGACCTGCAATTGCGCGAAACGACCAGCGATGTGCAAGTGCGACAACTGGAATCGGGCGAGCTCGATATCGGTCTGCTGCTGGGCGAGCTGCCTCAGGGCATCGCCGCGATTCGCAGCCGCATGGTGCGAACCGAATCGCTGATCGTCGCGTTACCAACCTCGTGGGAAGCGAGCCGGTTCGCCACAGGCGTATCGGGTGATGCGGCGCTCGAGGTGTTGCACGATGAATCCTTGCTCACGATCCCGCGCCGGGTCGGACCACCGCTCTACGACGCGATCCTTACCTGCTTCCGCGAACGGGGACTCCGGCCCCGATTCGGGCAGGAAGCGATTCAGATGCAGACGATACTGGGACTCACCGCCGCCGGTCTCGGATATGCGATCGTTCCGGATTCGATGCGGATGCTGGCCCGGCCCGATGTGCGATTCCTCGACATCGCGGGCGGCGCCCCGCACGTCGAGCTGCGAGTCGCCTGGCGCGCGAGCGATCCCAACCCACTCACCCACGACTTTGTGCGGCTCGCCACCGCTGAGTCCCCCAATCGGGCCGCCTCATCCGCGTAGTTGCAACCCTCTGTGGCTGCTTTGGGCCGGAAACGGCAGCCACAGAGGGCTGCAACCACGGTCTTGAAGTGGGCGGTGTCAGTTTGTAAATTTTCCGTCCTAGAGATCGTCGAAGCGGCCGCCGATGCCCACCGCCCGTACGGTGATGCGCCGCCGGTCCGGACCGGCGGATTCCAGCTCGACCAGCAGGTATTCCTCGGGCAGCATCCCCACGGCCCGTTCCGGCCATTCGATCAAGGTGATAGCGCGGTCGTCGCTGATGAGATCGTCGAAACCGAGCGCTTCCAATTCGTCCAGATCCTCGAGCCGGTAGAGATCGATATGCCGC
The DNA here is from genome assembly GCA_035708745.1 of Thermomicrobiales bacterium. Classification (GTDB taxonomy): domain Bacteria; phylum Chloroflexota; class Chloroflexia; order Thermomicrobiales; family UBA6265; genus JAMLHN01. The sequence goes on along the minus strand of DASTFJ010000088.1, from coordinate 12,572 downwards.
AAGATGGTCCCGCCCGGCAGCGGAGTGTCGACGACCAGTGAAAACGTCGGACTTTGCGCTCGCTCGCGGGTGCCGAGCGCCATGCCGATCCCCTGCACCATCGTGGTCTTGCCCGCTCCCAGATCGCCGTGCAGCAGAACGACATCCCCGGGGTGCAACCTGGCCGCGATACGCCGGCCAAGGGCGCGGGTTTCCGAGGGAGCGGCCGTTTCGAAGTTGAGCTCGCTCATCGCGCTTGACTTTGAATCGCTCGCGCTGCTTCCACCAGCTCGGCGTTGCTCGTCACAGCCTTGCGGCGGGGACCCACCAATGTGTCTTCGAATCCGATGCGCGTGTCCCATCCCCGGCGCAAGGCATCACGCACGGCGAACCACGCGACGGGGCCATCGGCATGCTGCAAGCGCGGATTCATAAAGCCAAGCGTATCCAGCCGGCGATGGATCGCATCGAATCGCGCTTTGGCGGCGTCCTCGCCGGGCAGTTCGTCACCCATCGGCTCGACCAGGATACGCACTACGGCGTTGGAAAAGACCAGCAACGACCGAGCGAAGACATCGACCTCGTCCGGCGTGCCGATCCCCACTTCGATCCCAACGCCCGCGCTGATGAGGGCGTACATGACGTCGACCGCCCCTTCCTCCGAGCAGTTGACCGAGGCGTAGTCCGGTCCATACCAGGAGCGGATCAGCGCGAGGCGCTTCTCCAGATCGGGTTCGATCCAGGCGCCGGTGGAGATGCCGATCGGAACATTGGCGGCCGCCTTCACCTGCCGGACGGTGCTGTAGACCGTCAGCGGATCGAGTGTTTCGGCGCCATTGGCGTCACGTGGATGCAAATGCAGCTCGGCCGCGCCGGCCGTGACGCACGCGGCGGCATCGCGGGCGAGCTGCTCTGCCGAGCAGGGGATACCCGGATGCTCGTCGCAGCGCCGGTCGCCATTGAGCGCCGCCTGGATCACTGCCAGTCTCCCGTCAGCGCTTCGACGATCGCATCGCCAACCGCCTTCGTGGTTGCGACTCCACCGAGGTCGGGGGTGCGCGGGCCATTTTCGGTGGTCCATTCGATCGCGCGCATGATGCGGGCGGCCTGGTCGTTCAGCCCCAGGTGCTCCAGCATCATGGCCGCACTCCAGACCGCCGCGATCGGATTGGCGATCCCCTGCCCCGCGATATCGGGCGCCGAGCCATGCACCGGTTCGAACATCGAGGGATAGCGCCGCTCCGGATCGATATTGGCGCTGGCCGCGATGCCGAGACTGCCCGCGATCGCGCCGCCCAGATCGGAGAGAATGTCCCCGAAAAGATTCGAACCGACGATCACATCGAACGACTCCGGCCGCAAGACCATCCGGGCGGCCATGGCATCGACCAGCATCGACTCGGTCGCGATCCCGGGATAGTCGAGCGCCACCCGAGCGAACGTTTCGTCCCAAAGGGGCATGGCGTATTGCTGCGCGTTGCTCTTGGTCACGCTGGTGACCTTGCGGCGCGGTCGCTTGACGGCCAACTCGAAGGCGTAGCGGATGATGCGCTCGCATCCCTGGGATGTGAAGAGGGCGGATTGGATCGCTACCTCGCGGTCGATCCCGCGCGCGGCCAGATTACGACCGCCGAGCCCAGCGTATTCCCCTTCCGAGTTCTCGCGCACCACGACGAAATCGATGGTCTCCGGCGAGCCGTTGCGCAATGGGCTTTCGAGCCCGGGCAAGAGCTGCGCTGGCCGCACGCAGGCATACTGATCGAACCCCTGGCAAATCGCCAACCGCAACCCCCAGAGCGCGGTGTGGTCGGGCACCTCCGGCCAGCCCACCGCACCGAAATAGATCGCGTCGAAATCGCGCAGCGTGTCGAGCCCGTCCGGAGCCATCATCACTCCGTGCTCCAGGTAGTACTGGCTCCCCCAGGGAAACCATTCGAACTGGAAGGCGATCTGCCCGCCGCTGGTCTCCTGCAGCGCCTCGAGCACCTGCAACCCGACCGGCACGACCTCATTGCCAATTCCGTCACCCGGAATGACCGCGATCCGAAACGTCTGCTCATTCATCTTTGTTCACCGCGACTGTGCCCACGATCACGTCGAGCCTCCTTGTTTTTGGATGAAGCCTCCAACTCCCACACTCACTTGGGCGGAGCGGTCAGGCAACCTGGGAGTATGATCCTTGGCGGTATTCTCGCGGCTTTCGTGAAATGTAGCGCCCATGACTTCCAGTCGGACCATTTCCGACGATATCTATTTTCTCGGCGATCTGCTCGGTGAGGTGATCACCGCGCAGGCGGGCACCGATGCCTTCGATCTCGAAGAATCGGTCCGCGCGCTGGCCAAGGCGCATCGCGCCGGGGACCCGGACGCCGGCGCGGAGCTTTCGGCGATCGTCGCCGGATTGAGCATCGACGAAGCGGTGCTGTTGATCCGTGCCTTCACCAGCTATTTCCAGCTCATCAATCTGTCCGAGGATAACGAGCGTGTGCGCCGTATCCACCGGCGGGAGGCGGAGACATACCCGGCGCCTCGCCGCGGCTCGATTCGTGAAGCGATCGAGCTGCTGAAGCAGCGGGGAATGAGCGGCGAGGATGTCGCCGCACTGCTGCAACGCGCGCAGGTGCGGCTGGTGATGACCGCTCATCCAACCGAGGCGCGCCGCCGCACGATTCTGGAAAAGCAGGCGCGCATCTTCCGCACCCTACGCGAGCTGGACGAGCAGGACCTGCTCCCACGCGAGATCGAGCGCGTGCGCGACCGGCTGGCCGCGACCGTGGCCGAGCTCTGGAGCAGCAGCGAGGTGCGCGCGGTCCGCATGAAGGTCAGCGACGAGATCCAGGCGAATCTGATCCATTTCCGCACCACCCTCTATCACGTCATACCGGAGATCTACCGCGATCTGGAAGAAGCGGTCGCCGACGTCTTTCCCGGCGATTTCATCCCGGTGCCGCCGTTTCTCACCTTTGGCTCATGGGTGGGCGGCGACCGCGATGGCAATCCCTATGTCACTCCAGATGCCACCCGCGAAGCGCTGGTGATGATGCGCGACTCCTGCCTCACGTCGCTGGACGAGCGCTTCGGGCAGGTGGCGGGACGCATCTCGGTTTCGACCATGATCGCAGGCGAATTCCCCGAGCTCGACGCGCGGCTGGAGGAGAACCGGGAGCGCTTTCCCGAGGTCGCGGCCCGGTTGATGGCCGAAAACGTCGATGAGCCCTTCCGTCAGCTTCTGACCCTGATGCGGGAGCGCGTGCGAGCGACCAAGTTCGAGCTGCCCGGCGCCTATCGCAGTCCAGTCGAGCTGCTGGACGATCTGCGGTTGATCGAGCGCACCTTGATCGACCGGGGTGAGGCGCTCATCACCGGCGGCGATCTGCACGACCTGATCCGCCAGGTGGAAGTCTTCGGATTCCACTATGCCCGTCTCGATATTCGCGACCATTCCCGCCGGCATGAACAAACGATCGATGAATCGTTCCGTCTGAGCGGGATTGCCGAGCACTACGCCGAGCTGCCGGAAGACGAGCGCGTCCACATCCTCACGCGCGAGATCGAGAATCCGCGCCCGATCGTGCCACTCGATCTGAGTCAGTACAGCGACGAAGCCGCCGAGGTGATCCGGACGTTCCGCGTGATTCGGGAGGTGATGCAGGGCGCGCATCAAGGCGCCATCGGAACGTACGTGATTTCGTTTGGGGAATCGGCGTCCGACGTGCTGGAGGTGCTCTTGCTGATGAAGGAAACAGGGTTGGCTGGTCCGGGCGGCAAGGATGCCCGCCTGCCAATTGCCCCGCTCTTCGAGCAAGACGAGTCGCTGGCAGCCTCAGCACAGGTGATGCGCGACCTGCTCATGCAGCCGGTCTATCGCAAAGCGCTGGCCGCGCAGGGAAACGCCCAGGAAATCATGATCGGCTATTCCGACTCGAACAAAGAGCTCGGCTATCTCACGTCGTCCTGGTCGTTGTACAAAGCCCAAGTCGCGCTCAAGGAGCTCTTCAATGAGTTCGGAATCGACTTCACCTTTTTCCACGGCCGGGGTGGCTCGGTCGGGCGCGGTGGAGGACCGTCCAATGTCGCCATCCTGGCGCAACCGGCCGGCACCGTGGGCGGGCGCATCAAGATGACCGAGCAGGGTGAGGTTGTGGCCGGCCGCTATGGGTTGCGCGAGATCGCGCATCGCGAGCTGGAGCTGGTGACCGGCGCCGTACTGGTCTCGATGGTCGGTCTGCTCGATGCACCCGCGGGGCAACAGCTCGCCGGGTACGAGCGGGCGATGGCGGATATGGCCGCGCGGTCCACCGAGGTCTACCAGGCGCTCGTCTATGGCGATGAAGGGTTCGTCTCCTTCTTCGAGCGGATGACGCCGATCAAGGAGATCAGCGAGCTCAAGCTTGGCTCCCGGCCCGCGCGGCGCACGACCTCGCATCGAATCGAGGACCTGCGGGCGATCCCCTGGGTCTTTTCGTGGACGCAGGCGCGCGTGCTTCTGCCCGGATGGTACGGACTCGGCGCGGCGCTGGAAACAGCGGTCGAGCAATTCGGTCTGCCCTATTTACAGGAGATGGAAACGAGCTGGCCGTTTTTCGCGGCGGTGCTTTCCAACGCGGAGCTGGCGCTGGCCAAGGCCGATCTGCGGGTCGCCGCTCAGTACATCGAGCTGGTCGAACCACCGGAGCTGCGCGATCGAATCTGGTCGGCCATTACCAGCGAATTCGAGCGGACCGTCCGCCTGGTGCTCGATGTGACCCGGCAAAACGCGTTGCTCGATCGCGATCCAGTGCTGCAACGCTCGATCGAGCGCCGCAATCCCTATGTCGATCCGCTTTCCTTCATTCAGGTCGAGCTGCTCGAACGATTCCGGAAATCCGGCGATGTCGACGCGTTCCTGCGGCCGGTTTTGCTGAGCATCAATGGCATTGCCGGAGCATTGAAGAACACTGGATAGTGAAATCGGTCCATTTGGACCCATTTTTCCTCGCGGGAAACCTTTCTGACTGGTAAAGCGATGTGTAAAATGGAACGGGGGAAACTGGGATAACAATTGGGAATTCGTCGATTGGGGTCGACGGGAAGGGTTCACGTTGAAACGTATCGCTTCACTCCTGCTCGTACTCTCGTTACTGGCAGCCTTCGCGCTTCCGGTAGTACAGCCGACCTACTCGGCGCTGGCTGAGACCGACGGCTCTGTCGTCAGCGATCAGAGCGGTGACGAGCAGGCCGCGCCACCCACTGAGACACCAACCGACGTACCGGCGCCAACCGATACACCGGTCCCGCCACCGACGGATACGCCGGCGCCACCGCCAACCGATACGCCCGCGCCGACGGACGTTCCCGCCACCGCCACCCAGCAGCCCTCCGCAACCGAGGAGCCGGTGCAGCCGGCGGCGGATACCGCGACCTCCACACCGGTGCGTGAATTCCAGGTGGGCGATCTTATCGCCGCGAAAGTCAGGGTGAACTGTCGCGCAACCCCATACGGTTCGGTGGAAACGGTCATCGATACGGGTCAGCAAGCCTATGTCATCGCCGAGGCGCAACCCGAGGGCGACTACGAATGGCTCGAGCTTCAGCTCACTGATGCCGGGACCACGCAGTGCTTCTCCGCGAAACGGTATTTCGAACTCATCTCAGAAGGCAACGCGATCCCTCCGACGGCCGCCCCGACGAACACGCCGTCCGCGACCCTGACCCCGACGAAAACCCTGACCCCAACCGTGACGAAGACGCCGAGCCTGACGCCGACCAAGGCTCCCGAGTTCCTGGCGGGCGATCTGGCCGCGGCCAACACCCGCGTGAACTGCCGCGTGACCCCGAGCGGCATGATCGTGACGGTCGTCGCTACCGGCCAGAACGTCTATGTGCTCGACAGCGAGTTCCACGATGGCAGCTACGACTGGATTCAGCTACAGCTGACCGACTCGCAGACCACCCAGTGTTATTCCGTTGCCAAGTATTTCTCGGTGGTCTCGCACGGCAACACGATTCCGGCCACGGTCGGCCCGTCCGTGACGCCATCGTCGACTCGCACCCTCACCCCGACAGTTACCCCGTCGTCGACGCCCACCTTCACCCCAACCTCGACCGCGACGCCGACCCTGACCGGCTCCGAGACCGCGACCCTGACGCCGACCATCACTGAGACGGCTACGGTGACCAACACTCCCACGGAGACGTTCACGCCGACCGCGACCTTTACTCCGTCGAATACGCCGAACGCCACCAATACGGCAACCCCGACTTACCGCAACCTCCACGCCGGCGATATTGCCAAGGCGTCGACATCCATCAACTGCCGCTCCTCCACTTCGGCGGGAGAAGCCAATATCACCTGGATTCTCGAGCAGAACGACCGGGTGGTCGTGTTGACCGACCCGGTCGACGCCAACGGCTATTACTGGAGTCAGGTTCGCCCGCTCGGCACCACCAAGCAGTGCTATGTCGTCGCGAATTACCTCGACGTGGTCGAAGCCGGCGGTGGTCTGACCCCGACCCCGACCGCGACCGGTTCGGCCGAAGCGGCTGGCCCGTACAAGGTCGGCGACATTGTCGAAACCACCGTGACGGTGAACGTGCGCACCGACGCCGGTACCAGCTTCCCGATCGTCGATACAGTCAGCTCCCGCACCCAGGGTTCCGTGCTCTCCGGTTTCAAGCAAGCGAACGGGCTCGACTGGATCCATGTGCAGTTCCCGAGCGGCTCTGGCTGGCTCGCGGCCAAATACACGAAACTGGTGGCGAACCCCTCCACCACCACTGGTCCGTACGCGGCCGGTACGCAGTTGGTGATTACGAGCTCCGTCAATCTGCGCACATTGCCCGGCACCAGCAATCCGTCGCTCGGGCAATTGCAGAAGGGCCAGCAAGGCTTCGCGCTCGGACCGGCCTCCAAGGTCGATGGCGACACCTGGATCCAGGTCGAGTTCTCGATCGGCTCCGGCTGGGTTTCCAGCGCGTATGTCAAGCGGCTCAGCTCGGTGACCCCAACGGTCGGGCCGTCCGCCAGCAATGTCTGGGTCTACCTCGATTGCACGGCGAACCCCGAGCGGATCATCGTGCAGAACAACAATCTGCAGTCGATCCGGGTCATCAGCATCGGCTCGACCTACCAGCCGGGCTCCGGCGAGCCCTACGCGGTGGGAGATACGCTCGGAACGAAGGTGACCCTCGCATACGAGACCAACAGCCAGGCGAGTGGCAACTTCAGGCTCACCTCGCGGGAGATCTTCAACAATAATGTCGGGGCGCAAGAAGGCGTGGTCGTCAAGACCTCGCTGGGCGATATCACCGCCAGCTGCCCGGCCGTCACCAGCGGCGAAAAATGGATCGAGGTCAATCTGTCGACCCAGACCCTTTATGCCTATCGCGGCTCGACCGTGATTTCCTCGTCGCTGGTCAGCACCGGCAAGCCGGGCTTCTCGACGCCGGCCGGCACGTTTTACATCACGGAAAAATACGTTTCGGTCACAATGGCGGCCTGCATCAATGGCGAATGCTGGAATACTCCCGGCGTCCCGTGGGATATGCTCTTCCGCAGCGGCGGATTCTATATCCACGGCGCCTACTGGCATCACGACTTTGGCAAGGTCAGAAGTCATGGCTGCGTGAACCTGCCGGTCCCCTATGCCGAATGGCTCTATAGCTGGACGCCATATGGCACTCGGGTGTGGATCCACTATTAGCCAGACCGCCGTACACGAAAGTAATGCGATGGAGCGCTCCCTGCGGGGAGCGCTTCTGGATTCTTGGAATACCGCGCCAGCAGCACCCTCGGCTCTGCTGGCACTCCGGTCAGCGAATGGACGGTCCGGGACAATCGGGACAAGAACCGCCCTCGAATACAACTCCACTCGACAGCGAGTCGACGGAGGACCAGATGTCGATCGAATTCGCCCCGCCTCCTTCCGATGCTGCCAGCACAACGGAACCGCCTCCCTCGGTGGAGGAGCGGATTTCTCGGCACACGCTGCATCCCGGCGATCTCGTCCGGGTAAACCGCAAAGGGCTGAACTTCCGCGCCTGGATGTCGACCACGGCGCCCATAGCGGCGGTCCTCGAGCAGGACGAGCGAGCGATTCTCCTGAGCCATCCATGTCGGGCCGAGAAGCATGACTGGGTCAAAGTTCGGCTCCTGGCAAACGGCAGCGAAGGCTACGTGGCGGCCCGCTATCTCGCTGTGGTCGAAGGTCGCTTCGATCCAGTTATTGCCGATGCGGCGCCCAACGATCAGCCCGGCGACCTCCCCTCGCGATACGAGGCCGGCGACCTGTTGACCACGACCACCAGGGTCAACCTGCGTTCCGGACCGGGCATTCATCACTCGATTGTGCGCAAGATCGGCCCCAATCTGCTGGGCATCGTTCTGGACGAGCCCGAGCTGATCGATTCGGTCGCCTGGGCGCCGGTGCGCTTCCCGCAGGGATCGGGTTGGATTGCCGCCCAGCACAGCGCTTTCCTCTCACGCAATACCAAGTGGATCGAGGCGGATCTCACCGCGCAACGGTTGACCGCCTGGGTCGATGCGACGGAGATCGCAAGCGCGGCGATGAGCTCGGGCCGGCCGGATTTCCCCACCCCGATCGGCAACTTCACGATCACCACCAAAATCCCCACGCGCCGCCTGCGGGGCAATGTCCGTGGGGAGCGGTGGGACCTGCCGGGCGTTCCCTGGATCATGATCTTCCGCCACGGCGGCTTCTACATTCACGCGGTCTACTGGCACGAGGATTTTGGCCAACCGGTGAGCCATGGCTGCGTCACCCTGCCGGTGCCATTCGCGGAATGGCTCTATGAGTGGACTCCGCCGGGCACGCGGCTCTGGATCCATCTGTAACACGCAACCAATTCCCGGTGGTCGGAGCGCAAGGATCCGTGCCCTGCGACCGGGCGCAGTCCGATTACGGCACTGCACGACATGCCAGTCCGTGGTGGCAACCAATTTGGATTTCGCTCTAGACAGCGACCGCGGTGCTGTTCTTCTCGCCGGCGGTATACGGATTGCGCCAGGCGGTGCCTTTTTCCTCGAAGCGATCCGGACGAAAATAGCTCAGATCGAACCCATGCGACTTGCCGGTGAGCTCATCGGCAACGATCTTGCCGTTGATCGCCCCCCAGGAAAAGCCGCCGCCGTTGAATCCGGCCACGATGGTGAGGCCATCCATGATCGCCGTGCGGCCGATCAAGGGTAGACCGTCCGGAGTGAACCCCATGATGCCGGCCCAGGCGCGCACCACCTTGACCCCCGCGAGCACCGGGAAAAGCCCGGTCAGGCGCTTGCCAATCCCGCTGATGACCGGCAGGGTCACCCGCTCCTCGTACAGACCGAGTCCTTCCTGCTCGTCCAACCGTCGAAAGCCGCCGCAGATGATCGGCCCGCCGGGCACCTGGCGACCGTATTCCTTGTCGAAATTGTTCCCCCAGGCCAGCGGCAGCACCGGCGCAACCGGCTCGGTCGCCAGAATCTGGCCGCGGGCAGGCACGATCGCGCCGTTCGGCAACTGGCGCAGCAGCAGCGGCGTATAGGAATTCGTCGCCAGCACGACCTCGCCCGCATGCACCCGGCTGCCGTCCAGCAGCTCGACGCCATCGGCGCGGCCGCCGCACTCCAGAATCTTCGCGACCGGCGTATGCGTGCGCAACTCCGCGCCCAGACGCGCTGCGGCATTCGCGAAACTGTCGACCAGGGCGAACGGCCAGATGTGCCCCGAGCTGCGGGTGTATTTCGACCCGTAGATATCCTCGGTCACGGCGGGCATCAGCTTGCGAGTCTCGTGCATATCGAGCAGCTCGGGTCCGGCGCCGGCCGCGCGCTCGATCCCGTGGCGCTCGACCATGTGGTCCCATTGCGCCTTGGTCTGGGCGATCTCGATCGTACCCGATTTGCGCAGCTGGAAATCGGCGCCGAGCTCCTGCGGAAGCTCCTGCAACATACGCCAGTTGGCCGAGGTCATCGCATAGAGCTGGCGCGCCCCATCGTTGTGCATCCGGGCGCCTTCGCCCGTCATGCCGCCATTGCGGCCGGACGCGCCCGAGCAGATCCCCCGCTGCTCGAAGAGCGTGACCTTCTTGCCTGCCTGGGCCAGCCGGTAGGCAACGGACGTGCCATTGACGCCGCCGCCCACCACGATCACATCCGGATTCGACATCGCTGCATCCTGACTCTGGCCCGATTCGTGCCGGAAGTCTATCAGCCGCTCGATCGGGGCAACCGGGTGCCCTCGGCCAGTTGATCTCGCATTCACCGGGATGGGTGCAGAGCTGAACGGAGCGTCCGCTGTCCGCAACGATCGGTGCCCCCTGTAACACGCACGGCGCAGACCCCGGTTAGTCTGCGCCGTGCGCTCCGCTTGGCGCGGCGGTGCCTTCGACATGCAGCTCCGGCAGCCATTCGAGCCAGTGTGGGAAATACCAGTTCCAGCGCCCCAAAAGCCGCATCGAGGCCGGCACCAGCACGATTCGAATGACGGTGGCATCGAGCAGGATGGCAATCGCCAGACCGAAGCCAAGCTGCTGGAACATCACCAGATCGCCGCTGGCAAAGGCGGCAAAAACCACCACCATAATGGCAGCCGCCCCCGTGATGATCCGGCGGGTGGCATGCAGCCCCTCCGCCACCGCGCGAGCATTGTCCCCGGTCCGTTCCCATACCTCCCGAATGCGGGAAAGCAGGAAGATGTGGTAGTCCATCGACAAGCCGAAGAGGATGCTGAACAGGAAGATAGGAACCCAGGCTTCGATGGTTGGCGTCCGCTGAAATCCCAGCAAAGCTGTGCCATGCCCGTCCTGGAAGACGAAGACCATCGCGCCGTACGCCGCGCCAACCGAAAGGAGATTCAGCAGGATCGCCTTGACCGGCACCACTAGCGAGCGAAATGCCAGCAGGAGCACCACGAACGACAATCCCAGCACCAGCGCCAGCACGCGTGGGGTCCACCGGTCGAGCAAGGCGTCGAAATCGGCGTTCTCCGCCACATCCCCACCAACCAGCACGGTGGCTCCGGTTCCCACGAAGGCGGACGGAATGATGGCCTGGCGCAACCGCTCGATTGCAGCATACGCCTGGGTGGTGTTGCCGGGGAGCTTCGATGGAACCTCGATCAGCGCCACGGCGCCATTCGCATTCCAGGTCCGGTTCGTTGCCGCACCGAAGGCGGGATCGTTCGCCAGGCTGGCGATCATCGTGTCGATCGCTGCATTGGTCGCGGCGTCGTTCTTGCCCTGGATCACGATCTGCACCGGCTCGGTCATACCGGCGGAGAACTCGCTTGCCAGGATCTCGTAGCCATCGCGCAAGTCGCCGGGAGGCATCGATTCGATTCCGGCGGTGCCACGCTGCATCGAAAACGCCGGCAGCGCCAGGGCGACCAGGATGCCCAGCGCCAGCAGGGCGCTCACGACCGGGCGACGCAGCACCAGCCGCACCAGCCGATCGGACGATGGACCGGACATCGTCTGCTGCACCCTCCGGCGACGAGGCCAATCGAGCCGGCTGCCGGCGATGGCAAGCAGCGCTGGCAGCAACGTCGCGGTGGCGAGCAACGCCACCAGCACGACCAGAATCGCTCCAGCGCCGAGACTGCGAAACAGTGTCGTCGGCAGCAGGAACATCCCGAGCAGGCTGATAGCCACGGTCGAGCCGGAAAAGAGCACCGCCCGGCCCGCGGTCCTTGCGGTGCGGTCCATCGCGGCCAGCGCGCTGGGAGCCGAACGCCGCTCCTCCCGGAAACGGTCGACGATAAAGAGCGCGTAGTCGACCCCCACCGCCAACCCGATCATCGAGATCATATTCAGGGCGTACACCGACATCGTGGTCTGGCTGGCGACCAACAGGGTCGCTCCGACCGCTCCGAGAATCGAAACGACGGCCAGCAAGATCGGCAGCCCAGCGGCAACCAGCGATCCGAAGACGAGCACCAGCACGATCGCCGCGGCCGGCAAGCCGAAGAGCTCGGCATGGAGCAAGTCGTGCTCGGTTGTCGCGTCCATCGCATCATCGAAGCGGTCCTCGCTGACGAAGTGCGCTTCGAACCCAGGAGCAGTCGCGAGTACCGCGCGGACCGCATCGTCGCTGGCGTAGATGTCACCTGCCGGTCGATAGGGAATGAGCGTGGCGTGCCGGTCGGCCGAGGCGAGCAGTCCCGACCGATCGTCGCCGGCCCCGGATGCCCGGTACCAGTCGATCGCGCTCGCCCGCGAACCATCCGGTCCCTCTATGGCGGCAACCAGCCGGTCGACCAGCGCCTTGTAGGCCGGATCGTCCAGCGTGCGATCGTCCGACCGAATCACGAGGAGCTCGGGATAGTCATCCGTCTGGTCACTTGCGGTCCAGGCCCGATCGAGCAGATCGGCGGCCCGCTGGGATTCCGGATGGGAGGTGAAATCGTTGTCGGTGGTCAGGTCGCCACCGATGGTCGCGCCCAGGCCAACCAGCACCAGTAATCCGACCAGCCAGAGGAGAATGACGCGGCGCGGATGGAGAAACGAGCCGCGGAACAGCGAGGGGACGAGCGAGCGTGACATGGCAACCGACTTCCAGCATTCGACAAAGCGAGGCGCAACATCTGCCTCCCCTTTGTTCTATCGCCCGCCGAGCG
>DASTFJ010000087.1:0-3557 GCA_035708745.1 Thermomicrobiales bacterium | reverse complement strand
ACTCCAAGCACCCCGGCGGTCATGCGCTGGCCGTACCAGTAGTCGGTCAGCATCCCGGCCAGATTGCGGCGGTAGGCAGCCGCCCAAAGGGCATGCACGTTCGCGATATAGGGAAAGGGCGCCTGGAATGCGATCCAGTAGAGCGCGCGCGGCAGCAGGCCGGGAGCGTAGACCTTGGCGACCGAGGCGCCCTGGAAGAGCACCAGGCTGGTGAGCGCGTGGGCGTGCGGCGCGGTTTCGTTGTGATCGAGCCATTGCGCGTGGATCAGCGGAAGTCCGTCCAGCGAGCGAGTGCGGCGGGCGACCTCGTCCAGCCCGATCGCCAGCACTCCACCGAGCAGGAGGGCGCCGATGACATCGCTCGGCCAGTGCGCTCCCTGCCAGATGCGGGCAAACGAGGACGATGCGACGATGACCGCCGAACCGGTCTGCACCGCCAGGCGCAGCGCGCGGTTTTCGATGCGGCGCGCCAGCAGGAAGATGAGTCCATAGAAGAGCACCGCGCCTTCGACATGACCGCTCGGGAAGGAGCGCTCCTCGAAGTTCAGACTGGTGCGCTCGAGTCCCGCCATGTGCGGGCGGGTGCGCTCGACCAGCAGCTCACCGATGAGCGTGTTGATCACCCCGCCAATCGGCATGAGGATCACCGCCAGCGCGGCCGACCAGATCCGCCGGGTCGCGAGGGCCACGGCAGCCAGCGCCCAGACCCCGACTGCGCCGACGGAGCCGGTCAAATCGCTGACCAGCGCGAGATAGCGCTCGAGACCGGGGAAATCGACCGCCTGGATGCGGCTGATGAGCGGAAGATCGAACCCTGCCAGCGGACGCAGCATGGCGTCCAGCAGCACGATTGCGAAGAAGAGCGACAGCGCGACGGCGACATGCAATCGCTTCACTGCCGGCGTGGGACGCCGCACGGCGCCACCACGCACACGAACAAGATCCTGAACCATTACTGCCATTGCAACCTATCCTCACCTACTATCACCACGAACCATTACGCTGGCGGTTTGTGACCCACTACCTCATATCGGGTCAGTCACCTCCATATTCCCTGCCGTCCGGTTTCGACTAGTGCCCACTGCCTGGGCGACCGGTCCGTCAGGTCCATGCAAACATTCTGCCGAGTCTGGTACGTCGTGAACATCGGTAAAATCACGTATTCGGTGACCGCGCACCATGTAGATAGAACTCGGCCGGCATGCGTAGGTGAGGTAATTCTGGGGAATTCCACGCAACTCGCACGCATTTGCAGCAGGGCGGCATCCAGGGTCCCGGTAGAATGCGAGGGCCCGAAGAGCTTCCGTCGCCAGATGTGGTTCTGTTGCGGCGGGAGTATCACGCAAAAGAAAGGACTCAGGGTGATTCCGGAAGATCCATCCGAAACCGACGTGACCGCCGCACCTACGTCACCGTCGAGCACGGACCGCACCACCACGCGTCGCGCGGTGGTTGGCGCATCGATGGCGACCGCCGCTGCCACCCTGCTTGGGACTCGGTCCGGAGCGCAGGCGCAGACCGGCTCCCCGGTGGCATCGCCGGTCGCTGGCAATGCCGCCGGCAAGCCGAATATCGTCGCCATCATGGCCGACGATATTGGATATTGGAATATCTCCGCCTACAACAGCGGGATGATGGGCTACCAGACGCCGAATATCGACCGGGTCGGCGCTGAGGGCATGCGGTTCACCGATGCCTACGGCGAGCAGTCGTGCACCGCGGGACGCGCCGCCTTCATCACCGGGCAAAGCCCGTATCGCACCGGTTTGATCAAGATCGGCGTTCCCGGTCAGGACCAGGGACTCAGCGCCAAGGACCCGACCATTGCCGAGCTGCTCAAACCGCTCGGCTACGCCACCGGCCACTATGGCAAGAACCACCTGGGCGATCTGAATAAGTTCCTGCCGACAGTGCACGGCTTCGATGAGTTCTTCGGCAATCTCTATCATCTGAATGCCGAAGAAGAACCGGAAAACCCCGACTACCCGCAGAATCCCGCGTTCGCCGAGAAGTACGGTCCGCGCGGCGTCATCCGCAGCTATGCCAGCGATGTGGAAGATCCGACGGTCGATCCGCGCTTCGGGCCGGTGGGTTTTCAGACAGTCGAGGACACCGGTCCGCTCGATACCACGCGCATGGAGACGATCGACGACGAGATCACCGACGGGGCGCTCGACTATATCGAGCGCCAGGTCGAGGCGGACAATCCGTTTTTCCTCTGGTATTGCCCGACCCGCATGCACATCTTCACGCATCTCAAGCCGGAGTCCGAAGGGGTGACCGGTCTGGGGATCGAAGCCGACGGCATGGTGGAGCATGACGGCCACGTCGGCCAGATTCTGGACAAGCTGGACGAGCTCGGTATCGCCGACAACACCATCGTGATCTATTCCACCGACAACGGCGCGCAGGTCTTTTCCTGGCCGGATGGCAGCATGACCCCGTTCCGCAGCGAGAAGAACAGCACCTGGGAAGGCGGCTACCGCATCCCCATGATGGTGCGCTGGCCGGGGCAGATTCCAGCGGGATCGCTTTCGAACGGCATCATCTCGTTGCAGGACTGGCTGCCGACGCTGCTTTCCGCGGCGGGCCAGCCGGATATCAAAGAGCAGCTGCTCGATGGCTATACCATCGGCGACACCACCTACAACGTGCATATCGACGGGTTCGATCAGCTGCCGATGCTGACCGAAGGCGTGCAGACGTTGCGCAATGAGTATTACTACTTCGGGGACACCGGATCGATGGTGGGGATGCGCCAGGGACGCTGGAAGCTGATCATGCAGGAGCAGCTTTCCGAGGGGTTCGATGTCTGGTTTCAGCCGTATACGGATCTCCGTTCGCCGATGATCGTCGATCTGCTGGGCGACCCCTTCGAAAAAGCGATGCAGGTCAGCGGCAGCTACGAGGTCTGGATGCTGCATCACATGTTCCTGCTGGCGCCGATGGTGCAAACGTCCCAGCTTTTCCTGAGCACGTTCCAGGACTACCCACCCCGCCAGCAGAATCCGGCGGAGTAGCGCCTCGACTTACGCAAAGGGGAGGCGCCCAGGCGCCTCCCCTCCGTCGTCCTGAGCGGAGTCGAAGGACCTCTCCGTACCCCGCACCCCAGTCTCCATTTCGCGCCGCTGGACGGAGCGCAGGGTCTCCGCGCCCTCCGCCTGGCTCGGGAGAGCGCAGCTCGGTCACGAGGCTGCCGACAGCCTTCTCGTGGTTGGAGTCGTATTGGCGATGTGGTTGACGCTGGGCACCATTCGTGCGGGGACGCGGAGAGATTCTTCGCTTCGCTCAGAATGACATAGGGGAGGAATGACAAGGGTGGAATGACAAGGCGTGAACGGTGGGATCGACCGAGACGCTCCGCCTGTCTAGGTGAACAAGCGGAGCCGGGATCCAGCACCGAGTGTGGGCGACGGGTAACCAGCCCGGGCAGGGTCCGTGGCTGCCCAGGCCCGCACCCATGCCAGATGTGCCGCTTATCTTCATCATAGAACATACGTTCTTTGCTGTCAAGAGGGGATGTGCTTCTATTTTTGGAGGCCGGCCAGGTTGGTTAT
>DASTFJ010000086.1:0-8850 GCA_035708745.1 Thermomicrobiales bacterium | reverse complement strand
ATATTGCCGCGGGTCGCCTGCGAGTACGGGCATATCTGGTGGGCAGCGTCGCTGAGCTCCTGCGCTTTGGCGGCCTCGATGCCAGGAATGGAGACGACGATATTGGCGCCCAGTCCATATCCGCCGTCGACGCCCTGGGCAATTTCGACGTTGACGGTCGAATCGGTGGCGTCGATCCCTGCCTGGTTGGCCACATAGTTCAGGGCGCTGCCGAAGCATCCGGCCCAGGCCGCGGCAAAGAGTTGCTCCGGATTCGTGCCCTCGCTGACGCCATTGCGTTTCGGCACGCGCAGCTGGACATCGAGCACGCCATCGTCGCTGACGGCGTGCCCCTGGCGGCCGCCGCTCACGGTGACGGATGTCGAGTACTTGGGTTCCTTCGTTGTCATCGTGACTCCTCGTACATGGTGCGGCTCGTTGCCGCACCGTAACAAACCAAGAGTGCATGGCGTTTCCCGGGAGCGCAGAGGTTGCCGGCGCCTCACCGGCAATGCATGCCCGGTATCTATCGTCGTCGGTGCAACAGGAAATTCGACCGAAGGATCTTGACACATGCGACTACTCATGCAAGAGTAGTCGCATGTCATCGATCAGACTCTTCATTCTCGGTTCGCTCGAACAGCACGGTCCCATGCATGGGCATCAGCTCCGGCTGCTGGCCGAGCGTGAGCACATCGATACCTGGACCGATATCTCGGTCGGCAGTCTCTATGGCGCCATCAAGCGCCTGGCAGCCGAAGGATTGATCGAGGAGGTCCGCACCGAGCGCGAGGGCGCCTATCCACCGCGGCAGGTGTGGGCCATTACGCACGAGGGGCGGGCGAGCGTCGGTTCGCTGCGGATGGGGACCCTGCGCGAGATCGTCTTCAAACCTGATCCGTTCGATCTGGCGCTGACCCGGCTCGATCCGGACCATCTCGACGATCTCCCGGCCATGATCGACGCGCGGCTGGCATCACTCCGCGCCATGCTGGCCGACAACGATGCGCATCTGACGGCCATTCGCCGCTATCTCTCCACGAGCGAAGTGCACGCCACGGAACACCGGCAGGTGCGGCTGCGCGCCGAGATCGCCTGGCATGAGTCGTTGCTGGAGGCGCTCCCCGCCATCATCGAGGACGAGCGCGCTCGTCACCAGGAAGGACGATCCGAATGAACGAATCGGCCATCCCCCGCACGACCTGGCTGGCGCTGGCTGTTCTGCTCTCCGGGGCGTTCATGGCGCTGCTCGACACCACCATCGTCAATGTCGCCATCCCGACCATCCGCACCGATCTCGATGCCTCGGAAGCCACGCTTTCCTGGATCATCTCCGGCTACGCGCTGGCCTTCGGGCTGATGCTGATTCCCGCCGGGCGGGTGGGCGACCGGTTCGGACACAAGTGGACTTTCATCGTCGGATTGGCAATCTTCACCCTGAGCAGCTTCGCCTGTGGCCGAGCCCAGACCAGCAACCAATTGGTCGCCGCCAGGGTGGTGCAGGGAATCGGCGGCGGGATCTACTACACCTCGATCACGGCGCTGATCCAGCTCATGTTCTTTCCGCATCAACGAGGGCGAGCGTTCGGCTATTTGGCAGCGGTCATCGGCTTTGCGACCGCGCTCGGCCCCTTGGTCGGTGGTTTGATCATCGAATATGCGGGTACGGGAACTGGCTGGCGACTGATCTTCGATGTCAACATTCCCATTGGCATTGTCGCGATGATTGCCGCATTTCGGGTCCTGCCCAGCGGTGGCAAGGCAAATCGGCTGGCGGTCGACCCCCTTGGCCTGGCGCTCCTGACCGCCGCGTTGGTGGCTCTGCTGGTCCCCCTGATCATGGGGCAGGATCGGGGATGGCCGCTGTGGACCGTTGTGTCGCTTGCGTCTAGCGTCGTACTGCTCGTGGTTTTCGCCGTATGGGAGCTTCGGGTCGCGCGCAGCGGAGGGTCGCCCCTGGTGCCGCCGCGGCTCTTCGAGCATTGGTCATTTACCGGCGGCGCGCTGTTGGCGATGGTCTATTTCGCGGCGTTCACCGGCATCTTTTTCGCATTTGCGCTGCTGTGGCAGGTGGGGCTCGGGCATTCAGCGTTGGACAGCGGATTGCTGGTCATGCCCTTCGCCGTCGGCAGCATCCTGGGCGCGTCCCAGAGTGACAAGCTCGCCAGGCGGTACGGGCGCGCGTCGCTGACGGCCGGCGTGGGAGTGGTTGCGGCCGCATTGTTTGTCGTCTTCCTGATTCTCACGTTCGTCGACCCAGTCGATCTGAACCGCTGGCAATTCCTGCCGCCCCTGTTCATCGGTGGAATCGGCAGCGGAATTTTCATCGCGCCGAATGTCCGCTTCATCGTGGCGACGGTAGACCGGGAAGATGCCGGCGCGGCCAGTGGCGTGCTGGGTACCGTGCAACGAATCGGCAGCGCGATCGGCATCGCGGTCATTGGCAGCGTGCTCTTCGGTACGCTGCATTTCGAGGAGGGCCCGAACGCGGTCGCGAATGCCTTCGGGCAAAGCACCCAATACGCGATCGGCGTGAGCGTGATCCTGACGGTGATTGCATTCCTGCTGGCATTCGCCGTGCCGGGCGCGCCGGAAGACGCCACCGCGGCGAACGCTGATGTCGCGCCGGACGTTGGATAGCACAATCACGTCCAAGTCGATGATGTCTTGCGCACGGTCGTAGCCGCATGGCCCTTGGCCCGGCGTATTCGCGAACGCGCTTGCGACCGCGCCTTCGATTGCGTAGTTGCAGCCCTCTGTGGCTGCCTCGCATCCGTCGGCAGCCACAGAGGGTTGCAACTACGTGGTGATGAGCGGAGAGGCGGCGTCGATGAGCGCAAACGGAGGATCCTGGCGAACCAGGATCCTCCTTGTGATGTAGGCCCGTTTGCCGGCGTCTACTGGCCGTCGAGCACCGTGATCGAGAGATACGCTGGCGCCCCACCTTCGCGGCTACCGAGCGCGATCCCATCACCGCTCACGATGATGGTCACTGGGCCGTCGGCGGCGATCCAGCCAGTCAGGTCGATCGGCACCGCTACCCCGGCATCGACCCAGGCGCCCGATGCGCCCGCCCCGCCCGGCGCGGAATCGAGCGTCAGACCGTATTCGTCGATGGCAACCCCATTGGCAACCGCGATGCTCACCGAACCGCTGCCGCTGACCCCGGTCAGATAGAGCACCGCGCTTTGCACCTGAGCTGCGCCGATCTGGTCCGGATAGAAGGTGATGTAGGCAACGGCGCCCGTCTCTCCACCCACCGGCAACGAGCCGACCACGTCGACCGCCACGGCGGTTCCAGGATCGAACGAGAGCACGCTGGTGTCGGCGGATGCATACGATTCGAAGGTGCGTTCCACCACCGGCGGTTGCGTCGGTTCGCCCAGCGGAGTCGGGTCGCAGGCATCGTCGAGGCCATCGGCATCGGAATCGAGCCCGCTGTCGGCCACACCCGCACATGCATCGAGCGCGTCTTCCACCCCATCGCCGTCGGCATCGGGCGGCAGGGTCGGCGTATCGGTGGGCGGAACCGGCGTCTCCGTGGGTGTCGATGTTTCGGTTGGCGGAACCGCCGTCTCCGTGGGGGAAACGGTCGTTTCCGTTGAAGTCGTTGTCTCGGTCGGAACCGGAGTCTCGCTGGGCAGCGTTTCTTCGGTTGGAACCTCTGTCGGCTCGTGCGTCGGCTCCTCGGTCGGGAGCGCGGTCGATCCCGTTTGGCCGGTTACGGCCGTGGCAGTCTCGGTTGGGGTCGGCGAGATCGTCGCGGTTGGCGTGACCGTCGGGGTCGCGGTCAGATCGAGCGTCGAATTGACCGCCTCGACCCGGCCATCCGAGCCGTTGACCACGCTCGCCGATGTCAGCTCGATGAAATCGGACGCGACCCAGCCATTGGGACGCCCGGAGACCTGAAGCTGATACCAGCTATAGCCACTGGCCGAGACGGGACCGTTCAGCACCATGCCGGACGTGCCGGTCGGCAGCGTGCCGATGATGCTGCCGGATGTGCTGGCCGAGCTGCGGTAGTTGAGCGGTCCGTCGAACACGCGCACCTGATCGCCGGAAATGAAGCCGCCGGCCGGCCGGGCAGGCGTATTGGTTACGCGTGGTGTGTTCGTCCGCGCCGGTGTGATGGTCGGGACCCCGGTTGGCGTCGAAGCGGTGCCTCCCGTGGCCGAGATGTAGTTCATCGCCAGCCAGCCGACCATCGAGCCCGCTTGCACGCGCAGCCAGGTGTATCCGTTGGCAGCCCTGGAATCGCCCAGCGAGACGAGGCGGGTGCCCGATGGCAGGGTCGCGATGATTCCGCCGGAGGTGGTGGGCGCCTGCCGGATATTCACCCGCGTGGTGGTGAGATAGACCTGCCCGGCCACCGAGGTAACCCCCGGCTCCGTGGTGCGGGTGGCGTTCGCGATCGGCGTCAAGGTGGCGACTCCGGTCGGCGTGTTCGCGGTGCCGCCGGTGGCCGCCAGGTATCTCATCGACATCCAGCCGATCTTCGAACCGGCTTGCACGCGCAGCCAGGTGTGCCCATTGGCGACGGCGGTCGATCCAAGTGAGGTCACTTGCGTGCCGGTCGCCAGAGTCGAGATGATCCCGCTCGACGTGGTGGGAGACAACCGGATGTTCACCCGCGTGGTGGTGCGATAGACCGTGCCGGCTGTGGAATCGCCTCCGCCGGAGGAAACCGTCGCGGTTGGGGTGCGTGTCGGCGTCGAAGCCGGCCGGGTCGGTGTGGCGGTTGCGGCGGAACCGGTGCGGGTGATGTAGTCCGACGCGATCCAACCGGCGCTGCCATCGCTCAGGCGAACATTCGACCAATGCAGCCCGTCCACGGTGCGGCCGGCGCCGATGATCGTACCGGTCGTTCCCACCTCCAGGGTGCGCAGGCGCGTGCCGGCATAGCCCGGAGCCGTCCGGAAATTGACATACGTGTTGACCCGGAAGCTGTCTCCGACCGAGAAGCCGCCACCGGCGACCCCACCCGGGGTCGGAGTACGGGTGGGTGTACCCGCTCGGGTGGTGGGCGTGCGGGTGGGTGTGGTATTTCCACCGCTGCTTCCGCCCGAGCGCATCAGTTGACCGGCCACCCAGCCGACGGTGCCATCGGACAGCCGGATCTGATACCAGTCATAGTTGTCTTTCCGGGTCGGACCGGCCAGCACGGTGCCGCTGGTGTTTTGCAGAAGCACCTTGTTGATCGTGGTGGAAAGCCCCGGGTTGGCGCGCATATTCAACGTGTCGGTATCGACGCTGATCGTCGAGCCGATCGCGAACGTCACCGTTGGCGCAGTGGTGGGCGTCGGCATCGGTGGCGGCGTCCAGTCGACTCCCCCTGGGGTGGTGCCGATAAGGGCCGTGGCGTGATTGGCGAACTGCTGCATATAGGAGTTCGTGGTGGTTCCGGTGACGTCGGTGCCATATCCAAAATAGGCGCCAGCCACCTGGATCCAGTTTTGCGAACCGATGGCGCTGGATTTATTGACCATTTCGGTGCCGCCGGCCAGCACCTGGTTGTACGAGTTGTCGCACATCCAGGTGACGCTCTTCATGTATTCGGGAACGGCCGAGGTGGCGCCGACCTGCATCAACCCAAAGTAGTAGCCAGAGTTGGTGAGCGGCGAGCGGGCATTGAGCATGCCGCGGGATTCCACCCACATGATCGCTTTGAGCACATTGGCAGGCACGCCGGTGGAGTTGGAAACCGAAAGGATGTCGCTATTCCACCGGTGAAGATCCTGGTAGGTGTAGGTCATACCGGAGGAATCGCCGGTATTGCAGGGGAATGGCGTCGCGGTGGGAGGCACCCGGGTGGGGGTGCGGGTAGGCGTGCGGTTGAGCTGCGCCAGCGCACTCCCGGACTCCAGGAGCGGCGTCAGTGTCAGGCTGGCAACGATCAGCACAGCGATCAGCCCAGCCAACGATCGAATCTGGAAACGGCGTCGTTTCCCGGCGCCACGGTCCAGCACCCGCCCAGCGCCGCCGGAAGCCCCGCTTACAGCCCCTCGTACAGCGCCGCTTCCCTGTGTCTCCGAAGAAGCCACGTTATCCCCCCGCCTTCAGCAGCGTGCCCCTGCACGGGCGCGCCGTGAATTGTTGTCCCTGGTCATCTCTACGCAACGAACCGGCTACTGGATTCCCAGGAACGGTGTTTTGTGCCCTGCAGTCAACTTCCTGAAACGGAAACACAACCCATTCCGGAAAAATCGAAGCAGGGGATCCGCGCCATGGTAGACGACTCGCGGCAATGAGGCAACCGCGGCGGGGAGTTATACGAATGCGATCCGCGTCCGGAAAGGCGGCCAGCAGGGCACACTACGAGTGCGCTCCATCGTCTCGGGACTCAGGACTCGTACCGCTTGAACAGCGCCACCGCATTCTGACCGCCGAAACCGAATCCGTTGACCAGCGCCACATCGACCTGCATCGAGCGAGCGACATTCGGCACATAATCGAGATCGCATTTGGGATCGGGGTTGGTCAGATTGATGGTCGGCGGCACGATGCCATCGCGGATGGCATAGATGCAGGCGATGGCCGAAACGCCCCCGGCCGCGCCAAGCAGATGCCCGAGCATCGACTTGTTGGCCGACGCCGCCAGCTTGTAGGCATGGTCGCCAAACGCCATCTTGATAGCATCGGTCTCCGCGATATCGCCGACGCTCGTCGAGGTCGCATGCGCCGCGATGTAATCGACATCCTGCGGTTGCAGACCAGACCGCTGCACGGCCAGGGACATCGCCTTGGCCGCGTGCTTGCCATTGGGATCCGGCGCGGTGATATGAAAGGCGTCCGAGGTGAAGGCGCCGCCCATCAGCTCGGCGAGAATCGGGGCGCCCCGGTCGAGGGCATGCTCCTCCGATTCGACGATCAGCAAACCGGCTCCCTCGGAAAAGACGAATCCGTCGCGACCGAGATCGAACGGCCGGCTGGCGGCAGGTGGATCGTCATTGCGCTTGGACAGCGCGCCCATATTCGCCATCGCGGTAATCGATGTACGTCGCAGGCCCGATTCGGCGCCACCGGCGATGATCAAATCCGCTTCGTCCCGCTGGATCATCTGCGCGGCTTGCACGAAGGCCTGCACTCCCGAGGCGCAGGCGGCCGATGAGGTGATGGTGGGCCCATGGATGCCAAAGGCCATCGACACCTGGCAGCTCGCCATATTCGGCGCGAAGAGGGCGATGGTGAGCGGATGCACCCATTTGGGTCCCTTTTCGACCATGTTCTGCACGTTGGATTCCATGATGGGAATCCCGCCGCCGCCGGTATTGACGATGACGCCAACCCGCTCGCTATTTTCCCGGTCGATGGTGTACCCGGCGTCATTCAGTGCTTCGGCCGCCGACGCCACCGAGAAGTGCGAAAAGCGGTCCATGCGCTTGGCCAGCTTCGCATCCATGAAATCCTTCGGATCGAAGTTGCGAACCTCGCCACCGATGCGGACCTCGAGATCGGACACATCGAAATTCTCGATCTCGGCGATGCCGGATTTCCCGGCCAGCATTCCGTCCCAGAGCGTCTGGGCTCCTATGCCGAGTGGGGATACCGCTCCGGCGCCGGTCACGACCACTCGCTTCACGTGTGACTCCTCGATGCGGACACCCGGGCGGTTGGGCACGCGCCGCCAGATCGGCCCGGGAAAATGAACGGTTGGATACCGACCGGAATTGCAGCCTCCGATCAGCCCGCTAGTGTACGGGAAATCTGCGAAATCACGCTGCTGGGCGCCGGCGCAGACTTCAATGTCGTCGCCACCGGTTCTGTTCCGACGATATCCCCAGGGCCTGCGCTTCCGGTCAGCGTCCGCTGAGCGTCGGAATACCGAGACCCAGCCCCGCCATAGGGATGGTTTGCGCGTCCGGCGCGATCCGTTTGATCAATCCCGAAAGCACGGTGCCCGGTCCGATTTCGATGAACGTCTTGGCGCCGGCATCGACCATCGTCTGGATCGAGCCGGTCCAATCGACCGGGCGCTCCATTTGCAAATCGAGCTCTTCGTACAGCCCGCCGGTGGTATAGATCGGCAGCGCCGAGACATTGCCGATCACCATACCGGAGGGTTTTTCCGGGAACTCCGGCAAGGTGAGCGCGGCATCCTGCAGCAGCTTCTGGAATTCGGCATTGGCATCGGCCATCAGCGGCGAATGGGAGGCGATGCTGACATTCAGCCGGGCCACCCGCCGGGCGCCGCGTCCCTTCGCCAGCTCCATCGCCTCGGTCAGCGCCCCGACCTCGCCGGAAATCACGGTCTGTCCCGGGCAGTTGCGGTTGGCCGGCACCACGATGCCGTCGGCCGACGCCGTCCGGCAGACCTCGGCAATTGCCTCGTCGTCCAGCCCCAGCACCGCCGCCATCCCGCCCGGATTGGTCTCGCCCGCCTGCTTCATCAAGCGACCGCGCTCCCGCACCAGCGTCAACGCGGCCGGAAACTGCAGCACCCCGGCGGCGACCAGCGCCGAAAACTCCCCCAGCGAATGCCCGGCCACATAGTCCGGCTCCAGCATCACCCCGGCTTCCTCGGCGTTCTCGTTGAGGGCCGCGAGCGCCGCAATGCTGACCGCGAGAATGGCCGGCTGGGCATTGACGGTGTCTTCCAACTCCTCGGCAGGACCGTTCTGGATCAGATCGGTCAGGCCAAACCCGAGCGTATCGTCGGCCAGCGCCATCATGGCGCGCGCCATCTCGCTAGCATCCAGCAGCGGGCCGGCCATCCCCACGAACTGACTCCCCTGGCCAGGGAAGACAAATGCGTACGGTTGGGCCGGTAGCGTTGGTTCGGTCACAAGTCGAATCCTCTTGCACGAGCGGAGCGGTCGTTTATCTACCGCAATTCTTGTGCATTTCCCCAGGAATTGCTCGCCCCCCGTCGTC
>DASTFJ010000085.1:0-8242 GCA_035708745.1 Thermomicrobiales bacterium | reverse complement strand
GTCGGCTTCTCGGTGGCCGTCTCGGTCGGTTCTTCGGTGGCTGTCTCGGTTGGTTCCTCGGTGGCCGTGGCAGTCTCGGTCGGTTCCAACGTCGCCGTTGCCGTTTCGGTCGGAACCTCGGTTGCCGTGGCTGTTCGAGTTGGAACCTTCGTTGCCGTCGCAGTCTCTGTGGGTTCTTCGGTGGCGGTAGCCGTCTCGGTTGGAACCAATGTCGCGGTGGAGGAAGGGGTCTCGGTTGGCTCCGGCGTCGCCGTTTCGGTCGGAACCGACGTCTCTGTTTCCGTTGGCGCCAGGGTGGCCGTTTCGGTTGGAACCGGAGTCGGCGTCTCGGTCGGTTTCCGAGTCGCTGTCTCGGTTGGTATGAGCGTTTCCGTCTCGGTGGGAAGCGGGGTTGCCGTTTCGGTGGGCTCCGACGTTTCCGTCGCGGTCGGTATCGGGGTTTCTGTTTCGGTTGGCTCCAGTGTGGCGGTCTCTGTTGGCGCAACTGTTGGCGTTTCGGTCGGCGCCTGGGTTGCCGTCTCGGTAGGAAGCGGGGTTGCCGTTTCGGTTGGTTCGAGAGTCGCGGTGGCCGTTGGGGTCTGGCTAGGCGCTTGCGTCGCCGTTGCCGTTGGCGGCTCGGTCGGCGCCAATGTCGGTGTGGAGATTGCCGTTGCTGTTGGAACCTGGGTCGCTACCGGGGGAAGCGGAGCCGAGAACCAGATCGAGCCGATCAGGCCGGTAGCGGGATCGACCGACATCGAGGTCGGCAACTGCGTGCCATCCGCGCCGACCAGCATGAAATTCGCGTTCGTCGGGGGCAGATCATTCGTGGTGACCATGGTGTCGGTATCGACGGTCACCGGCGCGAGCTGGGTGCGAATGTTGTTCAGAATCTGTTGCAGCTGATCGGCCGGTACATCGGCCAGTACACCCGGGGTGAATTTCGTGGTGAGATCGACCGCGGCAGCGTCGCTTTCCGGTAGGTTGATGTAGTCGACCAGCCACTGGATTTGTTCGCCGAGCGGTCCTTCGGGCAAGCCGGCGGTCGCCGTTGGGGTGGCATCTTGCGCCTGGATCATTGCCGGTGAGACCAGCCCGCCGGCCATGGTCGCCACGAGCAGCACTACGCCGATGCCTCGCTGCAGACGGTTGAATCGCATGTCGTTTCCCCAATCCCCACGCGGGAGCGTGATTCGAGACGTGTTGCTTTCAGGTTCATCCGGACGATTGTCATTCTGAGCGAAGCGAAGCATCTCTCGTCGTCGGGGTTTCCCGATAACGAAGCCGCCCACTCTCACTGATCTCAAAAGCATATGATCCTGGGCGTCCTTTTGCAGAAACTCGCCTGTCGTTGCCACCTGATTGTGGGCTAAAAAACCTGGGGAGAACCCGGCTTCGCTTCGATTCGAGCCCCGCAATGGGAGGACACAGCGGCCCTTCGCTACGATCGACGCGAAGAGGGCTTTTCATGCGGCGATGACCATTCGATACAGGGTTATTCGTCGCCGGGCACGCCGTAGGCGGGCGCGGTAGCGGGGTCGAGCGCGCGGATGACGTAGTCGTCCTTGAGGGGGCGCCAGAGCCGCCAGAGTTTTTCGAGATCGTAGATCGGATCGTCCGACCAGTCGATCCGCAGGTCGGTTTCCGGCCACGGGACCGAGCCCGCGATCTTCAACCCGGCGGAATGAACCGGACCTTCTTCACCGCCGAGCGAGAGGGCGGTTTTCATCGCCGCCAGCAACCGGTCTTCGAGATCCCGTTCCGGATGTTCCTCGAAGGCGGCGACCATGCGGGCCGGAATGGTTTGGTCCTTCAGCAAATTACCGGCCGTCGCCACATACGGCGCGCGGGCGATGTCGTAGGCGCCGAGCACCCGCTCGCCGCTGAAGGCGGTGCTGCCGCCGTGACCGTCGACCACGCAGAGCTGGCGGTATTGGATCAGGTCGGTTTCGTTGACCACCTGGGCCATGGCTTCGTCGGCGGTTTTGCCCTGGGCGAGCAGATCGAGCAACCGGCCGCCCAGGCGGGGATCGGTGATGTTCTGGCTACAGGCGGCGCCCACGCCGGCGCGGACGTAGGCACAACGGGCACCCACGGCCGGACTGGACGAAGACACCGAGACGCCGAAGCGGCCGGTGCGCTGGCACGAGCCGGCGATCGAAAAGGTCACGACAAACGCTCCTCGGGAATCACGGCGGTCGCGTCGATCTCGACCACCCACTCCGGCCGGGCCAAAGCGGTCACGACGATGCCGGTCGAGACTGGAAAGACGCCGTTCAGCCATTTGCCCACCACCGGGTAGACGGCGTCGCGATAGCGGGAATCGGTCAGATAGATGACGATTTTGACGATGTCGCCCAGCTCGGCGCCGGCTTCGTCGAGCAGCATCGCGATGTTCTGCATCGCTTTTTCGGTTTGCGCGGCGGCATCGCCGACTCCGACCGATTCGCGCGTTTCCAGATCCTGCCCGACCTGCCCACGCAGATAGACGGTATTGCCGGCGACGACCGCCTGGCAGAGATCGTTGTCGAGCTTCTGCTCGGGATAGGTGTCCTTCGTATTGAAGGGACGAATGCGGCGATGGGTTGGCATCGATCAGACCTGCGCTTTCTGGCGTTTCTTCGGCAGCACGGTTGGGGAGAGATCGGCTGCCTGCTGCACCTTCTGCAACGGTCCGTCCCAGTCGAAGGAGCGATAGACCGCGGCTAAATTGGCGAAGGGCGGCGATTGCGCGAAGAGCTGGAAGGTCAGCCGGTGACCGGCGTAGTCGGAATTGATCAGATCGCGCGCGAAGGCGAGCAGCTTACGCCGGTCGTCGGAATTCCACTCGTCGTTGATCGTATAGAACTTCTTGAGCCAGGGCGCGGTGGCCGGATCCTCGAAGGCGGCCACATCGGGCGTGACGCAAATTTGCCCGCCGCAGAGCTCGCGGGCGATGTGCATCATTGCCGGGAGCTGCGAGGTCGCCAGCACGCGGCCGGTGTAGAGCAGCGATTGATTCGGCATGAGCAACCCGCCCGGACTCTCTTCGGCTTGCTCGATGGCCGCGGTCAGATGGGCGTTGATCCCTTCGCGATAGCAGGCCAGCGCCGCCAGCTTTTCCTGCACGGCCTGCTGCTTGTCCAGACCGGTTTGGCGGACATTGAAGAGCGCCGCGCCGATTAGCAGATCGGCCATACGCAGCGTGCGTTGCACGAACGGGAAGGCGCTATAGCGGTGCAAGGTGGCGCGGATATAGGCAGCCGCTTTGGTGTGGCGATAGAAGAGGACGTTTTCCCAGGGGATTTCGACATCGTCGAAGATGACCAGGGTGTCGACCTCGTCGAAATGATTGGCGAGCGGATAATCGGCCGCTGGCGCGCGACCGGCAAACCCGGTGCGGCAGATATGCTTCATACCCGGTTGGCCCATCTGGACGATGAAGCCGACCGCGTAGTCGGAAAGCTCGTCGTCGCCCCAATTGGCGATGGTCGGCTTGACGAACGCCTGATTGGAATAGGCTGCCGCGGTTTCGTATTTCGCGCCGCGCACGACGATGCCGTTTTCGGTCTCTTTCACGACATGCAGCAGCATGTCCGGGTCCTGGTCCTGCGGCCGCTTGGAGCGGTCGCCCTTCGGATCGGTATTGGCGGAGACGTGGAATGGATCGGCGCGCACCGCATAGGCGACGTGGTTGCGGATGTTCTCGGCAAAGCGCGGATCGACCTCGTTGAGCACGTCCTGCCCATCGAACAGCGACCACATCTCACCGACCGTTTCATCGCCGACGCGGGTCACGATCCCCTTGACGTCGTCGAGCACGGTATCGACCGCCAGCCGCTTGGCACGCCAGTCGTCGCGGGTGCGCGGCAGCTTGGGACCGGTGGCATTGCGCTCGCCGGTGCGGGGATCGGTGTAGCTCATGATGTCGGCCGTGGCGGCTTCGTGCGCCATGTCGTAGATGCGCGCGCGAATGTCGACGATCGGCTTGAAGGCCGGATGTGTGGTCACATCGGAGATTCTTTCTCCGTTCATGTAGACCTCGCGGCCATCCCGCAGCGACTCGCGGTAGTCGTCACCGGTACGGATCATACGTGCGCCTTTCGAGTCCAGTGTCAAGAGTCCAGGGTCCAGAGCGGACTCTGAGACGACGATCGTAGTGGAGGGCTGCTGTCCATCTCGTGCCAAACGTCCATTGCAGGTGAGTTTCACTTGACTCTGGACTCTTGACGCTTGACCTTCTACACATCCGGTTCGTCCCAAACCGGATGCGGCCATTCGTCGGTGCCCTCGTAGCCACCCGGCAACTGCACCAGCTCGCCGAACGACCGCCGGCCGTAGATCAGCGGCGTGCCCGGTTCGCTGCCGGCCGACACGACCCGCCCGATGGCGATCGTGTGCGTACCGACGTGGTGCGCCGCGATCAACACGCAATCGAACCAGGCAACCGCTCCCGTCAGCAGGGGCGATCCGGTGTTCTCGATATGCCATGAGCCAGCATGGAAATCATACGGGTTTCCGCGTCGCGGACGCCCGGCGAAGGTTTCCGCGACCCAGCGTTGATCGGCCCGCAGGGCGTTGACGCCGAACACCCCGTTGCCACGGATGGCGGTATCCATCGGATTTCGACGGTTGATGCAGATCAGCAGGGTGGGCGGATCGGCAGTGACGGAGGACATCGCGCTGACCGTGAGCCCGAATTGGCCGGCCTCGCCGTCAGTCGTGACGACGGTCACGCTGGTCGCCACCCGGCTCATCCCGTCGATAAACGAGGAGCGCAGGGTCAGATCGGTCAGCGTGGTGTCGACCGCGGGAGTCCGCTCGTCTCTCACGATGTCTCCGCCGCCTTCCGCTCCTCCGGCGTCAGGCCGCTCATCGATTCTTTTTCGCGAATGCGGGCGATCTCGGCAAGCTGCACCTTGCCCATTTCCTCGAGCGATTTCATCCACTTCTTCTCATAGGGTTCCATGGTATCGACGATCTGCTGGGCCACCGCCAGATCGCGGTACCACTTGTGGTCCGCCGGGATCACATACCAGGGCGCGAACTTGGTGGAGCATTTGCTGAGCGCGACCTCGTAGGCTTGCTGGTATTGGTTCCAGTATTGCCGTTCGACCCAGTCGCCGGCCGAAAGTTTCCACGCTTTGATGGGGTCTCTTTCTCGCTTCATGAGCCGTTCTTTTTGCTCGTCCTTGCTGATGTGCAGAAAGAATTTGAGGATGATCGTGCCCGATTCGACCAGCAGCTCTTCGAATTCGTTGATCTGGTTATAGTGTTTGCTCCAGACCGTTTTCGGTACCAACTCCTTTACCCGCGCGATGAGCACGTCCTCGTAGTGCGAGCGATTGAAGACGGTCATCATCCCCTTTTCGGGAACTTTTTCATGCACGCGCCAGAGAAAATCGTGCGCCGATTCGAGCGGAGTGGGCGTCTTGAACGGCCAGACCCGGCAGCCGAGCGGGTTGACGCTTTCCAGCACGCTGCTGACCGTGCCGTCTTTTCCACTGGTGTCCATCCCCTGCAAGACAATCAACACCGCATTTTGCGCGGATGCGTAGAGCGTCCCTTGCAGATCGCGGATCTGCCGCTTGAGGGGTTTGATCAGATCGTGGGCGGCGTCCTTGTCGAGACCACCCGTCTCACCGGTTGGGAAGTCCGAGAGCTCGACGGTTGTGCCTGGTTCGACGGTCAGGGCGTATGGCATCGAGGTCCTTTCGTGACTACAGTCCGGGCATGACGCGCGGTTTCGACTCGGGGTTGGGCGCGATGCCGGTCTCCTCATCCGGAATGATCGTCTCGGCCCGCGCGGACTTGCGCGCAAGCGCGACACCGGCCAGCGCGATCGACCCGCCGATCAGCTGAGCCGCCTCCAGATGGTCGTTGCGAAATACGACCGAGAAGAGCCCGGTGAAGACCGGTATCAGGAAAAGATACGGCACCGAGCGGCCAGCCCCGGTGCGAGCGATCGCCCAGCTCCACAAGGAATAGCCGATCATCACCGAAACGATGGCCGCCCAGGCGATCGCGAACCATTCGAGGCCGGTGACCTCGCCCCATTGCTCGGTGCGCACCGCACCTGCCGTAAACGGGATAATGCCGATCAGTCCGATCAGCACCGCCCAAGCGGTGGTCGTTTCCGGTCCGTACCGCCGCACCAGCGGTTTCGTCGTCAGCGTATAGACCGCGAAACAAAGTGCGGCGAACAAATTCAACAGATCGCCAAGCGCCGGCTCACCTGCCAGCAGCTTGTCGCCGATGAAAACCGCTACTCCGAAAAACGAGATGGCGACTCCAGCCCACTGGAGGCGCTGCACGCGCTCCAGACCAAACGCGGCCGACATCAATAAGATGAAGATCGGGGCGAGCGCCACCAGAATCGCCGCCGAGAACGCCGACGTGTGCGACAGCCCGACGATATAGAGCCAGTTATAGAAGGTGAAGCCGCAAAGACCGCTGACGATGAAGCGGGGCAGATCGGCGCGGCGGACGCGCAACGGCACGTGCCGCAACCAGAGATAGGGGAAGAGCAGAACGGCGACCAGCGCGAACCGCAGCAGGATATAGATCAGCGGTTCGAGCCCGCGGTCGAGCGCGGCTTTGGTGATGACATTGTTGGACGCCCAAAGGATGGCAACGGTGAGCATGGCACCGTCGGCGAGCTCGATCGATTTCGCTCGGGGAACCACGGTTCTTCCCACGGTCACAGATATCGCCCTGGGCGGCCTTTGGCACCGGCCTTGGCCTTGCCACTCGACTGGCGGCGCGTGGCCGTCACCGGCAGTCTACGAGACCAGGGCTCCCGTCGGCAGCAGGGCGCCCTCGAGCGAGAGGAGCTTTACCTTGATATCGACGCCGCCGGTGTACTTTCCGATGGAACGGTCGGCGGGCACCACCCGGTGACAGGGAAGGATGATGGGGATCGGATTGCGGCCCAGGGCGTTGCCGACCGCGCGACTCGCGCCGGGATTGCCGATCAGCCTGGCGATCTCGGAATAGGTCGCCACGCCGCCGGAGGGGACCGCGGCAGTCGCTTTTAGCACATCGCGCGCGAAGGGACTCAGGTGGGAAAAATCGACCGGAACATCGAAGGTGTTCCGGCGTCCCTGGAAGTATTCGGAAAGTTGATCCACCACGGGCTGAATCGCCTGCTGGTCGGAAATAAGATCGAACCCGCGGCGGGTCATCTCATCCCGAAAGTCGTCGATGGTGCGATTACGGCCGAAATCGATCTCGCAAACGCCCTCATCGGTGGCGGCGATCAGCAGCACCCCGAGCGGGCTGTCCATCGTTCCGTAGCGCGCAACTTCGCGCGTAGGGTTGCGAAAGGGAGGCGGCGCGATGCCCTCGCAGCAGCTGGATTCGCATTCGGAGAGGAGATGATCGAGGCGCTGGAAACCGGTAAGCTGCCGCTGGCAATAGCCGCACTCTGCCGTATGTTCGTCGATCCATCGCTTATCGATAACTTTCAGATCGCCGCAGATATACCCGGGAATCGCCTCACAACAGAGATCGCACTCGTCGATACCGGGGCGGCTCGCCTCGGTGGCGAGCGAATTGGGAGGGTCGGAGTCGCGTGAGGTCATTGCCTCGTGCTCCGATGCTGCTACGTGACGATCGTTGCCCATTGCTCTTTTCTCCCGCTCACAGGCGGTCTCCGAAACACGTTCTCAGTTTGCGCAGCGCCTCGTAGACATTGGCGCGCGCGGCTTCTTCTGAGCTATTCAAGGTTGCCGCTATGTTGGCATAGTCGAGCTCATGATACTTGCGGAGGATGAGCGCCACGCGCTGCTTCTCCGGCAGGTTTTGCACGAACTGCTCGACTTCGACCAACAGATCGCGAGCATCGAGCGAGGCGGGCTGATCCGGGTTGGTGACGGCCAAATGGTCGTCCAGCACCGGATCGAGCGGGCGCTCCCGCTTGTCCTTTCGCTTTTGCGAAAGGAAGGTATTCGTTGCGATGCGGTAGAGCCACGCGCGGTAGTTCGAATCCGGCCCCAACCGGCCGAATGCGCGATAGGCCTTGAGCATCGTTTCCTGATACAGGTCATCGGCATCGGCGGAATTCCGCGTCAATTGCATCGAGTAGCGAAAAATCTCGTTCTGATACCGCTCGAGAAGTTCGTCGAAGCAGAGCGGGCGCATGGAAGCGTCCAGCTCTGCCGTACTCCCAGATGGGCGCACCGCTGCCTGCAAGGCTGTTTGACTCATTCTTTCGACCATCCCAATGGCGCCGTTTCCCCCGCAGCGCCAGAACATCGAACCTCTCTCACCTGGTTCAACGCAT
>DASTFJ010000084.1:0-4375 GCA_035708745.1 Thermomicrobiales bacterium | reverse complement strand
GGCGCCGGCGTTGTATTCGGCGTCGAAATGCGGCCCGCCAACTTGGTCGCGCAAGGAGTCGATTTCCGCTTCGCGCCACGGATCCACATGGGCCTCACCGATGCCCATGGAGGCGTAGTAGGCGGAATAGAAGCCATGAATGCGGGCCGCGTGATCGGGCATCCGGCACTTCGCCGCCAGGAGAACGATGGCGTCGAACCACATCCCGAAGTGACCGCTCGGCAGCAGCAGCACGCGGCCGTCGCGCAAGAGACTGGCGGCTTCCTCCAGATTCCCTTGCTTGAGATGCACTGCTGCCAGCATGTTGATCGTGTAGAGGGCCGTCTCGGTCGGGCCCAGCCGGCGAATCTGGTTCAGCGACTCACCAAGACTGCTGGCCGCCCGAACCATGTCGTTTTGCAGGTAGGCGAGGCGACCGATGTGGTAGAGCACATGCGGCTCGACGAATGCATCGACCCCCGCAACTCGGGCCGCGGGCAGGGCCTGCTCCGCGTATTCCATGGCCTCGGCGAATCGATACTGGTCGCGCAAGGCAATCGTTAGCGCGATGAGAGCGAGTGGCAGCAGTCCCGGCTCAGTTGGGAGTTGCCGAGCAAGCTCGTGACTCTGCCGCGCGAGGGCAAGTGCGCGTGCGGAGTCTCCCATGACGGACATGGTCGTACTCAGAGATCCCCAGGCGGATACCTGTAACGGTGCACTCAGTGGTTGTTCGGCTGCCAGGTCCAATGCGCGTTGGCCGAGGGCGCGCGCTTCACGAAAGAGCCCATGAACGTAGTAGTACACCCAAACCGAATTGACAAACCGCGCAATGCTTTCGGCATCACGATGCTCATCGAACCAGGAGGTGGCAGACCGAATATTGTCGATCTCGATCGTGATCAATTCGTGCCCAGGAGAACCGTGAAGGTGGGTCGTCCATGTGCCCGCCCGCTCCTCTACCAGGATCAGAAAATGTTCGGCATGCGATTGGCGGGCGCGTTGGTATTCCTGCGTCCGGTGTAACTGCTCGATGGCAAATTCGCGGACCACTTCGAGTAAAGAAAAGCGGAGCGATCCGTCCTGTCCCGTTCGCTTGCGCACGAGATGCTTGTCGACCAGTGAGGAGAGCGCGATAAGCACATTGATTTCGCGATCGGAGGCGTTGGCAACGACCGCTTCGATGGCTTCCAGCGAGGCCCCGCCCACGAAGACGCTGAGCTGACGCAGGAGGGCTTGCTCATCGGTGTCGAGCAGGTCGTAACTCCAGCCAATCGTGTTGCGGACGGTTTGCTGGCGGGCAGGAAGATCGCGCGCGCCGCCGGTGAGCAGGGGAAGGCGAGGTTCCAGGTGTCGTAGCAGCACATCCGGAGGGAAGTGTCTGGTGCGCGTCGCGGCCAGCTCGATAGCGAGCGGCAATCCCTCCAGGCGGCGGCAGATCTCGACCACCGGCGCCGCTGCATGTTCGTCCAGGACGAAGCTCTGGTCGACGGCGCGAGCGCTTTGGACGAACAGAGCCACGGACGGAATGTGAGCAACCGACCCGATGTCATTTGGGGTTCCGTTGGGTGGCACTTCGAGCGGCTGCGTTTCGAACTCGTCTTCACCACGCACGCGGAGGGCCTCCCGGCTGGTGACCAGCATGACCAGCCGCGGGGCAGCATCCGACAAACCGGCTACCAGGGAAGCTGCTTCGATCACCTGCTCGAAGTTATCGAGCACGAGCAGCATGGGAGGCCGCGCGGCCAGGGCGGTGCGCAGAGCCCGTTCCGGAGACCGATCTCCCGTCTCCGGGATCTTCAGGGTCCGCGCGATGGCCGAGGCCACCAGACCGGGATCGGAGATGGGGGCCAGATCGACAAAGACAGCGCCACCGGGGAACGCCGGCGCGGCCCGATGGGCGACCCGCAGCGCCAGCCGGGTTTTCCCAACTCCGCCTGGACCGGTCAGGGTGATCAACCGGCCGTCGCGTTGGGTCACGCGCCAGACGAGATCGGATACGTCCGATTCCCGGCCGATCAGTCCACCGGGCAAGGCGGGGAGATCCACGAGCAGATTGCCAGGCTGCGCCGTTGCTTCGGTCGAATCGTTGCCGGAACGTGTGCGGAGCTCGGGGCGGGCAGCGGCAATGAGCGATCTGCGTTCGTCAGCCGTCAGCGCCAGTCCTTCCGCCAGCATGCGGATGGTGTCAGGGCGAGGATCCAGGCTGAGACCGCGCTCGAGGTCGCTGATCGTGCGAGCGCTCAATCCCGACCGCTCGGCCAGCTCTTCCTGGCTGAGTCCAGCCGAGAGCCGAGTGCGCCGAACGAGCGCGGCGAGCGACTGGAGCCCTCCCTGCGGCATCGGTCATCCCCGGAGCTTGAGCTTGTGGGACGGAGCGTTCGAAGGCCATCGTATCACTTGCCGATCGCCTGTGGGCGCTCTGTGTGGGAACTGTGGGCGTTGCGTATGGAGTTCGATGGGGAGCAGCGGCAGTATCGAGAGGCACCCAAAGCGGTTGGGTCAGATCGGGCCGCGAAATGCAAAGGACAAACTGATGAGCTCGCCACCAATAACATGCAAGCAGTTGATCGTCAGTATCGTTGCCATAGCGTTCGTCGCAAGCGTGACAGTGTTCCCGGCAATGGGCGCAGGAGCAACGGATGCTCGGCTTCCAGCGGGGACATCGAACGAAAGCCTTGTTACTGTTTCGCTCACTGACGGCGACAGCCGAATGGTGCTGATACGCTTCACCCTCGAACCGGGCGCCACGATCCGGCTCCACAGTCATTCGGGACCGGCCGTCTTTACCGTCATCTCGGGCGCTCTGACGACTGAGCTCGTTCGCGGCGGAGCGACGATCGATCGGGAAGGCGTCGAAGAATCGGCAGAGATCGGAGCGACCATCGACCTCTCCGATGGTGAAACGATTGCCTTTGCCCCGAACGCTGGCAAGACCATCGAGAATCACAGCACTGTGCCGCTCCTGCTGGTCGCATCGCTTCTACTCAAAACCAATGAGCCGATATTCGCCTACGACTCCTGGCCGCCACCCCACACGAGTGCTCGATAGGCAGCCGCGAGACAAGAGGCACCTGCCCGGGGCGACTATCAGTCGCCCCGGGCATCTTTCTGGGCTGAACGCCTTCCCACATGACGAACGAGCATTCGGGGTGCACCGGTCGTTCGCGACCGGAATTTCGATACGGGAAATCTGGGGACGATTCTAGAGCGTGAGGTTCCGAACTGCGGACGCGGTCGTCGGGTTGTCTGAACGTGCATTCCGGTGCCTGACATGCCATATAGATGGCGCGGAGGCATTGGCAATGCAAAAGATGACGATTTATCTGCGCGAAGAGGTCGCAGGGCAGATCAAGCGCGTAGCTCGATCGGAAGGGCGCTCTGAGGCCGAGATTATCCGAGAAGCACTTGATGATTATTTCGAGCGGCGGCGTAGGGACGTGCCAGTTATTTTGGGGACATCAACAGGTGGGACGATCGGGGCTGCCGAATCGGAAGACTGGCTTCGGGAAAACTGGCATCCGGAATGATCGCGCTCGATACCTCGGCAGTTGTGGGTGAATGAGCATAACGACGCGCGGAGGCCGGTGAAGATCTCGAACGGATGGGTGTCTGCACCGGACCGGTGCTGGTACCATATGTGTCACACAACCAAGAGGTGTTCCATGGTCAAGACGACAATCTATCTTTCCAATGAACTCAAAACCTATGTCGAGAATCGCGCACGACAGACCGGCGCCAGTGAAGCTGAGGTCATTCGCACGGCCATCTTGCTCCTGTCCGAAGCGCAACCGGTAACGCGCAAACGACCAAGATCGATTGGGGCCGGCGCAAGCGACACCGTCCACGGACGGAACTTCGACGAATGGCTTGCCGCAAATTGGGAGCGCGATTGGTAACTGTCGATACCTCCGCGCTGGTTGCACTCATCAATGCACGAGATCAAGATCATCTGCAGATGCTCGAAGCGCTCGAGGGCGAGCTCGACGCGCTGATCGTTCCGGTCGCCGTGCTTTCCGAAGTGAGCTATTTTATCGAACGAGATCTGGGGCCAATGGTGTTGGATCTCTTCGTTGGAGATATTGCCAACGGCGCTTACCGCCTCGATTGTGGCGAGCAGGACTGGACGCGAATCCACCAGCTTGTTCAGCGATACGACAACCTGCCGCTCGGGATAGCGGATGCCGCCGTGATCGCGTGTGGAGAGCGAAACGGCGGGCGTGTCGCCACACTCGACTACCGGCACTTTGGGGCCGTGGCCGGTGAAGGAACGATACGCATCGTTTCCTAGTGGCGAGCGTATGCATTGTGGTCAATCGAGCATCGAAGGGCGGATGCGGCGACCTGCCAGGTGTCAGGTTCGGGGGTTGCAAGGGCAACCATAGGGAATTGCCCTTGC
>DASTFJ010000083.1:0-14159 GCA_035708745.1 Thermomicrobiales bacterium | reverse complement strand
GACAAACCGGCGGCGGCAGCACGTTTTCCGAACTCGCGGCGGCTGATTCTGGAGCCATAGAGCTGCGCGACCAGACCGGCAATCGAATCCTTTGCCATTGGATTATTTTCCTCCTGTTTTGCCGCGCAGCCAGCCCAATGCCGGCAAGAAAACACGGCGCTCTCAGTTAGACCAAATCCCGACAACGTACCCGCGAGTCTGCCGTTCATACGGTGAGTCTGCCGACCCAACGCCTGATCGTACCCTCTGACCCGGTACACTCGTTCATAACGCCACGGAATTCTGAGACCCAAACATAGCGAAGCTTTGTTCGACTTGTCAAACGATTGGGCATTTCGCACGATTTCGGGTCGGATAGACTACCGTGTCATCTCATTTCGACTTTCTCGGGCGCTCCGGCGACCCAAACGACGTATGCACATGAACGACGAATCAAATCTCCGGCTGGACCGCTATCTGGCCGACGACCGCCTCACCGCCGATCAGAAGGCGCGGCTCGCCCGCGCCCGGCAGTCGCTGGCGGATGAGGGCTTCTATGCCTACGGCATGCTCGACGACCGGCAACGGTGGGTGGTCGCTATCGACGACGAGCTCGGCCAAGCCGATGTCCGCCTGGAAGACGATGCCTATGTCATCGAGCTGCGCGGGGTCTCGCCCGGTCTTTTTTCCGAGGAAGAGAGCGAATGGCGGCGGCGCGCGCTGGAACGGCTGGCGCGGCGGGTGATTCCGAATGTTGCCCGTGGCATGCTGGAGCCCAATCAGTCGGCGAGCTGGAGTGAAAACGACGAGGGCGTCGCTGTCGGGATGACCTTCCGGCTGCCCCTTTCGCAAGGAGACGATATTGGCGCATTCGTGCGTCGTACATTGCCGGAAATCGATGATCTCGTGACCGAAGTCGAATCGCAATTGCGCTCGTGAAACGAGTCAAGTGTCCAGAGTCAAGAGTCCAGTGATCGCAGCTCTGGACCTTGACTCTGGACCCCTTTCGATTTGCTGACGACCGGAGCGAACGTAATAGAGGAGAGGGAATGAACGGTTTCGACAGTTTCGGCTGGCGCCGGCGCATTACCGCGGCCCGGGGAACGGGGCGTTCCGACACGGTGCTGGCCGGCGGGCGGGTACTGAACGTCTTCACCGGCGAGCTCGAGGAAAAAACCGTCGCGATCGCCCATGGCCGCATCGTCAACGTCGGCGAAACCGGCGGCGCCAACGAGGTCATCGACTGCCGTGGCAAGATCATTGCGCCGTCGTTCGTCGACCCGCACATTCATACCGAAAGCTCCCTCCTCTGGATGCCCGAGTTCGCCCGGGCGGTGATCCCTCGGGGCACCGGCGCGGTGGTGACCGATCCGCATGAGATCGCGAATGTCGCGGGATTGCCGGGACTCGAAGCGATGCGGTCCGCTGCCCAGGGATTGCCCCTGCACGTCCGCTTTACCGCGCCGTCCTGTGTGCCGGCCAGCCCGCAGGAGAGTCCCGGCGCCGAGTTGACGGCGGCCGACATCGCCGAAATGCTGAGCTGGCCGGAAGCGGTGGGCCTGGGCGAGCTGATGAATGTGGCCGGCTCCTGCTCCGGCGATCCGGTGATCGGCGATAAGCTGCGCGCGGCCTGGGGTTATCGCATCGACGGGCACGCACCCCATGTGACCGGCCGACGCTTGCAAACCTATCTGCAATCCGGCGTCACGTCCGATCACGAGTCGACCGAGCTGGCCGAAGCGCGCGAAAAGCTGGCCAGCGGACTCTTCATCATGATCCGCCAGGGCACGTCGGCCCGCAATCTGGAGGCGCTACTGCCGCTGGTCGACGACCGCACCTATCCGCGCTGCGCCTTCTGCTCAGACGACCGCGACTGTTTCACCCTGCTGCACGACGGGCATGTCGATGCCATCGTGCGCGATGCCATCGAAGGCGGCATGGATCCCATTCGCGCCTACCGGCTCGCAACCTGGAACCCAGCCGACTACTGGCGGCTGGATGGGATCGGCGCGGTCGCGCCGGGCTACGAAGCCAACCTGAACATCCTGACCGATCTCGAATCGGTCACCATCGACGCGACCCTCTTCCAGGGCAAGGTCGTCGCCTATCGCGGCGAGATGGTGGTCGATCTGCCGGCCAGCGATCCGCCGGCCTTCCTGCTCGATTCGATGCATGTCGCCCCGCTCGATCTCGCATCGTTCCGGCTCGACCCGGACCAGGCAAAGCAGGCGATCTCGGTCTCCGACGGCCAGATCGTCACCGATCTCCAGCCGGCCACGCCGATCGTGCGGGATGGCGAAGCGGTGACCGATCCCGGAGCCGATCTGCTCAAGATCGCCTGCATCGAGCGGTACAAGGCATCTGGCCGGATCGGAGTCGGCTACATCCGCGGATTCGGCCTGAAGTCGGGCGCCATCGCCAGCTCGATCGCGCACGATGCGCACAATCTTGTGGTGATAGGCGCCACCGACGAGGATATGCTCGCGGTAGCGCGCCGCGTGATCGAAATGCACGGGGGCCTGGCGACCGCAAACGACGGCCGGATCGTGGCCGAGCTGCCGCTGCCAATCGGAGGCATCATCTCCGACCAGTCGGTTGCAACGGTTTCGGAGCAATTGGAAGCGCTCGAGCAATCGGCCAACGATCTCGGTTCATCCCTCACGTCGCCGTTCGGCCTGCTCGCCTTCATGGCGCTCTCCGTCATCCCCAAAGCCCGTGTCACCGACCATGGCTTCATCACCGTCCGTTAGCTCGGGGTCCGGGGTCCGGGGACGATCGTAGCGATGGGCCTATCTGCCCTCTCGTGTCAAGAGAGTTGGCCTCGGCGCGTTGCTGCCTATTCTCCGGACTCCGGACCCACAACTCCGGACTAAGTGTCAGTGCTACACTAAGTCCGTTGATTTGGGGAATGGCGACCCGCTCGGAATGAGGAATGCTCTTGTCGAACCGAACGAAATCAGCGATGGATCCTCGCAGTTATGACGTCGTGGTTGTCGGCGCCGGCGTGGCTGGGCTGGCCTTCTCGCTCGCGCTGCCCGAGGGCTGGCGCGTCGCCCTGTTGACCAAGGGTGTGCTGGGGGAGAGCAATACCCGCTATGCGCAGGGAGGCATCTCCGCTGCGATCGGACCAGACGATTCCACCCGCCTTCATGAAACAGATACGCTGGTGGCCGGCGCCGGTCTGTGCGACCCGGCGGCAGTGCGCGCCCTGGTCGATGGCGCCCCCTCGGCGATCGACCGCTTGCTGGCGATCGGCACCAAATTCGATCGCAGCGTGACCACGGGCGAAATTCTGCTCGGCCGCGAGGCGGCCCATAGCCGCCATCGCGTGCTCCACGCCGGCGGCGACGCCACCGGCGCCGAGGTCGAGCGGGCCTTGGTCGCGGCGGCTCGAACGCATCCGGACATCGATGTGTTCGATCACGCCTACGCGCTCGATCTCCTCGTCTGCGACGCTCGCGCCTGTGGTATCTCGGCCGAGCTCGCCAACGGAGAGCGAGCGGTTCTGGCCGCGCCCTGGATCGTGATCGCCGCGGGCGGAGCCGGTCAGCTATGGGCAATCACATCGAATCCGAAGGGCGCGACGGCCGATGGGCTAGCAATGGCGGTCCGTGCGGGCGTCGCGGTCGCCGATATGGAATTTGTGCAATTCCATCCCACCGTCCTGGCCCTGGCCGGCACCGAACCTTTCCTCATCACCGAAGCCGTGCGCGGCGAAGGCGCCTATTTGCTGAATGACGCCGGGGAGCGCTTCATGCTGGCGGTTCATCCGCTTGCCGAGCTCGCCCCGCGCGATGTCGTCGCCCGCGGGATCCAGTCGGCCATGGCGGCCGACGATACCGACCATGTCTGGCTCGATTTGCGTCACCTGCCCGACGAGCTGGTTTACAAGCGCTTTCCAACCATTACCAGGGAGCTCAAGGGGCGCGGGCTCGACCTCGCCAGCGATTTGATTCCGGTGGCCCCGGCGGCGCATTACTTCATCGGTGGAATCGCTGCTTCCACCGATGGGCGCACCAGCCTGCCCGGCCTGCTCGCTCTTGGTGAGGCAGCCTGCACCGGCGTGCATGGCGCGAACCGACTGGCCAGCAACTCGCTGCTGGAAGGGCTCGTGTTCGGCACCGATGCGGCCGCACTGCTGACCTCGCTGGGACGCCCGCGGGCCATCGACACGGATGCGCTCGACCTATCCGGCGTCACGACCGAGGTCGAATCCGGTAATCGGGCCGCCATCGCGAAAGCCGTCGCCGCGATCCAGCGGGTGATGAGTCAGCATGTCGCGGTGGTCCGCTCGGCCGAAGGACTGCGCGAAGCAGCCGCCGAGGTGGAACGCCTGACGCGATCGATTGCCACCGCCGGAGGCAACGACCGGGTCGCGATGGAAGCCAGCAATATTGCTCAAGCCGCGTCCAACGTGATCGCGGCCGCGCTCTTCCGCGAGGAAAGCCGGGGCGCGCACTTCCGCAGCGACTTCCCAGACACCAATCCGGCGCTCGACGGCCGGCATTCGCTGCTCTTCGAGGGCGATGCCGGCGAATGGCGTTTCGGGGCACTCTCGGAGGCATTCGACCGTTCTTCGATCATCCGCGAACCGGCGACTATCTAGCGACGACGATGTCGAGCCATTCGGACGACTATCTCAGGGCGCTCCAGCTCCTTCGCGAGCGGGGCAACTACGACCGTGGGTACATCACCAATCCGCGATCGGGTTCGGTCGGACCGGAGCTCGGCTTGGTGCGCACGCGCGCTCTGCTCGACGAGCTCGGGTCGCCCGACCGCGCCTATCCGATCGTGCATGTCGCGGGCAGCAAGGGTAAGGGGTCGACCAGCGCATTCGTCGCTGGAATCGGCAAAGCCGCCGGATATCGCACCGGCCTCTCTACATCGCCTCATCTCCATACGTTCCGTGAGCGAATCGCGATCGACGGCGTACCAGTCGACGAACCCGTTTTCGCCACACTGGCCTTCGAAACCGAAGCGGCGGTCGCCCAGCTCGAACGGCAGCGGCCCGAGCTCGGCGAGGTGACCGCGTTCGAGCTATTGACCGTGATGGCGCTGCTGGCGTTCGCCGAGCAGTCCTGCCAGCTCGCGGTGATCGAGGTCGGACTCGGCGGCACCTACGATTCGACCAACGTGATCGCGCCAGCGGTTTCGATCATCACCCGGCTCGATCTGGAGCACACCCAGATTCTGGGCGACACCATCGAGTCGATTGCCGCCAACAAGGCCGGGATCGTCAAGCCCGGCATCCCATCGATCACCGCCTCCCAGGAGCCGGCCGCTCTTTCCGTCATCGAAAATACCGCGGCCCGGCGGGGAGCCCCTCTGATGATCGCCGGACGGGATTTCGACACAACAGGCACCTGGCAAGATTTTTCCTGGACCGGACCGAATCGACCCCTCGACCACCTGCGCACTGGCATGGCAGGGCCGCATCAGATGGAAAATGCTTCGCTTGCGATCGCCGCGTGGGGCTGCCTGATCGGCCAGGGCCTCACCGCATCGAACGAGGCAATCCATACTGGTCTCGCGACAGCGGCGCTACCCGGCCGGTTCGAACGTGTGTCCGCCGGCGGCCGCACCTGGATTCTCGATGGCGCCCACACCCCGCTGGCCGCGGCCGCGCTGGCCATCGAGGTACTCGACGAGCTCGGCTCACCCATCCCCGCGATCGTCGGTTTGCTCAGCGATAAGCATCCGGCGCCGTTTCTGGAGGCGTTGGCGCCCTGCGTTTCCGGGCTGATCCTCACCGAACCGCGCAATCCACGCGCCTTCCCGGCGAACGAGCTCGTTCCCATCGCGCATGCGGCAATTTCTCAGGTAACTGCCAGCAGGGACCTCGAAACTTCCCTGCACGAAGCACGAGCGCGGACGGGCGCCGCCACTCCGGTGCTGATCACCGGGTCGCTGGTGCTGGTGGGAGAGGCACGGGAGTTGTTGGGACTGGCCGTTGCCGATCCGGTCACGTCCGAAGCCCAAATCCCGGCAAATTTGCGCTCAATTACGATCGGGTAGACTGAACGAACGGGCAATTCCTCGATCACGACTGAACTCTCCAGAAAAGGGACATCCCGATTGCCACTCGCTGACGTATATAAAGCGAAAGGGAACCGAGCCAGCGGCAACGGCCCCCGAACCAGGAAGCCTCGCGGGTAACACCATGGCGGGCAGTTCCGGTTTGGACCCGTTCGACGATTGGAGTGCGGTTTCTGACGCCGATCTGATTACCCTGGTCACGCAGGGAAATCAGGGCGCGCTGGAGGTGCTCTACGAGCGCTATTCCCGCGCGGTCTATTCGTTTTCGCTACGCATCGTTGGCGATGCCCAAGTGGCCGAAGAAATCCTGCAGGAAGTCTTCGTCCGCGCCTGGCAACAGGGTGGGTCGTTTCAGGCGGCGCGTGGGTCGCTCATCACCTGGTTGTTGAGCATCACCCACAACCTGTCGATCGACGAGGTGCGGCGCCGGAAGCGCCGGCCGCAAAAGGCGGATTCGGAAGAACCGGAAACGATTCTGGCCTCGTTGCCAGACGAAGGATCGGATGTCGAAGAAGAAGTCTGGCTCTCGAGCCTGCGGGTTTCGATCCAGGACGCGCTCCTGCAATTGCCGGCAGCGCAGCGTGAGGCAATCGAGCTTGCCTATTTCCAGGGTCTGACCCAACGCGAGATTGCCGATACGCTCGGCGAGCCGCTGGGGACGATCAAAACGCGAATGCGTCTGGGAATGTTGAAGCTCCGAGAACAGCTTGGCCCGGTGGTGAGCGAGCGAGCGGAACCGAACGAGGTGAAACTGTCGTGAACCAGCAACCTTCGGATCGAGGCGGTTTTCGAATTCGGCCGCATGTCCATCGACCGGCCAACGATTGCCATATGGTCGATCAGTCGATCGACGAATATGCGCTCGGCGTTCTCGATGCTCCCCAGCGTGCCGCTATCGAACGTCACCTCTCCCGTTGTGCCTCCTGCGCCGCCCTGGTCGACAGCTATCGACAAACCGCCGCTGTTCTGGCGCTCGCCGTGCCGCTCGCCTCGCCGCCGGCGAGCGCCAGAACAGCTCTCATGACCCGCATTGCGGCCACTCCGCAAACCGCCGCCCCCGCGAGGAGCGTCTACGCTGGTTCGCTCGACGCCCTGCGCACTCCCACACTTCCGTCCTCCCTGGTCGTCGATCCGTCGCCCACCCCACCAGAACTGCAATCGGCCTGGTGGCGGG
Source organism: Thermomicrobiales bacterium (assembly GCA_035708745.1). GTDB lineage: Bacteria > Chloroflexota > Chloroflexia > Thermomicrobiales > UBA6265 > JAMLHN01. The sequence goes on along the minus strand of DASTFJ010000083.1, from coordinate 6,970 downwards.
TCTATGCCGCGCCGCTGGCAACCCTTCCGCTGCTGCTGGCGCTGGGCTTGGTTGCAGCCTGGGGGCTGAACAACTATTCGCAGCTCAACGATTCGGCAAATGCGCTCGCTCAGCGCGATATGCAGATCGCGCGTCTCTCCTCCCAGCTTTCCAATGAGAACAACCAGGGAGTTGCCAACCTGGTCACCTCCCCGTCCACCCAGCGCTACAACCTTTCGTCCGAGATCAACGGCGCTAGCGCTGGAGCCCAAGGGGTGCTTCTGACCAATGCGCAGAGTGGGCAGGCGGCACTTCAGGTATCAGGCTTGCCCTCCGGCATCTACACCGTCTTCGTGCAGCTCGACAATGGCGATATGGTGCCAAAGACCGAGTTCGTGGTCGGGGAGCTCGGCTCAGCCTCCACCATGGTCGATCTCGGCGGGCAGGTTACCGATCTCAAATCGGTCCATATCAAACCAGCGACGACCATGACCGAAACCGATGTCGCGATCGATCAACGGAGCGATGTGCTCATGATGTCGTTCGGACCGGGCATCTCCGGCGAGTCCGACACGTCCGTGCAAAAACCCTGAGAGGGACGCATTGGACAGCAGGCAAGAGTAAGTTGCCTCGCCCGTGGCAATTTCCTACGCGTACTTTTGCCTATTGCCCATTGCCTCTTGCCTTCAGGACTGATCGTGAATTGCGTCAATGCGAGTCGCCAACTATAGTCAGTTGGCGACTCGCCCATTTTCAGGGGAAATCGAGCTCGACCCGCAATCGACGACCCGGGAACGACTGGTGACCTCCACGAGCACTTCGACTGCCACTACCTCCGATAGCGAAACGACCACCGCGCCGCTGGTTTCCGTGGTGAGCGGTTCGGTTTCGGATATCGGTCCGGCCCGCGGCCCGATCTCGGTGGTGATTCCCGTCATGAACGAGGAAGGCAATTTGTCCGAGCTGCACGAGCGGCTCACGACGGTGTTGGCCACGACCGGGGTTCCGTGGGAAATTCTCTTTATCGATGACGGCTCGTCCGACGGCACCTGGCGAGAGATCACCCGGCTGCGGGCCGGCGATCCGCATGTCGTCGCCATTCAGCACCGGCGCAATTTCGGCAAGGCCCAGGCGCTCGCCAATGGCTTTGCGCTCGCCAGCGGCAACACCATCATCACCATGGATGGCGATCTGCAAGACGATCCTGGCGAAATCCCCCGCATGCTGGCAACGCTGAACGACGGCTACGACCTGGTTTCCGGTTGGAAGCAGCACCGGCAGGATCCGCGCGGCAAGACCGCACCCAGCAAACTCTTCAACTGGACGGTCCGCAGAGTCACCGGCGTCGAGCTGCACGATTTCAACTGCGGGTTCAAAGCCTATCGTCGTGAAGTGACCGACACCATCCGAGTCTATGGCGAGCTGCATCGCTTCACTCCCGTGTTGGCATCCGCCGAGGGATTCCGCATCGCCGAGCTTCCGGTCAAGCACCATGCCCGGGCATGGGGCAAATCGAAATACGGGCTAAAACGGCTCTTCAAGGGTTTCCTCGATCTCATCACCGTTTTCTTCCTCACCAACTACCGCCAGCGGCCGATGCATCTCTTCGGTGTCCCGGGCATCATCTCGGTCGCGCTCGGTGTGCTGATGGGATTGAAGTTGTCGTGGGACCGGCTGGTCAATGACGAAACCATCGGTACGCGTCCGTTGCTCTTGCTGGCGGTGCTGCTGATCGTGGTCGGTGTCCAGTTCTTCGGATTGGGATTGCTGGGTGAGTTCCTGGTGCAGGAATCACATCGGCCGAAAACCGAGCCAGCCCGGTTCCTGCGCCGGGCGCTGGGAATCGGGTCCGGATTCGAGGGATCGACCCGCGCCATCGAAAGCGGCGACGACATCTCCCTCGCTGGCTGATCGAGCGAACCGCCCATGTTGCAACGGGTGCTCAAGCGCCTCACTTCGATCCCCACCCCGGTCATCTTTGCCTTTTCGCTGGTGATGGCGCTCCTGCTCCTTTGGCAGCAGGACGCGCTTTCCAGCATCCGCCCCGCCATTCGCGATGCCGATCCGTGGACCATCGCAGCGGCTCTGCTGCTCTACCTGGCCGGGCTGGCATTGCTCTGCGTCCGCTGGAATTTGCTGGTCACCATGGTCAGCGGCGCCACCCGACATCTGCGCGCGTCCGAAGCCTTCATCACGTCAGTAGCCGTCAACTATGCCGCCCCGCTCAGTCTTGCCCTGCCGAGTCGCGCGTACCTCACCAAACGCGCGCTGGGTCTCGGAACCGCCGAAACCGCGTCGATCACCTTTTGGGAAGTCGCCTCCGACCTCACCGTACTGGCGATCGGCACTCTGATCTGGATCGCGATCGGTGGCTGGCGCGGCCAGGGCGTCGCCGTCGATGACCGCATAGTCGGATTGGGTGCTGCGCTGGTGCTTGGCGGTCTGCTTGCCGCCTACTTCGCAATCCGTCGGGCAGCCAGACTGCGCTCGCTCCTGCGTAAAATGAGCTCTCACTTCGCTGAAGCGCTCAAACATCCAACCCGTCGTCCCCGGCAGTCACTGCTGGCGTTGGCCGTGTCGGTCGTCTACTGGATCGTGCAAGGCGGCGTGCTTTTTCTGCTGCTGAAAGCGATCGACGGCGCCGAGCCCAAACTCTCGCTGGTGCTGGGTCTCACTACCCTGCCGATCCTGGTCGGGATGCTCAGCCCGGTGCCCGGCGGCGCGGGTGTGCGTGAGGCGCTGATGATCGCCGTGGCGAGTGTGCACGGCGCGAACGAGGCCAATGTGCTGCTGGCCGGCGTGACCTATCGCATCGCTCTCTTTGCGGCGATCCCTATTCTGTACGGCATCATTCGCATCCTCATCGCCCTTCGCGACGGTGATGAAGGTCATGACCGAGTTCTCCAGGAACGAGTTCCGGAGCAGGACGGCCTGCCCATCGACGGTTGACCGCCCAGAGAGGAGTAACGACATCCCTGTGACTGCCATCGATACGTCTACCATCGACGCCCGTGAAACCAGCAACTACGCCAAGCACACCCATGCGAACCCGGTGCAGCGCGCGTTGATCGACCGCTTCCACCACAAGATCACCGGCAAGATCGGCGAGCTCGCGCCGGAATCCTTCCTCGATGCCGGGTGCGGCGAGGGATTCGTCTCCAACATCCTGATGGAGCGCTTCCCGGGCTTGCAGGTGAGCGCATTCGATTTCAACCCCTCGTCGGTGACCCTGGCCCAGGAACGGAATCCGTCCGTCGACTGCCGGGTCGCGAGCATCTACGAAATCCCCTGGGAGAACGATTCGTTCGACGCGGTCGGTTGCTTCGAAGTGCTGGAGCATTTGCATGAACCCACCAACGCATTGCGCGAGCTGGCCCGGGTCTCCCGCGGCTACTTAATCTTGAGCGTACCGCACGAACCATGGTTCTGCTTCTCGAATGCCGCCCGAGGGAAGAACCTCGACATCCATCCGCGCGGCAGCGATCCCGACCATCGCAACTTCTGGACCCGCGCCGCCTTCGGCCGATTCGTCGAGCAGGCTGCCGATGTGCAATGGCTCGGCGGTTCGATGCCCTGGACCATCTGCGTCGCGAAGGTGCGCCCGTAACCCGAAATCGGACGGTGCCGCATCAAATCCGGCCGGCAGCCATGGTGGCGCTCGAGTTAGCCGCGCGCTGGCGCAGGGGCGTCCGCCGGTGCGAGACCGAGCTGACCAACCATCGCCATCGTATCCATCAGATGCAGCAGCTCGGTGTTCCGGCCGTCTCGAAAACGCATCATGTGCATGTGCGGCACCCGCACTGAACGTCCGGTTGCCGGCAGGCTCGGCGGCGCCTGCGGCGGCAACAACAACGGACTGCGCAACTCACCGGTGTTCGTCCCGGTCATCACCGAGTAGCAGGACACCCAATCGCCTTCTCCGATGATCTGGGTGACCTCGAAGTGCAGGTCGGGAAAGGCGGTGCGCATTGCGGCGACGACCACTTTGAGATGCTGCGCGAACGATTCGAGCAACGACTGAGCTAAATCTGGTCCCGATTGCTCCTGCCCTAGCCGCCAGCGGCAAATCGCGGGTTGGAAGCGGTCGTGTATGCTAGGACCGAGTTCCCCTTGAGCACGATTCGGCTGCTTGCGCGATGTCAACACTCTCTTCCTACCGCCTACAGAATCGCCGGATCGGCCCCCAGAAGACGTGCGCCGACTGCGGGGAGACGATTCCAGCCAATCTGACCTTCTGCCCCAATTGTGGGCAGGATGTTCGCGATGTCCCGGAGAATGTCCGCACCGTCTCCGAAAGCCGGACGCAATTCCAGATACCGGCGTTTCTGCTGGCCGGGCCGGACGGTCGTCGCTTCGATGAAGAAGGGGTCGGCACGGGGATTATCTGGGTCGGATTGGCGCTGCTCGCCATCCCGGCGGTCACGAGAAACCTCTCACCCCTTTCGATCGGCGCGTGGGTCGTCGGGTGCATATTGACCGGTGTCGGTATCGCGCGCACACGCCGCGATGGGCAGTCGATGCTGCGGGCGGGCGCGCTCACCGCCGCGGCCGGCGTGCTCACACTCGCGGTGCTGGGCAACCAGATCTACCGGCATCAATCCGTACCGGCCGATCTCGACCAGCAGCGGGCGAGCGTGGCCGAAACGCCCAGTGTCGAAAACGAAACCACCGAGAGCTCGCTGGCGATGGTGCTGACCGGATCGAACCCGATGTTCCGCGGCGCGCCAGCGCACAGCGGCGTGCTGGCCGGTCCGGCGCTCGAGGGAAATCCCTATCGCGCCTGGCGCTACGACGCTGGCAGCGATCTGCGCTCCACGCCCGCCATTTCCGGCGCCGTGGCCTATTTCGGCACGAATGACGGCTATCTGATCGCGCTCGATATGTTGACGCAAAAACCGAAATGGTCGTTCGATCTGGGAGGCTACCCGGTGCGGGCCTCTCCCGCGATTGCCGACCGTACCGTCTATCTGGCGAACGGATTCAGTGTCTTCGCCATCGACGCCGACACCGGCAATCAACGCTGGAAGTTCGCGATGGACTATGCCGGGGAATCCTCGCCCACGGTCACCGACGGCGTCGTCTATGTCGCCAGCAAGGAAAACCATCTCTACGCCATCGACACAAAGACTGGCAAGCAGCTCTGGTTCTACAAGACCGACGGCCTGCTCTTCGGGTCCCCCTCGGTGAGCGGCGATAAGGTCGTCATCGGCGGCGACGACGGCGATCTCTTCGCGGTCGACCGGACCAACGGACATCTCGCCTGGAAGATTGCGCTCGATTCAGGCATCTATTCGACCCCGGCCATCGACGGCGAACGGGTCTATGTCACCACCAAAAACAAGACTACTGTCGCGGTCGATCTCGCGTCCGGCGACGAGATCTGGAGTTACCCGGTCGGCGGCTCAGCCTCGCCGGCGGTAGCGGACGGCGTGGTCTATATCGGCAGCGACGACGGCGCGATCTATGCGATCGATGCCGCGAAGGGCGGCGACCCACTTTGGCTCTTTGCCACCGGAGGCGCCGCGGTGCGCTCGCCCATTGTTGCCGGGGACGAGGTGGTCTTCGCCACCGGCGCTACCGTCACCAGCCTAAATCGCGAAACCGGGGAAGTCGTTTGGCAATATCCGGTCGGCGACGATGTCACCACCGAGCCGGTCGTGCTCGACGGGTATCTCTACGTCGGCGACAAAAACGGCTACTTCTATGCCATCACCGGCGATGCCTCGCTCGCCACCCCCTCGAACCCCGGTAACGGTGGTCATTCCGGTGGCAAGCCCTCGAATACCTGACAGAGCATTCCCTGAGCGGTACAGCTCCGTCTCGCCCACCCCTCCGTCGCCCTGAGGAGTGCGTCCCATCGAGCATGGCGGGTTATGGCCCATCGTCGCGGTGCTCGCCCCTATTGTCATTCTGAACGAAGTGAAGAATCTCTCTCGTCGGACGTGCATTAAAACCACCCTCCGGCGAAAGCACGGTGGTTCACTGCATGAACAAGACTGTGGGCAAACCCGGGAGAGATTCTTCGCTTCGCTCAGAATGACAAAGCGGTCGAGACCAATTGGTCTCGACCGTTGTTTTTCATCGAATTGACTTCGAGTCCTACCGCAGCTTGAGCGATTTCCATGGGTCCGGCATCTGCGGAACGGGAACTTCGATCAACGTCGGTTCGTCGGCGCGGATCGAATCTGCCATCGCCTGGGCCAATTGGACCGGCGATTCGGCGCGGCGGCCGGTCACCCCGAACGCCTCCGCTAGCTTCACATAGTCCGGATTGACCAAATCGGACGCGATCTGGCGACCACCCATATCGACCTGCTGAATGCGTTTGACATTGCCATAGGCATTGTCGTTGAACACGATCGTGATCAGCCCGATGTTGTGCTGCACCAGCGTGGAAAGCTCGTTGAGGGTGAATCCAAACCCGCCATCACCGTTCATGGAAACGACCGGCACATCCGGCTTGCCGACCTTGGCGCCCATCGCCAGCGTGAAGCCGAACCCGAGCGTGCCCTGATACCCACAGGTCAGGAAGGTATTTGGCTGATAGACGGGATAGCCCAGACTCGACCAATAGCCCAGCTGGGTCATCTCGCTCACCAGCACCGCCTCGTCCGGCAGCGTCTGGCGAATCGACTTGGCATAGCTTGCTTGCGGCTCGACCGATTCGACCCGCTCCCGCAGCATCTGCTTGAGCTGCCGCAATTCCGTGAGCTTCCCCTGATCGACCGCGCGATCCGGAGAAATCGCATCAATGATGGCCGCCAGCGCGGCCTTGGCATCGGCCTCGATTTCGATGGTCGCCCGGCCGTTGCGCACGATCTCCTCCGGATCGATATCGATTCGGATCACTGTTTGGTCGTCCCGGATGTCGACCGGATTGCTCACCGGACCGAGAAAACGGGTTCCCACCGCCAGGATCACGTCGGCGTCCGCGCGCAGAACACTGTCGGCCAACTGGCCGACCGCGAGATCGTCCCGGTCGGAGACCACG
>DASTFJ010000082.1:0-18226 GCA_035708745.1 Thermomicrobiales bacterium | reverse complement strand
CTGAACCCTATGCAGGTGGTCTCTCGATGAGCTTGCTCGAAGCGGTGACATTCCACGATCCGGGCCCGGAACAACGCGATGTTTTTCCGTTCGGGGTGCCGGCGATTCGGTCGGCGCTGGGTGGGGGGGTGCGGTTCGATGCTCCGGTGACGTTTCTGGTGGGGGAGAACGGCAGCGGAAAATCGACGTTCCTGGAGGGGATTGCCTGCGCGTTGGCGCTGCCGGGGATCGGGGCGGACGACCCGCACACCGATCCAACTCTGGCATATGGGCGTGAGCTCGCCGAACGGTGCAAGCTTCGCTGGAAATTGCGGCATCCGCACCGGGGGTATTTCTTTCGGGCGGAGGATTTCTTCGGGTTCACCAAGCGAATGGACCGATTGAAGGCCGAGCTGCTGGCGGACGCGGCGGAGATGCGCAACGACCGTCACCGTTCGGAATACGCTCGCAATCTCGGCGCAGGCGTGCTGGCCGGGCAGGCACGGTCGATCGAGGTGCGCTATGGCGCGGCCGGCCTCGATGCCCAGTCGCACGGCGAGCAATTCATCGAGCTCTTTTCGGTGCGATGTCGTCCGGGCGGCATTTACCTGATGGACGAGCCGGAGGCACCGCTCTCACCCGCGCGGCAGCTCACCTTTCTCTCGATGCTGAAGGCAATGGCGGAAGAGGGATCGCAATTCATCATTGCGACCCATTCTCCGATGCTGTTGGCGTTACCCGGCGCCCGGATCTTGAGCTTCGACGGGCGCGAGATCCGGCCAGCATCGTATGAAACCCTGGAGCATGTGCAGATCATGCGCACATTCCTGGCGGACCCGGAGGCGTATCTGCGCCACTTATAGATTCGAGCATACCCGAACCCGCATCGGTCGCACGGCATGGCGCGGAGTCCATGCCCTAGGACCGATGCGGGCCCGGGACTCCGGAATTCGGGGTGAAGCCATCGACCCTGGAGGTCGCTCGTCTGCTAGGCTTGGCCGCATGACAACGCCCGATCCGTTCTCCTCTCCCAAATCCCGTGGCATCACGCCGGTCGACGCCAACGGGCGAGCCAAATCGGCGGTCGGGGTCGGCCGCGGTTGGCAATATGCGCTCGATGTGGCGCTGGATGGCATCAACGGGATCGTTCCCGATGCGGTGATCGTCTTTGCCTCGGCGCAGCTCGTGGAGGATCTGCCGCGGATCTCGGAGGCGGTTTGGCATCATTCCGGTTCGATGATCGTGATCGGGTGTGCCAGCAGCGGGGTCATCGGGCAGGGTATCGAATTCGAAGACGAACCGGCGATCTCGCTCGTTGCGCTCGATCTGCCGGGAGCGATACTCCGTCCGGTTCGGTTCACCCAGGGGATGCTGGAGAGCGCGAGCGACGGCAAGCTGGCCGAGCGGATCGGAGTCGACCCCGCGCTGGTCAATGGCTGGTTCGTGCTGGCCGACCCTTTCAAGATGGATGGCGCGCTGCTGGTCGAAAGGCTGAATGCGGCCTACCCGGGATTGCCGGTCGTCGGCGGCCTGCTGGCCCCGGCGCCCGGGCAGCGAGAAACCTGGGTGCTGCTCAACGGGCAGACATACGGCGACGGCGGGGTGGGGCTCTCGATCGGAGGCGCTTTCGATCTGATGCCGATCGTGTCCCAGGGATGCGAGCCGATCGGCGAAGCCTGGACGATTACGGCGGTCGAAGACAAATGGATCGAGACGATCTCGAACCGCCCGGCTCTGCAGCTGTTGACCGAAACCCTGGCAACGCTGCCAATGGACATGCAGCTGGAAGCCCACGATCACCTGGTGGCCGGGCTGGCGGCCAACGAGTATCGCGAAACGTTCGGGCGGGGGGATTTCCTGATTCGCAACATTATCGGGATCCGCCGGGAAACCGGGGAGATCGCCATTGGCGCCCGGCCGCGCGTGGGGCAGACGATCCAGTTCCAACTGCGCGATGCCGCCACCGCCGATCTCGATCTGACCGCGACCCTGCTGGAGTCTCAGCTGCGGCTCGGCGGGCGCGAGCCGGTAGCCGGATTGCTGGCGAGCTGCAATGGCCGCGGCTCCGGGATGTTCGGGACCACCAGTCACGATGCAAACGCCATCGAGCGGCGCTTTCCTGGGTTGCCGCTGGGCGGGTTGATCGCCGCGGGCGAAATCGGCCCAGTCGGCTCGAAGACCTTCATTCATGGATTTACAAGCAGTCTCGGTTTGATCGTTCCGTCGTAGCGAGATGAGGTGAGCAGGTGCAGGAGGCGCTGGCTCTTCCGGTGATCCTGGGAATCGCGTATGCCGCGGCGCCCGGGGTCGTCAATACCGAGTGTCTGCGGCGCGGGTTCGCGACTGGATTTCGCGGCGCCGTCGGGGTGCAGCTCGGCGCGCTGCTCGGAGACGGCGTCTGGGCGGTGATCGCTTTTTCCGGACTGGCGGCGCTCTCCCGGGCAATCTCGCTGCTCGATGTGATCGGTTTGGGCGGCGGTCTCTTTCTCTGCAAGATCGCGCTCGATGCGTTTCGGGATGCGGTGCGCGGCCGGTCGGTTCGTGGCGGCGCAATCGAATCGAGCGCGCTGCAAACAGGGGTGATCTTCGGAATCGCGAACCCCGCCGCGCTGGCATTCTGGTCAGGCCTGGGCGGAGGGGTCCTCTCGACCAAAGGCAGCCACGATCCTGCCAGTCTGGTCTGGTTTCTGGTGGCTTTTCTGGCCGGCGCGCTGATCTGGTCGGTGGCATTTAGCTCGCTGGCGAGCGCCGGGCGGCGCTATGCCCGGCCCAGAGTGTTCCGCGCGATCGATGCCGCCTGCGGAGCGGTGGTTGGCTATTTCGGCGTTCGGCTCGCGTGGAGCTCGGCGCGCCGGATCGTGAGGGCGTTCTAGCGGATGACGGAATTTCGCCTCGAATCGGATTTTCTCGAGTTGTTTCCGGACGCGACGATCGCCATCGCGGTCGTCCGCGGCATCGACAACCGGGTCGACGATCCGGAAATCTGGCCGATGCTGGAAACCGAGATCGAACGCGCCGCGGCATCCGTGAGCGACGAGGAGATCAGCCAGCATCCGGCGGTGGCGCCGTGGCGAGCGGCGTTTGCGCGGTTCGGGGTGAAGCCGTCGAAATACCGGTCGTCGATCGAAGCGATGTTGCGATCGGCGCAATCGGGTCGCTTGCGCTCGATCGATCCGCTGGTCGATCTCTACAATACGATCTCGCTGCGGCATCAGCTGCCGGTCGGTAGCGAGGATCTGATGAAGATCGTGGGGGACATCCGGTTGACGCGCGCCCACGGCGACGAGCTCTTCGTCCCCCTGGGAGCCGAGGCGCCGGAATCGCCGCCGCCGGGCGCGGTGATCTACCGTGACGACGAGAGCGTCATCTGCTCGTGCTGGAATTGGCGCGAGGCCGAACGGACGATGCTGACCGCGGAAACGACCGATGCAGTAGTGGTGATCGAGTCGATCCCGCCGCTCGATCCAGATGCCGTGCGGGTGGCGATCGACGATTTGGCGGCGCTGGTGGTGCGGCATCTTGGGGGAACGGCCGAAGTGTCGGTACTCACACAGAACCACCCCGCTGTAACGCTTTCGAACGAGGCTGGCTCGTAACGCCAGGATTCCGATTGGCGGACGAACCTCAAGGACCGGCCACAACCTCCCCCTTGTCCTGGCCGATCGCCTCCGGAGGAGGAACCTGAGAACCGCGCATCATCGCAGCTGCAAACCTCTGTGTCTGCCGGATTGCGCGAACACAGAGGTTTGCAGCTACGACTTCGACCAGCATGCCCGCACTCTCTTGCCGGACGCCTTAATATGAGGTGAATCCGCAGACCGCTCGTCGAGCGGTGTGGCCTGATCGCTTCTCCGAATGGGGCGCATTCTTCCAGTTCATTCGGAAACGGGGGGATCACGATGCAGCACTCGAAGCATCTCATTTACGTCATATCCGGCGTCTTGTTGCTTGCGAGCGCGCTTGCAGCCCGCGACATCCAACCCGCCCGAGCATACGAAGCGACAGCCGAGGCACCCTCCTCAGTTGGGAAAACGCCCGTCGGCGCGCAAGTCGACTGGGTGCTCGAACAGTTCAATGGCGGGTCCGAAACCTTGACCGAGGCGGAATTCGCCACGCATTTCACACCTGAGTTCCTGGCGGCATTTCCCGTATCTTTGCTGGATCTCCTGCGACAGACCACCGCGCAGTACGCACCCGTCGTCTCCAGTGGATACGCGTTTCCTCCGACAGCCACCGGAGCGGTGGTGCTCGTCGATCTGGCGACCGGCGAGCATGCCGCCATATATTTGACGGTGGAAGACGCTCCACCGCACCGCATCACGCGCCTCGACCTCAGCGAACCCCCGGCAGAGCCAACGGCCGCGGGCCGGCGGGTCTCTATCGGTGAGCGCTCGCTGTACCTGGACTGCCAGGGAACCGGCAGTCCGACCGTCGTCCTGGAAGGCGGCATCGCGACGGACTGGGCGCAGGTGCAACCGGATGTTGCCGCCTCGACCCGGGTGTGCAGTTACGACCGGCCGGACTCGCCCGGCAGTCGCAGCGATCCAACGCCCCAGCGCACGGCGCAGCAGGTCGTCGACGACCTGCGAGCGTTGCTGGTGGCGGCTGGCGAAGCGGGTCCCTACGTCTTGGTCGGACACTCGATGGGCGGTTTGTATGTGCAACTCTTTGCGTACGAGCATCCCCAAGACGTCGCGGGTCTCGTATTGGTCGATCCAACACCCGAAGATTTCAGTCAACGCCTGGGTGAAATCGCCGCGGCGCTGGGCACGCCGGTTCCCGCTATCGCTCCGGTACTGAGTGCGGATGAGATCAGCTTCCAACAAATGCGGGATGCGCGCGCCAGTGGGACATTGCGGCCGATGCCGCTGATCGTGCTGACCCACGGACGTCCGGACGATCCGAGCGATCGGCCGCCTGGCTGGCCGATCGCTGAAGAAGAGCGTATCTGGCTGGAGCTCCACGGTGCGATCGCGGCGCTCGTTCCGGGTGGTCGGCACATCATCGCCGAGCAAAGTGGACACGATATTCACCAGGAGCAGCCGGCGATCGTCATCGGGGCGATTCTCAACGTGGTCGGCGCCGTGCGGGATCCGGACTCATAGGGTACGCCCGTGCGCGCGATGCCAGCAGCAAGAAAGCATCTCGCGTTGATCGCAGACCGTGAACGATCGACGCGCCCGGGAACGAGTAACCAGGCCCAGGCAGATGAGCGGGTGCGGTTCTTGCCACCGTTACTGAATTGGCGCCGTAGAGCGAGGGCTTCTGCCTGAAACAAACGCGGCCGGCGCCAAACCCGATCTCACGTGGTGGAGATTTCGGTCAGGACGAAGACCGGGATGACACGCTCGGTTTTCTTCTGGTAGTCGGCGTAGTCGGAAAAGGCGGCCACGGATCGCTTCCACCACAGATCGCGCTCATCGCCAGAAACTTCGCGGGCGATGTAGTCCTTCTTGACCGGCCCGTCCTGCAGCTCGACATGCGGGTTCTTCTTGAGGTTGTGATACCAGACCGGGTTGTTCGGCGCGCCGCCCAGGGAGGCGACCACGGCGTATTGCCCATCGTGCTCGACCCGCATGAGCGGTGTCTTGCGCAGCTTGCCAGTCTTGGCGCCGACCGAGGTCACCACCACGATCGACATGCCGTTCATGCCATTTTTCGTTCCCCCGGACGCTTCGAACTCTTCGGCTTGTTTGCGGGCCCAGTCGGATGTGCTCGGTGCGTATTCGCCCTGAAGTGGCATGTTGAATGTTCTCCATTCGTGGAAGTAGCTCGGCTCGGAGGAGCCGGAGTCGACCTCTTATTCTAGCTCGCCTGCCGCCGCACGCTTGGCTTCTGCCTCGGCTGTTTCTTCACGAAGGAGCCTGACTTCTTCCTGAATCGAGCCATCGACGACTTTGAGCAGCAAGACGAGCGCAACGAGGACGATCCCGATGGCAGCTCCGTAATAGAGAATATCGCGGCCACCCTTCCATTCGGCGACGTTGCTCAGGAAGTTGACCCCGAGCACGACACAAATCACCCCGATCACACGGTGCTTGAGCTCGTCCAGGTTGTGGATATTGAGCCAGGAGGGAAGGGTCGTCTTCTCGTCGATGAAGAGCTGGAAAAGGCCCAGCGCCACGATGAGCAAAATGACGCCGATCAGAAACACATCGATGAGCTCGATGAACTGAATCGACAGGCGGCTTTCCTGGTGTTCACTCAGATCGCGGGCCCTGATCAGCTCCCAGATGACCCAGAGCACCCGCAGGAAGCCGTAGATGATCAGGGTGAACGCGGCGAGGAGCGAGCCCATCACCGCCAGGATGATCATCGAAGGGGACAGGTCGAACAGCCGCGACATCCAGAAGCGGAAAAATTCCGTCCATTTCATTGCGTCTTCCGGGTCCTGACTGTGGCGGCGTAACATCGTCGCGGGATACGCACATCATACCGTCAAACGGCATTCGCATTCCCCGCGGCCACCCGGCGCATTACATCGATAAGCGCAGCTTTTTCCTCGAAGCCAATACCCGGGCTACTGGGGAGACCGACTTTCCCGTGGATGACCTCGATGCCGTCGGCGAACCCACCGAAGGGCTGGAAGACGCCGGGATAACTTTCGTTGCCGCCGAGACCCAGTCCGGCTGCCATTTCGAGCGACATCTGGTGGCCGCCATGGGGAACGATGCGGGTGCGCGACCAGCCGTTTTCCTCGACCATGGCGATCGTGCGGAGATATTCGACCAGTCCGTACGAAAGGGCGCAGTCGAATTGGAGCCAGTCGGTTTCGGGATGCATACCGCCGTAGCGGATCAGATTGCGGGCGTCCTGCATCGAAAAGAGATTTTCACCGGTCGCCATCGCATTGGGATAGCGCTGAGAAAGCTCGGTCTGCAGGGCAAAATCGAGCGGGTCGCCGGCTTCCTCATACCAGAAGAGGTTGTAGGGAGCGAGGGCATCGGCGTACGCCAAAGCTGTGGGCAGATCGAAACGGCCATTGGCATCGACCGCCAGATGAGAGCCATCGCCAACCACCTCGAGCACGGCTTCGATCCGCTGCAGATCGTCGGCCAGCGATACTCCGCCGATCTTCATCTTGACGACCTGGTAGCCAAGCGCGAGATAGGCGCGCATTTCGTCCTGAAGATGGGGGAGCCCCTTGCCGGGCGCGTAGTAGCCCCCGGCGGCATAGACCCAAACCGGTTCGTGCACCACGCCATCGTTGTAGCGATCGGCCAGCAGCCGGTAGAGCGGCACGCTCGCGATCTTGGCGACGACATCCCAGATCGCCATATCGATGGTGCCGACCGCAACTGAGCGCTCTCCGTGACCGCCCGGTTTTTCGGCGGTCATGAGCGTGGCCCAGATCTTTTCCGGATCGAGGTTTTCGCCGCTCTCGTCGACCAGCAATGCCGGATCGGCTTCCAGCAAACGAGGAACGAACCGCTCCTTCATCAGGCCGATCGGCGCGTAACGACCATTCGAGTTGAAGCCATATCCGATGATCGGCTGGCCGTCGCGAATGACGTCGGTGATGACCGCCACGACCGCGGCGTCCATCTTGGAGAAATCGATATAGGCGTTACTGATGGGCGAGCTAATGGGGACTGATGCTACGCGGATGTCAGTGATTCGGACGGCGGGTGTCACGCAACCTCCAATAGACGGGCTTACCTCGCGATGGGAGCCGGTCGCGAACTGCCATATACTGTCAGAACGATGATCGACGAACGTTTTCGAGATTTCCAATGAATGCCATGCTTGCCGAGCGAATCGTAGCCGACCCTAAAAGCGAATTCGCGTCCCCTCTTGTGCGGGATACCGGAATCACAGTGACCCAGATACTCGATGCGTTGGCACAACATCCAGAGGCGAGTGAGGTTATCAGACTCTATCCAGCCCTGGAGCTCGAAGACGTTCAGGCCTCGATTGAGTTCGCACGAGAGGTTGTCGAACCAACCGATCACCTTTCGGGCAGTCGACCTATTGCAGATCTCGGCTGGACCCCCGAACAGGCGGCTGAGGTTCGTCGTCGACTACTTCCCTTTGCTGAAGATTGGGATGACCCAGCAATGGATATTTACGATGCCACACCTCCAGCGGGGTGACGTCATTACTGCCAGATTCCCAAACGCCGATCTCTTGACATACAAAGGCCGCCCCGCTCTAGTCACCAATCCAACGAGTTGCAATGATCACCTCACGCCCTCGGCAGCTTGGGCTCACGACGATTTCTGTGAGCGCCGAGGGCGAAGCGGGCCGAATGATGGGGCTCCCGACCGATTCACTGATAGTCCTACATCGCATTGCGACGATTCTTGATATTTCTGTCGAGCAAAAGATTGGAGAATGCCCGTTCATGAGTGACGTCGATATCGTCCTTCGACACGTGTTCGGACTCTAGACTCGTGAGACAGGGACGAGACCTTGACCGCTGATTTCATTTTTCGCAATGGACCGATCATCACCGTCGACTCGGCAATGGCAACTGCCGAGGCGGTGGCGGTGCAGGGGAACCGAATCACGCGAGTGGGCATGCTCAACGAGGTGCTGGCCGAGGCGGGACCGGAAACGAAGACGATCGATCTGGGCGGCCGAGCGCTGCTGCCGGGATTGAACGATAACCATACCCATCCGATTTCGTTCGGGCAGGGATTGAGCCAAATCGATGCCTCACCGACCGCCACGCCATCGCTTGCCGCTGTTCAGGACGCATTTCGAAAACGGGCGAGTGAACAACCGAACGGCTGGTTGATTGCGCGGGGATACGACGATACGCGGCTCGATGTTCACCGGCACCCGACCCGTTATGAGCTGGATGAGGCGACTGGCGACCGACCTGCCTGGCTGGTGCGCACCTGCGGGCATCTGGCGGTGGCGAACTCGGCGGCACTGCAAGCGGCGGGGATCACAAGGGGGACGTCCGATCCGATTGGCGGCCAGATCGACCGGGATGAGCACGGCGAACCGATCGGATTGCTGCGCGAAACCGCGATGAAGCTGGTTTCGGCGCAGATTCCTGCGCCGACGACTGCCGACATGAAGAGCTATCTGCGCGCGGCGGGAAAGCGATTCAACGAATACGGCATCACCAGCGTGGGTGAGGCAGCGGTCAGCAATTCGAGTCAGTTTTCGGCCTACCAAGAGCTTGCCAAAACCGGCGAGCTGCCGATGCGCACCTTCACCATGATGCTGATCGACGATACCCTGACCGAGCTGGAACAGCTGGGGATCCAGACCGGATTCGGAGATGCCTGGTTCCGGGTCGGACCGGCCAAGGTGTTCCAGGATGGCTCCGGTGGTGGCCGCACCGCGGCAATGACCACCGAGTACCGCAACGATCCTGGAAACAGAGGCATCACGATCTACGATCAGGACGGCTTGAACGAGCGCTTCACGCGGGCGAACGCCGCTGGATTCCAGATGGCGGCGCACGCCATCGGCGATCGGGCCATCTCGATGATTCTGACCGCGTACGAGACCGCGCTGGCGGCCAATCCTCGAGCGGATGCGCGACCGCGAATCGAGCATTGCGGTCTCTGCACGCCGGAGCATTTGCGCCGGATGAAGGCGAACGGGGCGCTGGCGATTCCACAGCCGTCGTTCATCTACTACCTCGGCGATTCCTATATCGAGAATTTCACCGAGGAGCAGCTTTCGATGGCCTATCCGGGCCGGTCATGGTTCGATGAGGGGATCGTGGCGGTGGGAAGCTCGGACGTTCCGGTTGTGTCGTGCGACCCGTTCGTGAATATGCGCTCGGTGGTGACCCGCCTGACCCAGGACGGGCAATACATGGGCCGCAATCAGGGTGTGACGATCGACGAGGCGATCCAGATGTTCACCATCAATGGCGCGTATGGGTCGTTCGAGGAGTCGATCAAGGGAAGCATCACCGAAGGAAAGCTGGCCGATCTGACGGTGTTGAGCGCCGATCCAAGGACGGTCGAGCCCGAGCAGCTGAACACGCTGCGGGCGGAGTTGACGATGATCGACGGGCGGGTGGTGTTCGAGCGGTAGCCCGAGTCGATTGAGAACCCCGGCAAAGAAAGATCCTTCGCAGCAACTCGTGACATCGAACGGTGCGTTTTGTCCGCTGCATTCCGCGAGGAAATGGGGTGCTGGCAACGAGAGATTCTTCGCTGCGGCTCAGAATGACAGGGGTGGGGTGGCGCCGCCGCGAAGCTGAGTGACCGACAAAAGGCGTGGTCGGTGCATGCAAGATGACAGATGGAAAAGGGGCCGCGTGCTCGATACGAACGCGGCCCCTTTGACTCATGGGCTATCGCGCGCCGGCGGGTTGGCGCTCGTATTTTTCGCCGAGGTAAGCCTTTTGGCGAACGAGCATCTCCTGGAGTTGCGGGACCGGGATGGCTCGGGGTTCGACGCCGTATTCGATGGCGAGGGCGGCGGCGGTGCCGGCGGCCTGACCCATGGCGAAGACGGGCGGCATGACACGTACCGCGGCTTGCGCTTCGTGGGTGGCGGAGAGGGAGCGGCCGGCAACGAGCAGGCCGTTCATATCTTTGGGTACCAGGCTTCGGTAGGGAATTTGATAGATATTGGCGGTCTTGAGCTTGCCGTCGGTTCCGCCGCTGTCATCGACCGGGCTATGGATATCGACCGGATACCCGCAGAGCGCGATCACATCATCGAATTCACGGGCACTGCCCAGATCGTCGAGGGTGAGTTGATATTCGCCGACGATGCGGCGGGTTTCGCGCACGCCGACCGTCGCGGCGGTGTCCAGCAGTTCAGCATTTTCGAAGCCGGGCAGCCATTTGCGGAAGAATGTCAGCAGCGCTTTCACCTGCTCGCGGCCGTCGATCTCGCCCTGGGTCAGGTCGTCGACATTGGTGCCGTCGAGCCGGTGGAGGCGGGTGGTGTTGATGCGCCAGACGCCATCTTCCCCGGTACGGTACATGCCGATGCCCTTGCGGGGAATCGGGAATTCGCCTGCTTCCCGCGCTTGCGCGACCAGTGAAGCGAAGGGGCGGAAGTCGTCGGAGTGTTCGGCGACATACGCTTCCACCACGGCGTTGTTGACATTTTTGACGCGGAAGAAGAGAGTCATCGGTTGCAGCAGACCGTCTTCGTCGCGGCCCTTTTCGTAGGCCGCGCCGGCCCGAGCGGCGACATCGGCATCAGCCGAGCAGTCGATCGTGATCTGTGCCTTCAGCGCTTCCAATCCGGACTTGCTGGCCGCAACGACCCCGGTGACCGCGCCGTCTTCGACGATGGCGTCCGCAACGAAGGTGTGGAAGCGGAGCGAGACGCCGGCTTCGCGCACCATATCGAGCGCGATGAATTTGGCGGTTTCCGGATCGAACGGCGTCACCCGCGCGTGACCGTAGGAGATGAAGCCGGCTTCGGGGCTACCGGCCGGGAAGTTGCGCGGATGCGCGGCGCCCCCGACGGCTTCCATGCGCTCGACCATTTCTTCGAATACGCCCTTGATGAGTTGGGTTTCGCCATCGAGGCTATAGGAGGTCATGCAGGGGCCGACCAGTCCGGCGGTGAGGTTGCCGCCGAGATAGCCGAAGCGCTCGACGAGTGTGGTGCGGGCGCCGTTGCGGGCAGAAGATATCGCGGCGGCGATGCCCCCTGGTCCGCCGCCGACCACCAGCACATCGCCGGTGTCGATCACGGGAATTTCGCGCTCGTAGTGCATCGTCTGGGTCACGGTCGTTTTACGCTCCTTGCTTGGTCGTGGTGGCTTTGCTGGTTCCTCCAGCGGGAAGCTCATTTGTCATGCCCGCGGCATTCGCCATGATGGCGTCGATTTCGGCGAGCTCAGTTGCATCGAGCGTGACGCCGGCCGCGGCGGCGCACCCGAGGATTTCGTTCGCATTACGGGCGCCGGTGAGCGCGACCGTGACCGGTTTGTGCGCAAGCACCCAGGCGATGGCAAGCTGCACGAGCGAGATGCCCCGTTTGGCGGCGAAGTTGCCGAGCGATTCGATGACGTCGAGATTCTGGTCGCGGTTCTCCGGGGTAAGCAGCGGCTGGCCGAAGATCACCCCGGCCTTGCGCCAATCGCGGTCGTCGAAGGCGGTGTCACGGCCGTAGGCGCCGGTCAGCAGTCCATGCGCGAGCGGCCCATAGGCCATGACGCCGATGTCGAATTCCTGGCTCACGGCGAAGGTTTCATCGGCCCAGCGACGGTCGAAGAGGCTGAATCCAATCTGATTGGCGACGATCGGGTGTTTGGTCGCGGCGGCAGCGATCTCGCGCAGCTGAGCGGCGTTCAGATTGCAGACGCCGATGGCGCGCGCTTTTCCAGAGTCGACGAGCGATTCCATGCTGGCCGCAATTTCGGCCATCGGCGTCTCGCCATCCGGCCAGTGCAGCAGGAAAAGATCGACATAGTCGGTCTGCAAGCGCCCCAGGCTTTCGTCGAGTCCGCGTTCGAGATGCTCCCGGCTGCTGTCTTGACCGAGGACGAACGAATTCTCATCCCAGATCATGCCGCCCTTGGTGACGACGATTGCTTCCTTCCGGCGGCCGGCCAGGGCACGGCCAAGCAAATCTTCGGCATGACAGTTGCCATATGACGGGGCCGTGTCGAAAAGGGTCACGCCCGCGTCCAACGCGGCGTGGATGGCGGCGATCGCCTCCGCGTCGTCACTTTGGCCGTAGCGCGCTCCCCCGATCGGCCAGGTGCCAAAGCCGATGACCGACGAGCAGATGCCCGAGCTGCCGAAGCAGCGCTGCTCCATGGACGATGTTCCATTGTTTCTCACCGGATAGCTCATCCTTTGTTCATGCGCGGGTCGAGATAGTCCCGCAAGCGATCGCCAAACACACCAACAGAGATAACCACCAGACAAAGCGCAATGCCGGGGATGGTCGAGATCCACCAGGCATTGTTGAGATAGTCGCGTCCTTGCGCGATGGTTTGCCCCCAGGAGGGCTGGCTCGACGGTGTGCCAAGACCCAGGAAGCTGAGCGACGCCTCGGCGATGATGACCAGCCCGACTTCGACTGTCGCGATCACGATCAATGGTGCGGTGATCGAGGGAACGATATGGCGCAGAAGCTGCCGCTGGCCGGTCGCTCCGGCCGCTCTGGCCGCGGTGACGAACTCTTTCTCCTTGGTGCTCAGAGTCGCGGCGCGCGCGATACGGCTGAAAACCACCCAGCGGGTGATCGCCAGGGTGACGATCACGTTGAAGACGCTCGGACCGATCACCGCCGCAATCATGATGGCAAACAGAATCGACGGAAAGGCGAGCTGGATATCGGCCAGCCGCATGAGCAAACTATCGAGAAAGCCGCCGCGAAAGCCGGAGATCGTGCCCAGCGCCATCCCGATAAGGCCGGCGATGACCACGGTGGCCGCACCGACCAGCAGCGAAATCCGTGCGCCCTGCAAGACCTGCGCGAGCATATCGCGCCCGACTTGATCGGTGCCGAGCCAGGCGCGCGAGCCATCGCGCAGGATCGACCCTGGCGGTTTCAGCCGGTCGCCGGTGCGGACCGTGACCGAGTCATACGGCACCAGAATCGGGCCGAAGACGGCGAGCAGCACGAAGATGACGATCGGCAGACCCCACAGGAAGAGACGGATTTCCTGCTTCCGGCTATGTCCGCGTAGACGAGTGCCGAGCTCATCGCTCTCGACGGGAATGAAGTCCGGTTGATCTTCGGTCGCGGCGGCAAAGCTCGACATCAGCGCAACCGGATCCGCGGATCGAGATAGATGTAGCTGAGATCGACCAGCAGATTGATGAGCACGAAGATGGTCGTGATGAAGAGAATGGCGGCTTGCACCAGTGGGTAATCGCGTTTGGTAATCGCGTCGACCAGCAGCCGGCCGATGCCAGGCCAACCGAAGACGGTTTCCACGATCACCGCGCCGCCTAGCAGATTACCGAGCTGGATACCCAACACCGTGACGACCGGAATCAGCATATTGCGCATCGCGTGCCGGGTGAGCACCGTGCGCGAGGAGAGACCCTTGGCGCGAGCGGTGCGGATGTAGTCCTCGTGCATGACTTCGAGCAATCCGCTGCGGACCAGCCGGGTGAGCACGCCGACCAGTGGAAGCGCCAGCGTGATAGCCGGCAGAATCAAATGCTGGGGTGTTTGCGATCCGGCTGAGGGCAGCCAGCGGAGCTGGCGGGCGAAGATCAGGATCAGCATGATCCCCAGCCAGAAGCTGGGTACCGATTGACCGATCAGCGAGATGACGGACACCGCGTAATCGATCGGCGATCGTTGCCTGAGCGCGGCGAGAATGCCGAGCGGGAAGCTGATCGCCAGCGCGATGACCACCGCCGCAAGGGCGAGCCGGGCAGTTGCCGCAATCCGCTCGCCGACCGATTCGACTACCGGACGGCGCAACCAGAGCGATTCGCCGAAATCGAGCCGGACGGCTTCGCTCATGAAGGTGACGTATTGATGCGGCATCGACTCGTCCAGCCCCAGATTGTGTTGGAGCTCGCTGACCTCTGCCTCGGTGGCGCCCGCGCCGAGCATCATCGAAGCGGGATCGCCCGGCAGAATGCGGACGACCAGAAAGATGACGGTCAGCGCTCCCCAGAGCACGAAGACCGCATAGATCAGCCGTTGGAGGATGTACGCGCCCATAGCGATGCCGGAGTGGGGCGGGCGATGCGATCACCCGCCCCGCGAAGCGTTTCTATTCGGCGATGGTGACAGTCGCGAAGTTCGGGATCGTGCTCGGGGTGGGCACGAACCCCTGAATCTTCTTGTTCATCACGTAGTTGGTTTGCAGATCGAAGGGGAAGACGCCGACCGCGTCGTCCCAGATGATCTTGTTCGCCTGGGCGTAGAGCTCGAGGCGCTTGTCCTGGTCGGATTCCGCGGCCGCGTCCAGCAGCAGCTTATCCAGATCCGGGTTGGCATAGCCGTTGCGGTTCGCCGTCGAGGTATAGAGCCGGCGCAGGGTAAAGTCGGCATCGCCGGTGCGGACGGTGTTGGTCTGGAAGTCCATATCCCAATCGAGCGCCAGCAGCTTCTCCAGCCAGGCGGCCTGCTCCATCTCCATGCTCTCGACATTGACGCCGATATCGGCCCAGTTCGAGATGAAGGAGAGGATCAGCTCACGGTCCTGCGGGCCGGAGCCCGGCACCCAAATGACATGGGTATCGAACCCGTCGGCGAGACCAGCTTCGGCCAGCAGTGATTTCGCCTTGTCCGGGTCGTAGGCATATGGCGTTTGCTCCGACCAGCCGAAGATGGTTTTGGGAATGGGAGCGGTCGCCACGATACCGACGTTTTGCAGCAGATCGGTAGCCAGCGTTTCCCGGTCGATGGCGTAGTTCATCGCCTGGCGGACACGCGCATCGGTGAAGGGCTCACGCGACGAATTGAACCAGTTGAAGTAGTAGGCATACGACGGTGTGCCGTCGATGACGATGTCCTCATTCTCGGCCAGGATCGGCAGCTGATCGGCGGGCAAACCCCAGGTGAAGTCGATTTCGCCGGTTTCGATGGCGGTCGCCTTGGCGGCGGTTTCCGGAATGTCGCGGAAGACCAGCGTGCCGACCGCGGGCGCATCGCCCCAATAGGTGTCGCTGGCGACCAGCTCGATCTGGGAGTCGCGTTCCCAGGAGCTGAACTTGTACGGTCCGAGACCGACCGGGTTGTCGAAGAAGCCTTCGTCGGCCGATGCAGGGAACGGTGTAATGAAGAGCAGGGTGGCGCTGGCAGGAACGGTGCCGAGCGGCTCGCTGGTGGTGATGGTGACCGTCTGATCGTCCGGGGCGCCGATCTCGGTCACGGTGGCCCAGAGGGGCGCCAGCGGGCCTTCCAGATCGAGCACGCGTTGCAGAGTTCCCTGCACATCGGCGGAGGTGAAGGGGTTGCCGTCTTGCCAGGTCACATCATCGCGCAGCTTGAACGTCCAGGTGCTTCCGTCGGCGGTCCACTCTGTCGCCAGCGACGGCAGCAGCTCGCCGGATTCGCTGTCGCGGGTCAGCAGGGTGCCGAAAATATGCGTCGCGATGACCGCGGTCGGCTCTTCGACACTCTGAGCGCCGTGCGGATCGAGCGAGACGAGCACGCGCTGCATGGCGATATTGAGCTGACCGGCCGGCGCATCCTGCAGGGCGGCCATGGCGCCGCTCTCGAGGGCCTGGGCGAGCGGCAGGCTGAGGCCGAGCGCCGTCGCGCCTTTCAAGAATCCGCGGCGGGAAAGCACACCCTCGTTGCGGCGGCGGAGCAGCTCGTGCAGCCGCTGGCTGGGGGTCGGGTCGAACGTGGTCATGATCGCGTTCCTCCTGTGGCATTCCGGCTGCTGTGCCGGATCGATCGTGCGATCCACCAGCGCCTTGCCGGTGGGGTTGGGCTGGCGACCCGCGCCTGCCCAATCGACGGGCTAGCCCCGGTCGAGCAATTCCATGAAGGCGTCGAGGCCCTGGAATACATGTTCACGCATTGCTTCGGCGGCCAGATCGGGATCGTGCGTTTCCAGCGAAGCAATGATCGGCTCGTGCCGCGCGGCCGTGGGAATGACGAGAAACCGGGTGTCCAACAGCCGGGCGCGGTAGCCCTCGCCCTGATCGGCGAGGTTATCCAGCGAAGCGACGAGCAAGGGCATACCCGAGATGCGGCGCAGGTAGCGGTGAAATCCGATATCGATGCCGCGCAGCTGGCGCATATCGGGCTCGGATGCCGATTCGGCCGATTCGAGCTCGCGGTTGATCCTGCGCAGCTCGCTGATATCAGCAGCGGTCACGCGGGATGCCGCTTCGCGAGCCGAAAGCGCCTCGAGCTCGGCCCGCATGAGGTAGATCTGGCGAATGTCGTCCCGATCGAGCGGGGCGACGATGGCTTCCTTGTGGGGAACGAGCTTGATGAAGCCTTCAGCGGAGAGGCGCTTGAAGGCATTGGCGACGGTAATGCGGCTGACGCCCAGCTCGGTCGCGATGCGGCTGCCGGCCAGTGGCTCGCCTTCGGCGAAGCGGCCTTCGGTGATGGCGCTGCGCAGCGCCTCATACGCGGCCTGCTCGCGCGTCTTTACGTCGACGCGGAAATCCGTTGCATATTGCATGCAACATACAGTACGCAATCGAGTGTTGCGGTGTCAATGTGACGCCGGCATCAACGATCGTCTCAGGATTCAATGCCCCAGGGCAAACCCCGATTCGACGACACGGATGTCGCCGCGCGGAGAGGCCCGGGCCGCGCACATTTGAGAATCGCCGGGAATGCGGCGGCCGCCTTCGTTCTGGGTACGCTAGTGGTCACGATGGGCCGCACGACGAAAGAGGAGGACCACAATGACGATTCAGCGGATGGACCATGTGAGCGTCGTCGTCGACGACCTCGAGGCTGCGATTGCGTTCTTTGCCGGGCTAGGTATGGAACTGGAGGGCGAGGCATCGATGGAGGGAGATTGGTTGGACCGTATCAACGCGCTCGACGGCGTCCGAGTCGATATCGCGATGATGCGGACCTCGGACGGCAACGGCCGACTCGAGCTGACAAAGTTCCATTCCCCGCCAGTAATCCGCCCTGAGCCGCCGAACCCGTTGGGGAACACGCTCGGCCTGCGGAGCGTCATGTTCACGGTCGACGACATCGACGCCGCCGTCGCCGGTCTGCGCGCCCGCGGCACGGAGCTCATTGGAGAGGTGGTGCAGTACCAGTACAGCTACCGGCTCTGCTACGCCCGCGGCCCAGAGGGAATGATCGTCGCGTTGGCCGAACCGCTCAGCTAACACAATTATTCGTTAAGCGATCCCGGCTGCTGCAAAACCGTCGCGGGAAAACAGTGCGACCTGAAATCCGCCAGAGTGATCCGCCTCACCTACGAGCTGGTGATGCTGGCGTCTCTCGCGGTACTGGCCGAGGCTCGTTGTGGAAACGCTAGTACGCCGGGACGTAGTCCGGATCGACCGCGCGGATACCACCAGGGGGTGGGGCGAAGCCAAACGCGGCGATGGTGTCGACGACCTGTTGAATGACCTGATCCGGGGTGGAGGCGCCGGCGGTGACGCCGACCGTGGCTTTGTCCTCCAGCCATTCGGGCTGAATGTCTTCCGGCCGCTCGATGTGATGGCTTTCGACACCCATGTGCGAGGCGACCTCGGCCAGCCGGGCGGTGTTGCTGCTCTTGCGGCCCCCGATGGCGAAGACGATATCGCAATGGTCGCGGTCGATCAGGCGCTTGAGGGCGTTCTGCCGCTCACTGGTCGGTTCGCAGATGGTGTTGCAAAGCCGGAATTCCCCACCCAGCGGAACGACCATCCCCTGTAGCTCCATCGCGAACTTCATCAGCTCATCGACATTT
>DASTFJ010000081.1:0-7923 GCA_035708745.1 Thermomicrobiales bacterium | reverse complement strand
GGCCGGCGGCACGCGGCAGGTCTACCGCAATCCACGCCACCCATTTGCGCTCAATCCAACGACCGACTATGAGCTCGCGGGTCGTAGGGTCGAGCTACGCCCCGGCGAGATCAGCTCGCCGGCCATCGTCACGGTCGAGGGTTGGGTCTTCGAAATCCACGAAGAAGCGATCGAGCTGCTGATGCGGCCGTTGAAACGGCGAGGCAATAGGCAATAAGCGGCAATAGGCAATAGGCGAGGAGAGCGTCAGAGCTTGGCAGGTTCCGCAGCCACTTACTTTTGCCTATTGACTATTGCCTGGAATCGATCTGGTTCGCCGGAAGGGTTTCTGACGTCGCGCCTTCAGTCGAGGCCGAACCGGGCTGCGTCCAGGTGTATTGACTGGCGACGGGCGCATTCTCGGACGGGGGCCGGGTTGGGCGCCCGAGGAAATGCCGGTCGCCGAGCCAGCGCCAGTTGGAGCTGGCGGGAATATTCTCGGCTTCACGGCGAGCGCGAATATATTCCGACACGATCACCTGAATCGCGGCCGCGATCGGGATCGCCAGCAATGCGCCGATGATCCCCATGAACTCGGTGCCCACCAGCAACGCCAGAAACACCGTCAGCGGAGTCAGCCCGACCGCACCCTTCATGACCCGCGGTACCAGCACCCAATTTTCGGTGAACTGAATGATCACCGCGATGCAGGCCACCATCAGCGCTTTTTCCCACGACTGCGTCAATGCCATGGCGACGGCGGGCACCCCGCCGATCCACGGCCCGATGATCGGGATGGCCTCGGTAATGCCGGCAATGAGACCCAATACGGGCCAGAACCGCACATCGAGCGCACCATAGGCAATGGTGGAGGCGGTCCCGATGATGAGACAGAGGGTGAGCTGCCCGCGCATCCAGCGGCCGAGCTGCTGATCGACATTGTCGAGCGCCCGCCGGATGCGGGTGGCCGTGGACGGTTTGAATTGCATCAGTAGCAGACTGCGGGTGAAGTCTTTCTCCATCAGGTAATAAAAGGTGATGACGAAGATGCTGACCGCGCCCAGCAGCCCCCCGGTCACCCCGGCGGCGACGCCGCGGGCGGTGTCCTCCGGGATATCCGGCGGGCGCTGGATGTTGTCGATCAGGTTTTGTAAGCCATCGACGCCCGGACCGCGCAGAATCCCGTTGTCGCTTTGCCGCCAGGTGCCCTGCAGCTGACGGAGTTGGTTGGGGGCTTCGCGCCGGAAGATGTCTGCCTCGTTCTGGATCGTGGGCGCCAGCACATAGACCAGGACCCCGATCGCCCCGATGATGGCCGCATAGATCAGCAGGATGCTAAGCGCGCGGGGCAAATGCCGCCGCTGCAGACCGTTGACCGGGCGCTCGATGATCGTGCCGAACAAGTAGGCAATGATGATCAGCATGATGACCGCTTTGATCTCGACCAGGAAATAGGCGAGGAGCAGCACCAGCAAGAGCGCGATGGGTCCGACCCCGCGGGTACGGCTCAGCAGCGACTCGGTCAGCGGATCGGGCGCGATGAGGGGTTCGTCCGGGGGGAGTTGCGACGGCGTGGGACGGCTTTCCATGGTGGCGTGCCCTAGCTACCCGTCAGGCGAGTGAGCCAGATGTGAGTCGGGTGGGTAGCGAGTGACGGGGAATGAAATCGAAGCGGTTGACGCGGACTAGGCAACCGACACCTTTCGACTGCGGACCTTCCAATACTGTGGATCGAGCGGATCGACCCGCGAGCGCCTGACGCTTTTTTCGACATCGTTCCAGACAGTCGAAAACGCATAGACTTCATCGTTGCCGATGATGACCCGGCGAGCTACGCCGAACGGACGATCGACCGGAAAGATTTCGCGCGGCGGCCGGGATACGATCTCGGCCTGGAACCAGCCATGCACAAGGCAAAGACCGGCATGCACCTGCCACACGATATCCGCCGTGACCCCGCCAAGATCGCGAATTTGAACGTCGACCAGTTCCTCGCCGCAGATCGGGCAGCGCAACGGCGTTCGCGCGGAAAGCACTTCTCTTGGTGGAACCGGAACGAAACTATCCATGCTTCTGCGCTACCCCGCGAATTCCTGGCGCCGGGCGGCGCTGTCACGCCCAAGTCGCCGCCTGTCGATCACGCTGGACTCCGATCGGGCGTCCACTGCCGCGAATGGGCGCCGGAACTCGATACGCACGCCGAACCCCCGCTGCGCCACTCAGCTATTTCCAATCATACCGCACCATCTGGACCCGATCGCTTGGGAAATCTTTAGAAATGCGCACTATGGTCAGAATCAGGGCGACCGTTCACTCTGGACCGCCCAACCATTCGCCGGTAGAATGTTGGTCGAGGGAAAGGTGTCGTTCGCCCGATCGGTGCGGCTGCTACCCGCATGAAGCCGATCAGGTTACGGATTTCTCCGCCCGGAGAAACCAGAACGCCCTGTAGGGAATTCAAGATACATGGCATACGCACGGCACTCCCAGCTCCGTGCGCCAAGTGGGCGCACGATTTTCGATTGGTTCACGGGAACTGGATTCCTGGCGGTCGACGCTGGCGCATTTTTCGTTGCGCTCATGGTCTTGCTGCCCTGGAACCTCTACCGTTCCCCGGGTGATCTCTGGGTCGCCCAACCCCTGCGCACCTGGGCATTCATCCTGACGTTCCATGCGCTGGTGGTCGGGGCGATTGCGCTGGCGCGGGGCATCGTCCGCTCGCCCGAACCGGAGATCGCGGCGCCTCACCCCGTCCTTCGCGCTGGTTCGAGCTGGTCGGCGCCCCAGGGGCAATCGCGACCGCCCGACCGGCAAACCGCCTCCACCCTGCTGGCCCGGGAATGGGCCCGGCGCTGGTTGGAAGACGATCGCGCCGAAGTTGCCGATTTGATGCAGCAGTCGGAGGAGATCTCGACTCGCAGCGGCCGCGTCACCGAATCGATGACCATGGAGACTGCCGAGGTCACACCGTGGCCCGAGGCGGCGCCCCCCCGCACGTCGATCGATGCCGAAGCGATTCTGGCCGATTGGCTGGACGAGCAAGCCTCCGAATATGCCCCCGCCCGGGCCGAGATCGATCCGTTGAAATCGGCCGCCCGGGTCCGCGCCGCCGGACCGGCGACCGACGCCGGGGACACGCTCGATCCGGAGCTCGAATGGAAATGGGTCGAAGCGGCCGCGTCGGCCTGGCTCTCAAAGCGCGATACCGCGCCAAACGGTCAGGCCAATTCCAACGGCCATGCTTGAGTCTCCGTGACCGGCGTGGCGCCTTCCCGGGATTTCACCGTGGCGGTCTTCGTCGTGCACGAGGATCGGGTGTTGCTGCACTTCCACAAGAAGCTCGATCGCTGGCTACCGCCCGGCGGACACATCGAGCCGAACGAGCTGCCGGACGAGGCAGCGGCGCGCGAGGTGCTGGAAGAAACCGGCGTGATCTGCACGCTGACCGGCGGCACGCGCATGCACTATGACGATCCCACTCTGCCGGTACAGCTCACGTCACCTGCCGGGATCCAGCTCGAGCAGATCGGCCCCGATCACCAGCACATCGACCTGATCTATTTTGCCGCTGGCTCTCCGGCGGAATCGCGCGAGCAAGTCGGCTGGTTTGCCCTGAACGAGCTCGAACCTTTGGTCCTGACCGAAGAAGTCCTCACCTGGTGCCGTTTGGCGGTCGAATCCGCGTCCGCCTGAGTTTGGGAACTCGGGCATTGGCTATGACCGATCCCACGGTCGAAACCCTGAGCTACCGCCCCTTCGTCTCCGCGCCTTGGATTTCGTCTCGACTTGGCCCGGCGGAACCCTATTGGGAATGGACATATTCCCACCCGTCATCCCGACCCGAGCGTCCACCTTTCGTCATCCCGACCGGAGCGAAGCGGAGTGGAGGGACCTCTCGTGCTCCTGCAACCCACCTCCAGATCGGATCGAAACGTGTCGTCAAAATGACGCTGGGAACGTACTATTTGTGGCAATTCAGACGTAGAGGAGGATCGGCGTGAGATCGAGGCTCGATCGCAGGCGGTTTCTTGGCGGAATCGGGACCGCCGGCCTGGCGCTCGGCCTGCGCCGGCGAAGCCGCGCGCAATCGGCCTTTACCTTCGGATTGCCGATCGCCGAACCGGACGGTCTTCCCGGCGACGGCTTCCTGATCCGGCACGGCTTCCAAACCGAAAACACCTGGTACAACCCCGGCAACTGGCATACCGCCGAGGATTGGTACCGGCTCGACGGTGTCGATACCACCGGTGCGGCGGTGCTGGCGATCGGCAAGGGCGATGTGGTGTTCGTTGGCTCCGACTATCCGGGCCGGGTGATCATCGTCCAGCATGCCGCGGACCTCTTTTCGATGTACGGGCATCTCGATTTCGCGACGGTCGCGGTCGTGGAAGGCGACCAGGTGGTACGCGGCCAGCAGATCGGAGCGATAGCGTTGCGGATCGATGGGGTCGTGCCGAGCCATCTGCATTTCGAGCTACGCAATTTCCTCTACAGCGCCGAGGTCAACGGCGAGTCGCCGCGCTATGGCTACAACTGCGGCTACATGTGCGCACCCGGACCCGGCTATTGGCCGATGGAGGCGCCCGAGCTCCCCTCCGGTATGGGCTGGCGCAATCCGACGCATGTGATCGGCAATCGCTTGCTGCTCGATGGCCCTCTGACCGTGCAGGTTCCCCAAGCGGCCGGCGGAGCCACTCCGCTCACATCGGCGCCGTGGCAGTCGGGTGACGCGGCCGACCTCGGCTTGGTCGATCTCGTTCCCGGCGGTCAATACAGCGTGCTGGCAGTCGACGCGGGCGAGGAAGCCAGCACCGGCACCAGCGCCCAGGCGTATTTCCTCTCGTATCTGATCGACGATGGCAGCGGTACATCGGGCTGGGTGCGGGCGGCGGTTGCCGACACCACCGACACCGGGGCGGACGGACGGCCATCCTCGATCCGTTTCGCGCTGCTGCCCAGCGTCGGCTAGGGCACAGAACCAGCGTAGTGCACTACTCCCAGTCGGTGAGCTTCGTAGACACGCCTGCTCCTCCGTGATCGGCTGCTGGCTTTTGCCACAATACGCTGCCAGCGTGCACATCCGCACCGCGATTGCGGCAACGGCGAGACGTGCAGCACGCCGAGCTGAGTCGCCAACCTCCAGCAAACCGTGTCACCGCCAGTCAACTCTCGCTCGACCCGGAAATCACTCGGTTTCCCCAGATTCTGGGGAAAGTTAAGCGCAATCTCCGGCAATTCCGAACGTTCGCTACGTACGTTCTAGGCAGAAATGGACGCCTGTGCCGTATTGTCACTGCGTACGAACGCATCGAACATGACGTTCGGAGCGAACGCGCGTGACCGCCGGGAAAATCTTGAACTCTCTGTACGAACGAGTAGCATGTACATAGTCAAAGTTTCGTGCTCAATAGGCCGTCCCCCAGGCCCTTCCCGCTGCACGGTATGGAAGGAGCCATTATCAGGATGGATGCCCGTCGTTTCGACGCCCTCGCCCGAGCGCTGACGCACGCGCCAACCCGGCGCGATGTGCTTCGCCAGCTGCCGATCCTCGCTGGCGTCGCGGCCCTGGGTACCAAATACGCTTCGGCCGACACCGGCAGCGGCAGCGGCCCTCAGGTCATTATCTCTACGCCGACACCGGCTCCAGTCGGTGGGTCGAGCACCGGCAGCACCGCCGGCACCGGTACCAGCACCGGATCGGGTGGCACCGTTTCGGTGTGTCTGCCCATCGCCAAGACCGGCGCCGACGATGCGGCTCTGCCGCCTTATGTCGCCTCGATCATCCAAGGAACCTGCGATACCGCGGATGGAACCACCGTCTTCGAGCTGCTCGAAGTCAGCGATGCCGACGGCGTGGTCGGTGTGCCGCCAGCGGCGCTGGTGGCGCGCAGTGTGACCACAGTCCGCTCGCCGCTGGACGATCTGATCGGCGAGCGGCATTCGATTGCCGTACGCGTCAGCGGCGACGATCCAACCCTGGTCGCCTGCGGTGAGATCGGCGGTATCCGCGATGGCGATGAGTTGGCGGTTGGGCTGAAGGAACGGAATGACTCCGGCTTCTCCGGCATTTCGGTCATCCGCGGCGCCGACGAATCGTCCCTCGTCTACATCTATCTCGGCCGCGGACTCTCGACCATCAGCACCGCGCCGGCGCCGGTCAACTCGAGTGTGACCGCCACCGCCGATATCAACCTGCGCGCCGAGCCGGCCGCCGATGCCGAGATTCTGACCGTGGTTGGCGCCGGCACCGAGCTGACCGTGACGGGCGCTTCGGTGGGCGACTGGATTCCGGTCGACGATCCAGTTTCGGGTCTGAGCGGATACGTCTCGACCCAGTTCGTCGAGGTCCCGTCCTAGATCACTACGCGGGGGTCCCGCTTGCGGGACAGGAAACCGGGGGGTTTGCGTGAGGACCGTGCTGCCAGGCACGGTCCTCGCGTTTGAGTCCAGAGTCCAGAGTCCAGAGACGATCGTAGCGAAGGGCTTCTGTGCCCTTCCGTATTGACGACGTCGTGCAGGATCTCGTGTTCGCCGGCACTTGGTGCATGCCGCCTACCAGTCCGCTACCGATCCGTCGGGATGGAAATAGCGCTGCATCTTTTCCGGCTGGAACGGGTGCTTGGCTGCCGCGGCCTCGTTGATGTCGATCCCCAGTCCCGGCGCGTCGGAAATCTCCGCGTAGCCGTCCACAACCTTCACTGGATCGATCACCACCTCGTTCCGCCAGGGAACGTCGTTCGTGATCGCTTCCTGGATGAACCAGTTCGGAGTCGCGGCCGCGAAATGAATGGTCGCCGCGGTTGCGATGGGACCGTTCGGGTTATGCGGCGCCACCGCGATCTGGTACGCCTCCGCCATGGCCGCGATCTTACGGGCTTCCCACAAGCCGCCACAATGCGACAGGTCTGGCTGGATGATGTGGCAGGCGCGCCGCGAGATCAACTCACGGAATTGGTATTTGCCCACCAGACGCTCGCCGGTCGCGATCGGAATCCGGGACTTGCGGGTGACCTCCAGGGTCGCGTCGATATCCTCTGTCGAGCAGGGTTCCTCGAAGAAGAGCAACCCGTACGGTTCGAGCGCGTGGCAGTACTCCACCCCCATCGCCGGATAGGTGCGGCCATGCAGATCGACCATGAGGTCCATGTCGTCCCCGACGGCATTTCGAATGGCTTCCACATAGCGGGCCGCTTGCTTGACCTGCTGGGTTCCTTCGATCGGTTCGGTGCGGGGCACGGCCATGAATTTGATGGCGGTATACCCGGATTCCTTGATGGAGAGCGCGTTCTCGGCGAACTGCTGCGTTTCCGTGCTCTCGTACATGACATTCATCTGACCGCCGCCGAGGTGGTTATAGAGCCGGATGCGGTCGCGCACCCGCCCGCCGAGCAGCTCATAGACCGGCACGCCCAGCGCCTTGCCCTTGATGTCCCAGAGCGCTTGCTCGATCCCCGAGATGGCGCTCATCCCCTCGATGCCGGCCCGCCAGAAATACTGTCGCGTCATGATCTGATAGAGATGCTCGATGCGCCGCGGATCCTCGCCGATCAACAAGCGGCTGACATCTTCCACCGACCCAACCACGCCGGCAGTTTTCCATTCCAGCGTCGCCTCGCCCCAGCCATACAGCCCGTCCTGGTCGGTCTCGACCTTGACGAAAATCCAGTTGCGCATGTTCGCGTTGACGACCGTGCTCGAAACACGAGTGATCTTCATCGGTTGACCTGGGAACCCTTTCAGCTAAAAGGAAAAGCCGCGTTATCGAGGGAATGTTCGAGAATCGGGAACCGTGATCGGGGTGCCGTTGGTGAGCGCCGATTCCAGCGCGACGATCCCGGGCAGCGTGTAGTCCATCGCGCGATGGACATTGATGGGATTGGGGAAATCACCGCGCAGCGTGGCGAGGAAATCGCGCAAGAGCCAATACTCGCTCCGTCCATGTCC
>DASTFJ010000080.1:0-6138 GCA_035708745.1 Thermomicrobiales bacterium | reverse complement strand
GCCGAGGGCGGCGTTGCATTCGAGGACCCGAACAATCGCGTCCCGGCGGATGTCGCGAACATCGTCAACGACTGGCAGGCCAAGATCCTCGATGGCTCGGTCGTGGTGCCGTCGACCGATGAAGAGCTTGCCTCCTTCGAGGCCGGCCTCGGCGGTTCGCCGGTGGCAACTCCGGCAGGCTGATCGCCACCAGATTTCACATCTCGGGAACCGGGAAGGCAGCAATGCCTTCCCGGTTTTTCGGTCCGGAGGCCGGGGTCCGGAGGCCGGAGGCGTTTTGGATCACGCCCTCTACTGAATCGACGACCAGCAGTCAGCGCAAAGCTTGACCTTGGATATGGCGACCTGCACCTACGATCGTCCCCGGACCCCGGACCCCGGACCCCGGGCTCCCACATCCTCGACGCCCTCCATTACAATGCCCCCATTCGATGTACGTTCGCCCAGATGACGCCGGCATGAGCCGGTGGTGCATGAGTGGAGAATCGGGTGGCTCAGGAGCCCCAACCGCAGGCGCCGTTGGCGGTGGAGATGCGCGGGATCGTCAAGCGCTTTCCTGGCGTGGTTGCCAACGACGGGATCGACCTGGCCGTCCGCCAGGGCGAGATCCATGCCCTGCTGGGAGAAAACGGCGCCGGAAAATCGACCCTGATGAATATCCTGATGGGTCTCTACGCACCCGATGCCGGTGAAATCCGCATCGACGGCGCCCCGGTGCATTTCAGCAGCCCGCGAAATGCGGTCGATGCCGGCCTCGGCATGGTGCACCAGCATTTCATGCTGATCGGCCGCTTTACCGTGACCGAAAATGTCATCCTCGGTAATGAGGGTGGTTCGATCAGTCTCGATCGCCGGGCCGCGGAACGGACCGTCGGCGAAACCGCGGAACGCTATGGCCTGCGGGTCGACCCCAAAGCGCTGATCGAGAATCTGCCGGTCGGCATGCAGCAGCGGGTCGAGATTCTGCGGGTGCTTTATCAGCAAAGCCACACGCTGATCCTCGACGAGCCGACCGCGCTGTTGACCCCTCAGGAAGTCGAGGACCTCTACGACATCCTCCAGGCATTGCGCGAATCCGGGCACACCATCATCTTCATCACCCACAAATTGCGCGAGGTCGCCGCGATCTCCGACCGGGTGACCGTCATCCGCCGTGGCAAGACTGTCGGCACCCGCGAGACGAAAGACACGACCTCCGAAGAGCTGGCCGAGCTGATGGTTGGCCGCGATGTGCGGCTGCATGTCGAGCGGCCACCAGCCCATCCGGGCGATGCCGTGCTGCAGGTGTTCGATCTGCGTCTGAAGGGGCGCGGCAACCGCGATGCGCTTGATGGGCTCAGTCTGGGCGTCCGGCGCGGCGAAATCGTCGGCATCGCCGGGGTCGAGGGCAACGGTCAGACCGAGCTGGTCGAATGCATCGCCGGACTGCAAAAACCAGACTCCGGCACCATCATGCTGGAAGGGACCGAAACGACCGGCTGGAATCCGGTGGCGCTGCGCGAAGCCGGACTCTCCTATATCCCGGAAGACCGCCATTATCGCGGGCTGGTGCTGCCCTTTTCACTGACCGAGAACATGTTGCTGGGCAACAGCACCGTCGCGCCGTTCAGCAAAGGCGGCCGTATCGACTATGCGCGCACCCGCGAGATTGCCGCGACGGAAATGAAGGAGTTCGATGTGCGCGCGCCGGGTCCGCATACCCCGGCCGGCGCGCTTTCCGGCGGCAACCAGCAGAAGTTCATCATCGCGCGTGAGCTCTATCGGGAACCGCGCGTCATTCTGGCGGTGCAGCCGACTCGCGGGCTCGATGTCGGCGCGATCGAGTTCGTCCACGGCCAGCTCGTTGCCGAGCGGGACAAGGGGCGCGGCGTGCTGGTGGTGTCGTTCGATCTGGATGAGATCTTCGATCTGTCCGATCGCATCCTGATCATCTATCAGGGCAAGATCGTCGGTGATTTCGCCAGTGGCAAGGTGACGCGTGCCGAATGCGGCCTGCTCATGGGCGGAAAGGTCGCCCCGAACGAAGGGGAGCCGATTCGTGTTTGAGTCCGCCCGCTCGCGCGGCTTGCTCGTCACGGTGCTGACCTCACTCGCCGCGGTGGCGATTGCGTTGCTGGTCGGCGCTATCTTCATCCTGCTGTCGCAGCAAAATCCGATCACCGCCTATCGCGCGCTGCTGGACGGGGCGTTCGGCGACCGCCGCGCGGTTGGTGAGACGCTGGCCGCCAGCACCCCCTACATTTTCGGCGGTCTCGCCTTTGCCGTTGCCTATCGCGCCGGGCTCTTCAATATCGGCATCGAAGGACAGATGCTGATGGGCGGCTTGGCCGCCGGCCTCTTTGCCGCCTGGAATTTCGATCTGCCCAAAGTGGTCTATATCCCGACTGCGCTGCTGCTGGCCGCGATCGCCGGCGGGATCTGGGGCGCAATTGCCGGGGCGCTCAAGGCAGTGTCCGGCGCGCATGAGGTGATTACCACCATCATGCTCAACTACCTGGCCTATCAGGTGCTCAGCTATTGCTTGTTGCGGGCGGACGGCTGGCTGCCGGTCAATCCCCAGCTGCAAGCGACCGATCCCGCCGCCCAAAATGCGCGCCTGCCGAATATCCTGAGCGGCACCCGTGCGCACGCCGGGCTGCTGGTCGGTCTGCTGGTGGCGGTGCTCGTGTGGTATTTCCTCTTTCGCACCTCATTCGGCTATCAGCTCCGCACCGTCGGCCTGAGCAAGGGCGCGGCCGCCTATGCCGGCATGAGCTGGGGCGCAACCATCACCGTCGCCATGTTCATCAGCGGCGCGCTCGGCGGTCTGGGCGGGTCCAGCGAGACCCTGGGACTGCTCGGACAGCAATACAACGCGCCACAGGGCTACGGTTTCGCCTCGATCGCGGTCGGTCTGGTGGGCCGCAATAATCCGTTCGGCGTCGTTCTGGCCGCGCTCCTTTTCGGCACGCTGCGCAGCGGGTCGACCGCCATGCAAAACCAGGCCGGCACATCCAAAGAGCTCGTGCTGGTATTGCAGGGACTCGTGATCCTGGCCTTTGCCGCGCTGGCCTCGTCGGGCCGCGCGCAGTCGTGGTGGGCCAGGCGGCGCGGCGCCCGGTTCAAAGACACCACCGACACGATCGGCGTCGAACCCGGCGTCGCGCCTGAACTGTAGGGAACCGAGCGGGAAGGTCCGGCGAGATGAGCGACTTTTTCGATGTCAATCTGCTCAAGGCCGTCTTGCGGATGGCGACGCCCCTCGTCTTCGCCGCGATGGGCGGGTTGTTGAGCGAGCGTTCCGGGGTCATGAACATCGGACTCGAAGGAATGATGCTGACCGGCGCGTTCGTCGCCGTGCTGGGCACGTATTACCTGCACAACCCCTGGGCCGGGCTCGTCTGCGCAATGCTGGCCGGAGCGGGAGTCGGATTGATTCACGCGTTTTGGAGTATCGGCCTGCGCTCCGACCAGATCGTGACCGGCACCGCCATCAATCTGCTCGCGGCCGGGATCACGATCTTCCTCTGCCAGCGGTTATGGAATCAATCGGGACGCAGTCCCAAGGTCGATACCTTGCCCAATGTCACCGCGGGCATCAACGTGCTGGTGCCAGTCGCATTTTTGCTGGTGCCGGTCGTCTGGTATTTTCTGCGCACCACCAAACCGGGTTTGCGTCTGATGGCCAGCGGCGAGAATCCACAGGCCGCGGAAAGCGTCGGGATCGCGGTCGACAAGCTGCGCTATGTAGCGGTCATGATGAGCGGCGTCCTTGCCGCGGCCGGAGGCGCCTACCTCTCGATCGGCTCGCTCTCGCTCTTCACGCGGGATATGACCGCCGGGCGCGGGTTCATCGCCCTGGCCGCCGTGATCTTCGGCAACTGGATGCCGATTGGCACACTGGGCGCCTGCCTGCTCTTTGCCGGTTCACAGGCGCTGCAGGTGCAGGCCCAGATCAAGGGGCTGGGAATCTCCACCGATCTGCTGTTGGCGCTGCCGTATCTGCTCACGCTGATCGCGCTGGCCGGGTTCGTCCGAAACTCCCGCCCGCCGGCCGGTCTGGGCCAGCATCCGACCTCGCATTAGCCTGCATGGCAACCACTTTCACGGAGATCCTGGACTACTCCTCGCCGTTTGGTGGCGGTTTCGTCGCTCGATAATCGAGCAAGCGCAGCATAGCCAGCGCGCCGCCGGTGGCGCCGAGAAAATCGACCAGCACGTCCTTCGAATCGACACTCCGGTTCGGAACGAACGATTGGTGGAATTCGTCGCTCACGCCATAGAGGGTCGCCAGCACGATGGCCGCCGCCAGCGAGCGCAGGATGCCCCAGCCCATGGAGCGGAAGAGCAACGCCAGCGTGGCGCCCAGCGCGGCGTACACGGTGAAATGCCCGATCACATTCTGGAGATCTCGACCGCCGTCCATATCAGGGAGCTGCGAGCGACTGGAAATGCCGAAGATCACCGCCATCACGATGAGCGGGGCGAGCACCGCCCACCAGGGAGGCATGCTGCTGCGGGATTCCTGTGGTTCTACGTCGGTCATGCGTCATCCGTTCCACCGGCCGCGGAGCGACCGCCGCAAGATCGTACAATGACGCGACAGAGAAACGCCGCCGCGCTGAGGTGCGCGCGGTGGATGTGACAGGAGGGACTGGGCTCGATGTCGGCGGTGGTTTCGGAGCGACCGAATTCAGAATTGAGCGCAGGCATTCCCGGATTCGACCGGCTCGCCTGGTATTTTCTGCGGATTTCCGGACTGGCCCTGGTGATCTTGGCCTGCGGCCACCTCATCATCACGCACTTCATCAATGTGCCGTCCGATACCGTCTTCGACTTCGTGGCGAACCGGTGGGCGAGTCCATTCTGGCGAACGTTCGATACCCTGCTCCTCTTCTTCGCCCTCTGGCACGGCATTCTCGGAATGCGCGTTATCGTCACCGATCTCGTGCGTGCGCCGGGCTGGCGTGTGGCCGTCAATGGCCTGCTGTGGGTGATCGGCATCGTCTTCTTCGCGCTCGGTTGCGTGACGATCTTCGCCTTCGACGAGGCCCAGGGCCGTGCCAATACCGGTCCGCTGGCCGATGCGTTCTGGGTGGCCGACGTCATCAAATGGTCACTTTACGCCTTTGCGGTGGTGACGTATGTGGGCGCGATCCTGCTGGTGATCTATCTCATCCGGCACATCAGCATGGGCACCCGGCCGATCTATCGCGGCGATCTGGGGCAATATGCCTGGATCCTGCACCGCGTTGCCGGCGCCGGAATCGTCTTCTTCCTGCTCATCCACATCATCGATATCATGCTGATCGGATTCGGCCGCGAGGTCTACGACGAGGCCGTTGCCGTTTACTCGGCGGCATTCCTGGTCCCGATGGAGATCGCGCTGGTGGGCGCGGTCTTCTATCACACACTCAACGGGCTGCGCATCATCCTGATCAATTTCTCCAAGCGCGGACTCCAGCTGCAGAAGCAGCTCTTCTGGGCGGCGTTGGCGATCACGGTCGTCTTCACGCTCATCAGCGCCTGGATCATCGTCTCCCACGAGCTCCTGTAACGATCGTCGTCCCGACCGCAGCGGAGGGACCTCTCCTCACCCCGCAACCCAGCCTCCCCACCTCGGTCGTAGCGCAGGTGCCTCCGCGCCCTGCGATCGAGCGCAGCTCGATAACCAACTTCGCCCACCACCAACTTCAAAATTGAAAACCCACACCCCTTGACAATAAAAGAACATATGTTCTATGATGAGCATAAGCGGCACATCTGGCATGGGTGCGGGCCTGGGCAGCCACGGACCCTGCCCGGGCTGGTTCCCCGTCACCCACACTCGGTGCTGGATCCCGGCTCCGCTCGTCTCGCTAGACAGGCGGAGCGTCTCGGTCGATCCCACCGCTCACCCATTGTCATTCCCACCCTGTTGTCATTCTGAGCGAAGCGAAGAATCTCTCCGCGTCCCCGCACGAATAGTGCCCAGCATCAACCACCTCGCCAACACGTGTCCGACCACGAGAAGGCGGTTGGCAGCCTCGTTATCGCGCACGCGCGCGATCGCAGAACGCGGAGGCATCTGCGCTACGACCGAGGGTGGCAGGGAGGCTAGCTCGCCGTCCCCCCACTGCGGTCGAGACGACAAAAGGGTCATCCCTCACAAAGTGCCAT
>DASTFJ010000079.1:0-4749 GCA_035708745.1 Thermomicrobiales bacterium | reverse complement strand
GCCCGCTTACCATCCGTAACCAACTCGTGCGACAATAGATGGAGTAGTCGATGGTGAACTCAGGAATCTGGGAGCACCACCCGCATGAGGATCGGCCGTGGTTGCAGTGTCGAAGCGAACGAACCTGGTTCCTGCACCGTTACGCCCGGTTTTCGGGGGCGATGCCGGGAGCGATCCGGCTGTCGTCCAGGCGATCGGCAATACCCCGTTGCTCGGTCTCAGCCGATTCGCGCAGCGGATCGGGTTGCCGCCCTCCATCGAGCTCTGGCTCAAGGCGGAATGGGCGAATCCGGGCGGTTCGGTGAAAGATCGGCCCGCGCTGGCCATCGTGCGGCACGCTGTTGCCGCGGGGCAGCTCGGCAATGGCAAGACACTGCTGGATGCCACTTCGGGCAATACCGGTATCGCCTATGCCATGCTCGGAGCTGCCTTCGGTTTTCCGGTCGAGCTGGTGATCCCGGAGAGTGCGTCGAGCGAGCGCAAGGCGATTCTGATCGCCTATGGCGCGACCATCGTCTACAGCGATCCTTACGAGGGGTCGAATGGCGCAATCCTGCTGGCGCGCCAGCTCGCGGCCGAGCGGCCCGAGGACTACTTCTACGCCGATCAGTACAGCAATACCGCCAACCCGCGCGCGCACTACGAAACCACCGGCCCCGAGATCTGGGAACAGACGGACGGGCGGATCACGCACTTCGTGGCCGGGCTCGGTACCACCGGCACCCTGATGGGCACCGGACGCTTTTTGCGCGAGCAGAAACCGCGTATCGCCCTGGTTGCGGTGCAACCGGCGGAATCGTTCCACGGGATCGAAGGTTTGAAGCATATGCCGACCGCGATCGTGCCGTCCATCTACGACGACCGTTTGCCGGATGTGCAGATCGGGGTCGATACCGAGGACGCCTATGCGTTCGCGCGTGAGCTGGCCCGGGTCGAAGGAATCTTCGCGGGTGTTTCGAGCGGCGCCGCGCTGGCCGGGGCGGTGCGGATCGCGCGGGAATGCGCCGAGCGGGGCGAGCCGGCGGCAATCGTCTTCGTCGCGCCGGACGACGGCGGCAAATATCTTTCTACTGAGTTGTGGAGCTGAAGGTGTGTCAAGAGTCAAGTGCTATGGGCTCTTGACCCGTCACTAAAAACCAGAAAGGAAATCGTTTCGATGTCTACCACCACCGATGTGCTCGTGCTGATTCCCGCCCCGCTGCGCCGCTATACCGGCGGCGAGGCAAAGGTGACCGCCAGCGGCGGAACCGTGGCCGAGCTGATTGCCAATCTCGATACCGCCTATCCGGGTATTCGCGACCGCATCGTCGAGAGTGACGGCCAGATTCGCCGTTTTGTCAATGTCTTCGTCAATGGCAACAACGTGCGCAAGCTCGATGGCGCAGAGACAGCCATCAAAGATGGCGACGAGGTCGGTATCGTTCCGGCCATGGCGGGCGGCTGTCGCTAGTGCACATCCTGCGCCTGCCGGCCGCGATGCGGGATGCGATCTACGCCCACGGCCAGGAAGAATTCCCACGCGAGTGCATGGGTATGATCGGCGGGATCGACGGAGAGCTGGTCGATCTCTATCGAATGGTCAACACTTCCGAGATCGATAAAGCCTACGCCGACGACCCGATCGAAAATATCGAAGTCGGCGAGCAGATGGACGAGCGTGGACAAACGCCGCTCGTCATCTACCACTCCCATCCGGGCGCCGAGGCGTATTTCTCGGACACCGACGAACACGTGGCGCGCGAGGGAATTTGGGGGCCGATCGTCTACATCGTGGCGTCGGTCAAACCCGGTGAAGCCCCGTACATGAAAGCGTTCGTCATCCGCGAGGACGATGCGCCGGTGGAAGAGGTCGCTATCGAGATCGTGTGACCGGCGCAACAGCCCGCCTCCTGGCTCGCCTCGGCGCAACCGGTCGTTGCGCAGGGACTCGGTGCCCTGCGATCGGCCGCAGGCCGATGATGGACGTACCCCGCGACCGTGTCTCGGTTTGTCCGCGTTGTACATCGGCTGCTGCACCTGGGTAGGTCGCGAGGTGAACCCGACGAGGAGAGATTCTTCGCTGCGCTCAGAATGACAAGGGGTGAGAGCCCGCGCACGCCAATTGCTCTCTTCGGCACCAGAGAAACGGCCCGATCCATTGAGGAGCGGGCCGTCTTACGTTTGCGGAAGAAATGCTTACGCGGCCGCGCCAGCGAGGGCGGGGACGAAGCAGCCGACCTCGGTGTACTCGATGTCATCGAGGGTCTTGGGACCATTCGGGCCGCACATCGGGCAGTTCGGATCCCGGTCGAGGATCAGCTCGCGGAATTCTTCTTCCAGCGCGTCGTACATCAGCAGGCGGCCAGTCAATGGATTGCCAATGCCGAGCGCCAGCTTGAGCACCTCGGTCGCCTGGAGCATCCCGACTGTTCCCGGCAGCACACCCAATACTCCGCCTTCGGCGCAATTCGGCGCCAGATCGGGCGGCGGTGGATCCGGGAAGATGCAGCGGTAGCAGGGACCAGCCGGTGGGTCGAAGACCGTCGCCTGCCCTTCGAATCGGAAGATGCTGCCATGCACATTCGGCTTGCCGAGCAGCACGCAGGCATCGTTGATCAGGTAACGGGTGGAGAAGTTATCGGTGCCGTCCAGGATGATGTCGTATTCCGCGAAGATATCGAGGATGTTCTCTTTGTCCAGCCGGGTCTGGTAGGTCACGACCTTGACATCCGGATTGATCGCCTCGATGGCCATCCTGGCCGATTCGACTTTCGGCATGCCGATACGATCGGTGGTGTGCGCCACCTGTCGTTGCAGGTTGCTGTCATCGACAATATCGTCATCGATGATCCCAATAGTACCGATACCGGCCGCGGCCAGATAGAGTGCCGCCGGGGAACCGAGACCGCCCGCGCCGATCATCATCACTTTCGTGTTCAGCAGCTTCTGCTGGCCGGCTTCGCCGACTTCCGGAAGGAGGAAATGGCGGCTGTAGCGACGCCGCTGCTCCGGGGTGAAGGTGGCTGGTTTCGACCAGGGGAGCGCGGCAGTCTTCCAGGCGTTGAATCCGCCGTCCATGCTGGCGACATCGGTATAGCCCAGATCTTCCAGTGCCCGCGTGCCGAAGACCGAGCGCGCTCCTCCGGCGCAATAGACGATCAACGGAGCCGATTTGTCGGTCGCGACTTGCTCGATACGCGATTCCAGAAAGCCACGCGGGATATGCACCGCGCCATCCACGATGCCCTGCTCGACCTCGTCCGCTTCGCGGATATCGACCAAGATCGCGCCTTCCCGCCGGAGCCGATCGGCTTCCTGTAAGTCGATGTTTTTGATCTGTTGCCGGGTCTGCTGCAACAGGTCCTGATACGTTGCCATGTACTTGTCTCCGTGAGCGGTCATGCAACCGACCGCAATTGCTCAGTTCTTACTAAAGATAATCTACTTTCACGAAATCCGCGAACTGAATTTCGTCAGCGCGGCTGCTCAGGTCGCTTTTCGGTCGAGTGGAAGACGATCCAGGCGTGGGTGGCGAGACCGACGCCCCAGTCGAGCAGCACCCATTTGATCCAGAGGTAGCCGGGAGATTTTCTGAGATTCACAACGAGCAGTATCAGGTTCACGATCGCGAAGGCGGCCGCGTGGAGGTAGAAACCGCGCACCGCGCGCTGATGAATGCTCGTATGTGAGCCGAGTTTCGAGTCGGGCATCGTTACGACCCTCCTGCTGTATGGGCATTGGCTCGGCCTGTATGAGAATGGTACTCTGCGCCCAACCGTTGCTAACGACATAGCGTCTTCAGACGCGCCCGAAAACTGGGCAGGGAAGGGCATGGACGATCGACGATTCGACACGTTAGCCCGATCGATTGCGGGCGGGTTCGGTCGTTCGATTGCCGGCTCGGCACGAATTGCTGCGCGACCGGGGATGTCTGCTTGCAGTCAATTGCAAGCTGCTGTGTCCCGGACAACGAGGCGTTGTGCAAGATTCACTGTGGTCCGACGGAGAACAACTGCGGCCAGATTGTCGACTGCATCGGCGGTTGTTTCTCGTAACCGCGACAACGCGGGCGGCGGCGCATGGGGGTTCCCACTCGCACGCGCCGAACGCAATTCGGCCCGGTTGGGGAACACGTTCCCTACCGGGCCGGCGCGTATGTCCCAGATTTCCGGCTATTCGCCGAGGAGCGCGTCGCCCAGCTCGATGCCGGCGTCGATCAGGTCCTCGGCATGGACGATCTCGTCGGCCAGGATCTCGCCGCCGCTGGCCCGGATCGCGCCCAGCAGACCGCGCGCCCAGGTTTGCTCGAAGGCAACCACCGCGGCCACGCCGCCGACCGGGATCTCATCGGCCATCTCGTCGAAGAGCGCTTCGCTGTCGGCCAGCTCGAGACCGTCTTCCGCGCCGATCTCGGCTCCGACCTCCATACCTTCCTCACCAGCTGCGCCCAGACCGACGAGACCGCCGATCAGCGCGCCCAGCAGCGGGCGGCCCGGCAAGAGCTCGCTGTCGATATCGATCAGCTCGAACTCTTCCTCAGAAGCGCGTCCGACGATTGCCACGTCGATGATGGTTATCAGCCCGTCATCTTCCAGTTTGAGGAATGCGTCCGCCACCGCACCATCCCAGGTGGGAGTGTGCAGCAGCACGGTCATGAACTGAATCGGTCCGATCAGGGTCTCCTGCGGTTCGCTCACGGTCGTCGTCCTTCCATTCGATCGCGTCATGCCGAGTGCATCCCGGTGACGGAAGCGTACCCGTTCCGGTCGG
>DASTFJ010000078.1:0-35320 GCA_035708745.1 Thermomicrobiales bacterium | reverse complement strand
CCCAGCGACGCGGCGGCGTGCTCGTTCCATTCGACCACCCTGGCGGCGATCTCGGCGAACAACGGCCGGCCGTTCGTCAGCTCCAGATTCTGAATCTCGCCGCTGCCGGGATTGCTGTTCTTACAAAGCAGGAAGAGCCCTTTTTCCTCCCGCGCAAATAGCGGCTCGAGACTCTCGCTACCGAGATAGGGATTGACGGTGATCGCATCGAATCCGGCTTCGTCTAAATAACCGCGCGCGAACGGCTCCATCGTGGTGGAGATATCGCCGATCTTGCAG
Organism: Thermomicrobiales bacterium; assembly: GCA_035708745.1. Taxonomy (GTDB): domain Bacteria; phylum Chloroflexota; class Chloroflexia; order Thermomicrobiales; family UBA6265; genus JAMLHN01. Next base: position 35,041 of record DASTFJ010000078.1, on the reverse strand, counting down.
TCGAGAATCACCGGTGTGCCATCCGGAATCAACGCGCGAGTGTCCAGCAATGCCTGGAACCCCTCGACTCCATACTGAACATAAAATGCAAGATTTGGTTTATAGATCGCGGCGTAGTCGGCGGTTGCCTCGATGATCTGTTGATTGAACGCCACGATGGACTCGCGGGCGCCGCGGCCAGCGACGATCGACTTTGGCATCCGTTCGAGATCGGGGTCGAGCCCGACGCAAACGAGCGAATCCCGATCTTCGATCGATTTCGCGATCGACTCGGAGAAGGGGCGTGGCGTCGTTATCGTCATGCTGGCGTCGTTTGCGCTCAATTCATTCGCCTCCATTCGCGACCCCGTCGAGATTCGATCATAGCGTACAAAATGCACTTGAGCACCGAAATTGCTGTGCTACACTGGCCGAACCCGAGGGCTCGGTTGGCTTCGCTGGCTGAGGCAGGGAATGCATCTGGTGCGGATGCGATTCCCGCCGGAATTCGGCAGCCCGAATCGAGACTGTACCCCATCCAAAGTCGACGCGGCGGGCGCCCTGCAGGGTGGTCCCCGCGCCAGGATTCACCGGTCGGAGGGAAGGATGACTGGTACCGCCGCCGCGGGCGACCCGCACGCGACGATTCCGGGTTCGGAGCTCGAGCCCCCCACGTTGCAAGACGTATTCCTGGCGCGCAAGGTCGTCGATCGCTATCTGAAGCCCACCCCGTTGCTCTATTCCGAAGCGCTTTCACGCAAGCTGGGGTTCGATCTCTGGCTGAAATGCGAAAACCTGCAACCCATCGGCGCATTCAAGATCCGCGGCGGCATCTATCTCATCAGCAAGCTCTCCGACGAACAGAAATCGCGGGGCGTGGTGTCCGCCTCGACTGGGAATCACGGCCAATCGATTGCCTACGCCGCCCGTTTGTTCGGGGTGCGCGCTGTCATCTGCGTACCGGAGAACGCCAATCCGCTGAAAGTCGCCTCGATGGAGCGGCTGGGCGCGGAAGTTGTCAAACAGGGTCGCGACTTCGACGATGCCCGGCTGAATGCTGAGCAGATTGCGAAGGAAGAAGGACTCCTCTTTATCCATTCCGCCAATGAGCCGGATCTCATCGCCGGGGTCGGAACGTTTTCATTGGAAGTCATCGAAGACGTGCCGGATCTCGATGTGCTGATCGCCCCGATCGGCGCCGGCAGTGGCGCCTGCGGCGCGGTGATCGCGGCCAAGGGCGTCAATCCCAAGCTGCGGGTGATCGGCGCGCAGGCCGCGGGCGCTCCGGCCTTCCACGATTCCTGGCAGCGCAACGAGCTGTTGTCGTACGAAACGATGGATACCTTCGCGGAGGGGATGGCGACCCGCCAAGCATTCGCTCTGCCATTACGCATCTTGCGTGAAGGACTTGATACTATAGTCCTGATCTCTGATTCGGATTTGCGTAGATCGATCCTGACGCTTCTGGAGCAGACGAGGATTCTGGCGGAAGGAGCCGGGGCGGCATCGTTCGCCGCGGCATACCAGATGCGGGAGGAGCTCGCGGGGCAAAACGTCGCGGTTGTCGTATCGGGCGGCAATCTCGAATCCGGAATGCTGGCGAAGGCGATCGACGAGGAGCAACCCTGGTGACACGGATCGGAAAGCTGATCGGAGGCCGGTCGAGAAGCGAGGGCAATTGCGAGGCGATCTTCCAGATCGCCCGGGAGGTGGTCGAACGACGCCGATCGATGCAGGGCGCCCTCAACGAGGTCCGCCATCCCGCGATTCTCGACAACCTGTCGGACGAAGATTTCCGGCTGCTGGACGAGGCGATCGTGGAGAGCGCGCCGGAGTATCCGGAATATGCGCTCGTGCTGGCCCGCCTGACCCATGCCGCGGCCCGAGCGAAGGGGTTCGACCGGCAGATCGTCGATTCGGCCCTGCGGCTCGATGCGTTCTTGCCAACGGATGATCCCAGTCGCGAGCGCGAGCAGCTGCTGCGCGATGCCTATACCACCGCCCAGCGCGCCGGCTATGCCCGCGGTGGCCGCGCCACCCTGGCGCGCCTCGGGGTACGGGCGCTCGATGCCGATGAGTTCGACCGCGCCCGCGCGATCTTCCAGCAGCAGATGGATATCGGCGACGAATCGACCGATACCATCGCCGAGGTCGATTCGGCCCTGATGCTCGGCGACATCCTGCGGCGCGAGGGCGATGTCGCCGGCGCGCAGACCTACTACCGGCGAGCGTCCCGTTCGGCCACCCGGCTCGAATACAACCGCGGCGTGGCCGAAGCGCTCGACCGGCAGATCGAGCTGCTGGATGACCGCTCGGACCCCGAAACCTCCATTCAATTGCAAAAGGAAGCGCTGGACGCGGCCCTGCTCACCCCGGATCTGGGATTGCAGTCGCGGCTGACCCTTTCGCTGGCGGAAACGCTGGCAAAAGCCGGGCGCGTCGATGAAGTGATCGATCAGCTCGAGCGCGGGGTCGATATCGCTCGCGAGATCGGCGACCTCTCGGTCGAAGCCGAATGTCTCCAGGCCCTGGTGGAGGCATATCGCCAGAAGGGGAATCTGGTCGGCGTTGCCAAGCGGCAAACCGATCTGCTCCTGCTGGAAGAGCGTATGGGCAATCGCCCGGTCGCGGCCCGCTGGGGCGTCCGCCTCGGCGCCACCCTGATGGAGCTCGACAAACCGCAACGCGCGGCGGAGGCCTATGGCCGGGCGCAACAGCTGGCGCGCTCGCTCAACGATCCGATGCTCGATCAGCGCATCCTGGGCGGTTTGGGGGTGGCCTACACCCAGCTCGGCCGTCCGGCCGACGCGCTGGAAAACCTGATGGAAGCCAACGAGATCGCCAGGGAGATGGGCGATCTGCCGAAGCAGGCCGAATGGATGGCCAGCATCGGTCAGGCGCTCTACACCTTCGACCAGCCGAAGGACGCCATCGCGGCCCTCGGCGAGAGCCTCACCATCGCCCGGCGCATCGACGACGTCCCGTTGCAAATCGATCTGCTGACCCTCATGGGTGAGATCTTCGACAGCGCCGGTCAGCTGCCGCGCTCGCGGGAGTGCTTCCACCGGGCGCTGGAGCTGGCGCGCCGGTTGAACGACAAGTCTCGGCAGATCCGGCTCAATAGCTCGCTGGGCAGTGTGGCGCTACGCGCGCAACAGTATTCCCAGGCGAATGCGCTCTACAGCCAGGCGCTCCAGCTTGCCACCGAAACCGGGGACCGGGTCGAGGGCGCCAAATTGCAGGGCCGGCTTGGCAAGGTCGCGCAACAGCAGCGCGATTGGCCGAGCGCGCTCGAGCACTACTACTCAGCAGTCGATCTGGCCGAATCGCTCGACCGGCCGCGGCTGACCAGCCAATTGCTGGTCCACCTGGCCGCGGCCCAGCATGCCGTGAGCGATCCCGCTGCCGCGACCACGTACCGGCGCGCGCTAACCATGGCCCATCAACAGGGCGATCTCCACCGCGAAGCAATCGTGCGCCTCAACCTCGGCATTCTGCTGAGTGCCGATGGACACCGGAACGAAGGACTCGACCAACTCTATCGGGCCGCCGATCTCGTGGCCGAGATGGGACCCGCCGGGAACGATCTGGCCGATAGCATCGACGAGGCAATCGTGCGAGCGGGTGGCAGCGTCGTTGCGTCTCCGGCCGACCACGATGTCTGGGACGACCGGCAGTCGGGCGTGAGCCGGGGGTTTCCCCGAGGCTATGAATACCAGCCGTACGGGGACGACCAGCTCTACGGCGAGGCGACCCTTCCGCCCCGGTAACCGCTCCTGAAATCAAAGAACGAAACGGCCGGTGAGAGATCTCCACCGGTCGTTTTGGCGTTCTCCAAGGGAAAGACTGGTGGACAGTGAGTGATACGATCGACTCGCCAAGCTCTTCGGGACACGTCCCTCTCGCCGGGCGTTGCTGCGCGGTCTGCTCGGTGGCGCGGCAACGGCAGTTGCGGGGTCGTCCTCCAGTCGAGCTGCCAGACGTCCATCGACTCCCACGTCAGTTCCCGGAGGTGGGAGCTCTTGCAGCATCCCCTGCGGGCCTGAGTGTTGCGAAGAAAGTATTGCCGTTTGTTGTGACGGTGAATGTTGTTTCGGCGAATGCTATGCCGAAGAGCGTTGTTGCCCGAACGGATCGGTGGTCTGCAACGGAACCTGCTGTTCCCCCGGCGAGATTTGCGTCGGCGGCGTTTGCATCGAGTGAGCCGACTGCACTATCGACGGCGCGTGCTTTCCGGTGGTGTCCCTCGGTCCGGTAAATTTCTGCCAGCGAACCGATCGACGGTCATGGCTCCGCAGTCCAGTGAAAATGAAGAACCACGGACGCATCGTGCGGATGAACCCAAGACGAGCTGATCGATCGAACCGGATGGGCGCGGCTTGGCAAGCCCGTACGCTTGCCTATACTTAGCACTGTTCGCAAGTTCGCCGCCGGCGAGCGTCTTCGAAGCAAGAGCGGACCCAGCGCACAGCCCAAACGTTGCTCCCGGTGTGGGAGGAGGTCAGAGATGGCATACGTCATCACGCAGCCGTGCATTGGCACAAAAGACGCATCGTGCGTCGAGGTTTGCCCAGTCGACTGTATTCACTCGACGGATGACGCCGAGCAGTATTTCATCAATCCGGACGAATGCATCGATTGCGGCGTTTGCGCCGAAGTCTGTCCGGTCGAGGCGATTTTCTTCGAGGACGACGTGCCCGAGCAGTGGCAGGCGTTCATCGCGACGAACAAGCTCTTTTTCGCGAAATAGGGCGAATCAGGCAATGGGCAATAGGCAATAATGACTTGCGCTCGCAGGCGTGAACCTCCGGTCCTGCCATTGCCTATTACCTATTGCCCTGATTCATCACTCGGCATGTCCGGCAGAGTCGCACTCCAAATCGCGCCATCGGCAATCCAGTAGATCTGCCCCCGCGCCTCGCTCACTACCAGCGAGCTGACATCATCGAAGAGCTCATCGATGGTCATACCGTCGATACTCTCCGGTGGTAGCAGCACCTGCGACACCGTGCCGTCCCCCAGCTCGACGATTTCGAGTGACGCGCTGCCATCCGCCAGGGTGGCGAGATAGAGATTGCCGGATTCGTCACCCGAATCGACCGCCAGCACCTCGAAGTCGTTGCTGGTGGCGCCCAGCTCCATCCGGTTGTAGACCTCGCCACTGCTCATGCTGACGATGCGCCCGTCTGGATAGACAGCGTGAATTGCGCCGTTGATCTCGAGCCCGAGTGCGCCGGTTTGCAAGGGCGGCTCAGAATCGGAGAGCCAGCGATAGGCCACGTTGTCCTGCCCGTCGGCGACCCAGATTTCACCGCTCTCCTGATCGAAGAGATAGAGCCGATTCTGGAAGCCGCTCACGATTCCGGCGGTGGCATCGACACCCTCGGGCCAGGTGGTCACGCCGATTTCGGTGGCGTTGCCATCGAAATCCATGAGCACCAGGCGACTGCCATCACTGGCGATGACCCCGGCCACATCGGACGCGGCCACCTGGGTGGTGAATGAGCGGATGGCGCTGCCGGGGGCAAACGGAACGGAGAGCATGGTCAGCCGGTCGAGATCGATCTGCAACGGACCGGGATCGAGCAAGTAGAGCACGCCGGATGCCTCTGCCAGGCGCGGATCGCGATCGTCGGCGCCATCCGGCAGGCGTCCGACCAGCGCGACGTTTCCGAGGCGCAACACCCCTTCCAGCCGGTCATGCGCCTGGAGGACCTCGTTCGAAAGCACCGCCAGCTGGTCGTCCGGCAGATTCGTTTGCTTGCCGATGGTGAGCGCCCGCTCCGCCGCGGGCAGCACGGCTTCGATGGCGGCCGGATCGTTGCCGGAGAGCGCGGCTGCCAGCGCGGCTGTGTGCTTTGGAATCTCGGGATCGGGCAGGGCGGCGCCCTGCGGCCGGTTGGCATAGAGATATCCGAAACCGCCCCCAACCAGCAACACAACCAGCACGATCGCGCCGAGCAGGAGTGCGGACGGCCGGCCGCGGGGAAGCCGCGCGCGCGCGCCGCGCGAAAACGAATCGCCCGAGGTGCTGCGATAGCGGTTGAGCGTGTCGATGGCGGGAGGTTTCTGAAACATCGCGCCGTCGGCGGCAACGTTCTTGGCCCACAGGGGATCGGCTGGTTGAGCGGTGGTGCTCCAGATACGCTGCGCTTCTGGCTCCGGGGCGGAGCGAAGTCCGGCGCGCTGGCGAAGGTCGCCCTTTTTCGCCTTTTCCAACTCGATCCACACCCATGCGCCCTTGGGTCCGGTGATATCGGCGACTTCGGCTCGGGTCAGGCGCTCGGCATTATCGCGGTCCTCGAAATCTCCGCCGGAGAGGAGGGCAACGATATCGCCGGGGTCGAGCTTCGTTTCGAAAATCGTCGCCGCCGGATCGAGAAATTCGTCACCAGCGTCTTTTTGACGTGGGAACGAAAAGATTTGATCGCCTTGCTGGACGATGACGCGCCCCGGGTCGGCGGCCGAGACGACCAGCCGCTGTCCGTCGAGCGCGGCCGCCACGAGACCTCCATCGAACGCATGAGAATCCGCGGCAACCAGGGCGGCTTTTGGGAGCCGCTTGGCCGATTTGAGCGCGGCTCCAAAGGCATTGGCCAGCGATTCGTTGGGCGCGGAAAAGAATGCCAATGAGAGCTGATCGAGGGCTTCGTCGGCGCGGCCGACGTCCTCGCGGGTCAGCGATTGCGGAATCGAAACGGCCAGCAATCGACGCCGCTGGGACTCGACGGTCTTGTCGAGGGTTCGCCCGAGCAGCAGATTCGGCAGAGTAGGTTGGGTTTCGACCGGTTGGGGCGGGGAGTCCGGTTGCGTCGTTTCATCGATGTGCATCGCGCTCGATCGCCACAAGGGCGCCTGGGTATCTGCGACTGTGAGCCATTATGAAAGAGATAGGTACTCGCGTCTACCGGAGCGGAGGCGGTCTGCCGCTAGAATCGCCGCGTTGCGGTAAACGGCCGGAGCATCGCGATGAACCAGCGAGAAAGGTGCGAGCAGGAATGACGGAAGCGGAAGCCCGAGCGACGCCGGTCCTGGCGGTGTTGCTTTCCGGCGGCGGCCGGACGCTGGCAAATCTGATCGGGTGCAGCCAGTCGGGCGAGCTGCCCGCGCGGATCGGGGTGGTGGTGAGCTCGGTCGCGGACGCCGGCGGACTGGAAATCGCCCGGCAGGCGGGAATCGCGGCGGCGACGGTGATTCGAAAAGATTTCGATTCCGATCTTGCGTATAGCCATGCCATTTTTTCCGCGATCGCGCCATACGATCCGGTGCTCGTCATCCTGGCCGGATTTCTCCGCAAGATCGTGGTGCCGCCTGAATGGGAGGGCCGCATTCTGAATATCCACCCCGCGTTGCTGCCGGAGATGGCGCTCGCGTCTGGACGTGGCTTCTACGGGGACCGAGTGCATCGGGCCGTGCTCGACAGCGGCCAGCGCGTCTCCGGCGCGACCGTGCATCTGGTCGACAACGGGTATGACACCGGTCCGGTCTATCTACGCCAGACCGTGCCAGTAGAACCGGGAGATACGGTCGAATCGCTCGCTGCCCGCGTATTTGCCGCCGAATGCGAGCTCTATCCGCGGGCGATCGCGGCGTATCTGAAAGAGTCGGGAGTTGAGAAATAGACGTCAGGCGTTCCCGGAGCTCCGAATTCCCGACTCCCCCGTTTGTCCGCATTCTGGAATTGACGCTCGCCCGCGCAGATGCTACTGTTAGCTCACCGGGCCGGGATCGCTGAAACAGCACCTACGGCCCGATTTCTACCCATCACGTTCCGCGTAGGGTGAAGGAGGTGATGCCCATGAGTAGTCACGGTACGGGCATCGCCGCTGTTGGAGTGAGCCGCTAGGTTCGTTTCTCGGTGGTGATGCCCCGAAAAGAGAGCCGGCCCAATTTTGGGCCGGCTCTCGTCGTTTCCGGGATCGCTTGCACCGAAGACTGAGGGAATCTGCAGCGATGACGATCGAGCTCGGCCTCTTCGATATCCATCAGGTCGATCCGACCGATACCGCGCCACCTACCACCGTGTTCGAGCGGCGGTTGGCGCTGCTTGCGCTTGCCGACCAAGCCGGGCTGCGGTATGCCTTCACCGCCGAGCGTCATTACATGGCCAACTACTGGACACCCGCGCCAACCGCGTGGATCGCGGCGGCCAGCCAGCGCACCAGCGCAATCCGCCTGGGTGTGCTGGCTTATACCCTGCCGTTGCATTTGCCGGCGGCGCTGGCCGAAGAGATCGCGGTGCTCGATCATCTGACCAATGGACGGCTGGAAGTCGGATTCGGGCTCGGCCACCGGCGCGAGGAGCTGGCCGCGATCGGACTCGATCCCGATGAGCGGGAACACCTCTTCCAGGAGCGGTTCGCGGTCATGTCCGCACTCTGGGAAGGGGGCGTGGTGACGCTGGAGCGGCCGAGTCTGACGGTGCGCGAGGTAGCGATCTTTCCCCGCCCATTGCAGCAGCCCTATCCTCCCGCCTGGTTTGCCGGCGGCGATCCGCTGGGCGCGCAATGGGCGGCCATGCGCGGAATGAGCCTGGCGGTCGGTTTCCGGCGAACCCCGGAGCTGGTGCAGGCTGTCAGCGCCTTTCGCGCGGCGCGAGCGGACGCGCCGGATCTTCCCGGAGCCGGGCGCGTGGCGCTGATGCGGCATGTGTCCATCGCACCGACCGACGACGAAGCGCTCGATGCGATGACCGACGATCTCGACCGGTTGCATCGCCTGGGAACCGGCGGTCCGGGCGATCTCGATGGGGCGCGACAAGCAGCCAAGCAGATGGTGGCGGATGAGTCGTTCATCACCGGCTCGCCCGAAACCGTGGCGAAGGCAATCCGCTGGGCGAATGATGCACTCGGGATCGATGTCTTTCTCGCCAATATCCACGCGGCCGGTGTGGGCCAGGAACGGTTGGAGCAAATGGTGATGCTCCTGGCCGAAGAGGTTGCGCCGCGGTTGCAAGATTGAGCAAACACCGCAGAAACGGTAGGACACAGAGGTCCTTCACTACGATCCAAACACAAAACGAGCCCGGGTGATTCGCCCGGGCTCGTTGGCTTCGAATGCGTTGTCGAGAAGACTACTCGCCTTCCTGGGCGGCTTCTTCCGCGGTGACGTCGGAGCCCTCCTCGGCCGGAGCCTCCGTCACAGTCTCACCGGCAGCCTCCGCTTCCGCGGCTTCGAATTCGGCGACCGAGATCTTCGCCGTCAGGCTGGCGACCACTTCATCTCCATTGGTCAGGACGGTGATGCGCGCGGGAACGACCAGATCGGAGACGCGGATCGAATCGCCCACGTCCTGCAGCACCGCGCAGTCGACCTCGATGCGGGACGGAATTTCGCGCGGGAGCCCCGAGACATGCAGCTCGGAGAGCTGCGGGTTGAAGATACCGGGACCTTCCGGTGTGTTGATTAGCACCAACGGAACCGAGGACGTGGTTTCCTTCGTGAGGTTCGGGGCGAAGAAATCGACATGCACCGGGTTCCGGCGCACCGGATCGACCTGCACATCGCGGATCAGCACCTGGTATTTCTGGCCACTGGAGATCAGCTCGAGTAGCGTGGAGTGCCCGTGGATCCGGTAGAACTTCGAAAAGGTCCGCTCGTCGACCGAGATCTGAACCGTTTGCTCGAGCGCGGGTCCATAGACGACCGCGGGCACGAGGCCCTGCTTGCGAAGGTTCTTGACTTTCTTGCCGACGATCGTTCGCTCTTCGGCACTCAAAGTCGGCTGGCTCATTGCCGTCTCCTGACTTCTACTTCCGTTACCAGACGAGCGATTCGCACTCGCGAGGCATACAAAAACGCGGCCCATGCCGCGTGGGCGCAGTCTACCACACTTGGGTCGTCATTCTTGACATTGGGTAAACGTGGTGCGTAGCATGATGGCGTTTTGGGGAGAATTCAGGAACGAAGCGTCCTATCACCGCCGGTCGACCGGTTTTTTGCAGCCTTTGTCATCCAGACCAGAGCACCCGCCGTTTCCTATGGCGAGTCATGAGTTTGAGTGACAAACAGTTGACAGTCAGGAGCCGGTCATGGGCCGCTATCTGATCCGACGATTGATCGTTTCCGTTATCACGCTCGTGGCGATCAGCGTGGTGGTATTTCTCATCCTGGCGATGGCTCCGGGCGATCCGCTCTCCGGCTTTGGAGCCAACCCGAATGTGCCGGCCGAGCTGCGGCAACAGCTTCGGGAGCAGATGGGTATCGACGACCCGGTTCCGGTGCAATATGCCCGCTGGGCGACCCAGTACGTCCAGGGCAATTGGGGCATCTCGTATACCACCCGCAGCGATGCGCGTGACTATGTGCTCGGCCGTCTGCCGGTGACGCTGAAGATCGTGGGCGGCGCCTATCTGATCAGTTTATTGATCGCCTTACCCGTGGGGATCATATCGGCGATCAAGCAATATTCGATCTTCGACCAGGTGGCGACGACCTTTGCCTTTTTTGGGTTCAGCCTGCCCACCTTTTTCACGGGCATTCTGTTCATCCTGATCTTCAGCGTGAAGCTGCATTGGTTACCGTTCATTTATGACGACACGGTCACCGGATTCTGGCCCAACTTCAAGCAGATGATCATGCCGATGATGGTGCTGGCGCTGGCCGGGGCAGGGTCGTTGACCCGGTTCGTACGCGCATCGATGCTGGAAGTGATCGGCCAGGACTATGTGCGCACCGCCCGGGCGAAGGGATTGCGCGAGCGATCGGTCATCATCCTGCACGCGGCGCGTAACGCGCTCATTCCGGTCGTCACCATCGTTGCTATCGAAGTGCCTGCGGTGGTCGGTGGCGCGGTCGTGACCGAACAGATCTTTCGCATTCCCGGCATCGGTTCGGCGCTGGTGCAGGGGGTCAACGAAAAAGACGTGCCGGTCGTCATGGCGATCAGCTTTGGCTACGCGATCCTGGTGGTGATCTTCAACATCATTGCCGACATTCTGTACGCCACGCTCGATCCGCGCATCAAATACATCTGATCTCCCGGGAAGGCCGCATCGATGTCTCAAGCCTACGACGTCACCCTGACCGAAGAGCCGATTGGCGGCCCGCTGCTCACCGAACCGGGTGTCTCGCTACGGGATGCACAGGCGGCCCGGCAATACCGCTCGCTTTGGGGTAATGCCTGGCGGCAGTTCAGATTGCACCATCTCGCCATGGCGGGCATGGTTGTCCTGATCTTCATCTCGGCCGCGTGCTTTATCGGGTCGATCTTCTATCCACGCAATATCGACGACATCAATTTCCTGCTGATCGACGCGTCGCCTTCGATGAGCTACCCGTTTGGCACCGATGCGCTCGGGCAGGACATTCTGGCGCGCATTCTCTGGGGCGGCCGCATCTCGCTCTCGGTCGGGTTGCTGTCAGCGTTCGTTGCCATCTCATTCGGCACGCTGATCGGGGCCATGGCGGGGTTCTATGGCGGCAAGGTGGACGGCATTCTGATGCGCTTCACCGATCTCTTCATCTGCCTGCCGCAGCTACCGCTCCTGCTGTTGATCAGCTTCCTCTACCGCGAAAAGGCCTATCAATGGGCCGATGCGCGCTTCGGCAATGGCAATATCGGTATCTTCCTGTTGATCGTGGGGGTCATCGCCATTCTCAACTGGATGTCGACCGCGCGCCTGGTGCGCGCGGAGTTCTTACGGCTCAAGGAAAAGGAGTTCGTCGAGGCCGCCCGCTCGATTGGGGCCAAGCGGTCCACCATGATGGCGCGGCACATTCTGCCGAATGTCTTCAGCCAGATCATCGTAGCGGCCACACTGGCCGTCGGCGCCGCGATCATTACCGAATCGACCCTGTCGTTCCTGGGACTCGGTTTCCCGTCCGACGTTCCCACCTGGGGGCGCATGCTCTACGAGGCGAAGGACTTCTTCCAGTTCTACCCGCACGAGGCGCTCTTCCCCGGTCTGATGATCTTTCTGACCGTCCTCTCGATCAACTACATCGGTGACGGGTTGCGCGACGCGCTCGACCCACGCAAGACGCGGTAAGCGCCGGTCCGGGGTCCGGAGTCCGGAGACGCAAACGGACCGCAGCAGGCATAGAACGTCTGTGCGAAATCGCCTGTTTTCGTGCGATTTAAGATTTGCCAAGTTTTGCCAAGATCTTTTGCGCAGATTTGCTTAGCGTCCAGTCGTGCTCCGGCGCCAATTGGTCAGGCGAGCATTCCGTCACGATCTTCTCCGGACCCCGGACCCGTCGTCACACCGCCAACAGTCCGCGCCTGGTCGCAACCGTCACCGCTTCCGTCCTGCTGGCGGCATCGAGCTTGGTCAGAATCGAACCGACGTGAAATTTCACGGTGTGCTCGCTGATGTCGAGCTGATGGGCGATGGTTTTGTTCGGCAGCCCGTTGGCGACCAGGCGCAGCACTTCCATCTCGCGCGGGGTCAGCAGGTCGTCTGCCGGGTCGAGTGGCGGCGAGGCGCCATTCCAGCGCAGACCGGCGATGCCGGCGATCTGCGGATCGATCACGATCAACCCCTGCACGACGGCATCGACCGCGGCGACCAGCTCGCCGGCCCCCGCGTCGCCGGCCAAAAACGCAACCGGCCCCGCGCCCAGATCGGGCCAGTCGGTTTGCGGTTCGGCCCCCAGCACGACGAACGGCGGCCGAATTGCCAGCTCGCGCGCGAGCTCGACCGCGGTTTCCAGCCCGGCATGATCGACCACGATGGCGTCGATCGTGAGGAGACCCAGATCGTCGCCCAGCTCCAGCGGCACCACCTCGATCGCCGGATCGCGGCCAAGCAGGACGGTCAGCCCGGCATGCACGGCCGGGTAGCCGCTGATAACGGCTACCCGGGCTGGCTGGATGGAGATCGTGGCTCGGTCGGACATTATCCCGCCAGTATGACCGACCCTACGCGCGCTGCAGGCGTTCGGTCGGCACGACGATGAAGGAGCGTGGCTGACCGCCGCGGGTGAGTCCGACCTCGACCTCCTCGCCGGGCTGCACGCGCAACATGGCGGCGGGGATCGATTCCTGATCGACGATCGGTGCACCGGCGATCGAGAGAATGACATCGCCGATCATCAAACCGGCGCGGGCAGCCGGGGTGCCGTCGATGACATCGGTGAGCACGAATCCGGCGGCTTGCGGGCCATTGGGCAACGCCGCGATGATCCCGTTGACCCCGAGATAGGCATGCGCGCCTCCCGGAACCAGCCCGGCGACGAAGCGCTCGACGGCCGCCGACGGGATCGCCATACCGAGCCGGCCGGCGACCATGGCATTGATGCCGAGGACGCGTCCCTCGATATCGATCAACGGACCGCCGGAATTCCCGGGCGCGATCGTCGCGTCCATTTGCAGAAGATCGCCGGAGCGGGGACCCCCCTCGGTGGCGGCCTGCCCCGCGGCCACGATGATACCGGCGGTGAGGGTGTTTACCTGACCGTGCGGATGGCCGATCGTGATGACAAGCTGGCCGGGCCGCACCCGGGTCGAATCGCCGATCTGAGCGGCGGGCAGATCGTTGGCGCTCACTTCGACGAGCGCGAGATCTTTCTCCGGATGGCGGGCGACGACTTCGCCGTCGAACGTGCGGCCGTCGTCGAGCACGATGCGCAGCGTGTGGCTATTCCCGGCGACGTGATTGTTGGTGACGATCAGACCATCGGCGCGCCAAATGGTGCCGGCGCCGTTGCCATTGCCCCGGTAGACCTGTACGACCGAAGGCCGGGTGCGCTCATAGAGCGCAGCGAGCTCGGTATCGACGGCAGCATGACCGCCGAGCCGGTGTTGGATGGATGGGATGGTTGCGGTCACGTCTTGGTCCTCTTGGGTGCGTGATGCTTCAACGTGTCTGTCGTTGCTGATGACAGGGTTTCGGGGTGACGAGAGGTCCCTCCACTTCGGTCGGGATGACGGGAGCCGGCCGGGATGACGGGAGCCGGTCGGGATGACGATTAGGCGCGCTCGCCGGCTACGATCGATTTGGTGGTGAGCTCGCCGCCGCGGACGACGTCGATATCGACCGCCGTGCCGACCACATCGCCACTAAGCTGTTCCATGAGCTGATCGACCGAGCCGACCGGCGTGCCGGCAACCCGGACGATGATGTCGCCGATCAGCAGGCCCTGCTGCTCGGCAGGCCCTCCGGATTCGAGTCCGACGATGACCAGCGCCTTCTTGCTCTCGAGCGAGAGCGCTTCGGCGAGCTGGTCGTTGACGGCCACCGCCTGGGCGCTGACGCCCAGGAAGCCTCGGCGGACCTTGCCGTGCTTTTGCAGGGAGCCAACGACTCGGTCGATGGCCTCATTCGGCAGAGTAAAGCCGCTGCCGCGGCCCATGGTCGAGGAGTTTAGTCCGAGAATCTCGCCCCAGGCATCGACCAGCGGTCCACCGGAGAAGCCGGGCAGCATGGCGGCATCGGTCTTGAGAAAATTGCCAAGATGCTGCCGGCGATGGTCGTGACCGACCTTGCCGCCGACCAGACTGATGACGCCCAGCGAAGCCATGGGACCGGACTTGCCAGGGCGGCCGACCGCCAGCACCAGTTGTCCGATCTTTGGCTCGTGGGAGGCTCGCACCGCCGCGGTGAGTTCGACGCCTTCCAGCTTCAGCAAGACCAGGTCGGTATTCGGATCGCGCCCCACCACGCTGGTGGACAGATGCTGCCCGTCCGGGGTGTCGACATGAATGTCTTCGTCCCGCTCGACGACATGGTTGGCGCTGACGATCAGCCCGTCACTGGTCCAGACGATGCCGGTGGCCGGCATGCGCTGGCGCCCGTAAACGGTGACGACACTGGCGGCGGCTCGTTCGACCGCTCCGGCCAGATCGTTGGACAGCGCCGCCAGGACGCCGCCCGCTTCGTTCGTATCGCTCATGGTGTGTTGCTCCATCGTTGGTGATGAGCCGTCTGCTGCATCGGTTTCAAGCCTAGGTTCTCCAGGTTCGGACTCCAACTGACGGGTTGGCGAATGGGGTCCTGTCCATTCGGGCAGGTCGGGAGGGTATGCTTCCCGCGTGATTGCGATCTGCCGGGAGGACGCGACAGGGTGAAGGTCGAAACATTTACGCTCGAACGGTGGATGAGCACCTGGGAGGTCGTGGCGAAATTCGACATCGCCGAAAGCGGCATCCATCCGCTCACCACCCGGGAGCTGCTCGATTTTCTGCCGGCGGATGAGCGGCGCGCGGTCGAGGACCAGCTGCTCGATCTGCGACTTGGATACAACGAGGCGCGTGGCACCGACCGCCTACGGTCCGATCTGGCGGCGACCTATGAAAACGTCGGACCCGATGAGATCCTCGTCACCACCGGCGCTATCGAAGCGAACTTCCTGCTCGTCAATACCTTGCTCGAAGCAGGCGACCATGTCATTTCCGTTTTCCCGGCCTATCAACAGCTCTATAGCGTCGCCAAGGCGGTCGGGTGCGAGATCGATCTCTGGAAGATCGTCGAGGCGGGAGGCAACTACCACTTCGACCTGGACGCGCTGGAGCGGTTGATCCGCCCCGATACGAAGATGATCCTGATCAACACCCCGAACAATCCGACCGGGGCGTTGCTTTCCGATGACGATCTGAAACGGATCTACGCGCTTGCCGAATCGGCCGGCGCGTATGTGCTCTGCGACGAGGCGTATCGCTGGCTCGATATTCCGGGTGGAGAGCCGCTGGCGCAGCCGATGCGCAATCTCGGTCCGCGGGCCATCAGTGTCGGCACCTTTTCCAAGCCGTTCGGATTGCCCGGTCTGCGCATCGGCTGGTTGGCGGCGACCGAAGAGATCGTCAAAGCCTGTTGGAGTGCGCGAGACTATGTGTCGCTGGCGCCCGGCGGGTTGTCGGATTTCCTGGCCAGTGTGGCGCTCCGGCAACGCGACCGGATCGTGGCTCGGAATCAGGCGATCATGCAGCAAAACCTCGATTACGCCGAAGGCTGGTTTGCCAAGCACAGCGAGCTCGCGAGCTGGAACGCGCCGCGCGGCGGTTTGCTGGCGTTGCTGAAATACAAGGTCGATCTTCCCTCCGACGTGGTGGCGAATACGCTGGCGGCCGACTATTCGGTGATGCTGGCGCCGGGTTCGGCCTTTGGCTTCGAGGGGCATTTGCGTATCGGTATCGGACAGCGCCCAGATATCTTTGCCGAAGGACTGGAGCGGACCGCGCGTTGTCTCGAGCGGCTGACGCTCGCTGAGACCGCCGGTGTCGGATCGGGCACTCGCGCGTGAGCCAGGCCGTCGCCGACACCAGTGCGCGCGTTCCGGCGGGAGTGGTCGCCGATCCGGTCATCGAGACCGTCGATTTGATCAAGCGGTTCGGCTCGTTTACGGCGCTGAATCAGATCGATCTCTCCATTCCCCGGGGCGCAATCGGGTTGCTTGGGCCGAACGGCGCCGGCAAGACGACGCTGATTCGCATTTTGCTTGGGTTGGCGAAACCCACCTCCGGCACGGCTGAGGTGCTTGGCTTCAATGCGTTTTCGCAGGGAATCCAGATACGCGAGCGGGTGGGCTATATGCCCGAAGCGGAATGCCTCCCCTCGAATGCCACCGCGGCCGATTTCGTCGGGCACATGGCCGAGATGAGTGGCTTGCCCAAAACCGAGGCACGCCAGCGCGCCGCCGACGTGCTGTATCAGGTCGGGCTCAACGAGGAACGCTATCGGTTGATCAAAGGCTTTTCGACCGGAATGAAGCAGCGGGTGAAGCTGGCGCAGTCGATCGTGCACGATCCGTCGCTGGTCTTTCTCGACGAGCCCACGGCCGGTCTCGATCCACCGGGGCGCGACAGCATGCTGGAGCTGGTCGACCGCATTCATAACATGATGGGGATGACCGTCGTGCTCTCATCCCACATTCTCGAAGACATCGAGCGGGTCTGCGACTACGTGGTGATCATCAACGAGGGCCAGCTTGTGCTGGCGCAGCCGATCGGGGGCACCCCGGAAGGTGGCGCGGCCCTCTCGATCCAGATCGACGGCGATGCCCAGGCATTCATCGCGCGCCTGAACACACTCGGAATCGCGGACGCTCGTTTGCGCGACCGCATGATGGGGCTGCCCGAGATCGTGATTCGCTCTCCAAGTGACAAGGCGTACGATGCGGTGCGCGATACCGCCGTCGAGCTCGATGTGCCGCTGGTTTCCATGACCGGTCGCACCCGCTCGCTGGAAGATCTCTATCTCCAGGCGGTGGGCGCAGAAGCGCTCGACGCCGAAATGTACGGAGGGGTCTGAGTTGGCGGAATCTTCTGTGACCACCCGCCAGGACGGCCGCGCCTTCGGCGAGGTCTACGACCGGGGCTATCAGCACTACACCGGCCCGCGCCTGGGGCGGGCACATGCCTTCCGGGCATTGACCGGTTATTCGATGAAGCGCGCCCTCGGTTCGAAAAAGCGCTGGACCGCGAAAGTGGTGCCGGTCATTCTCTATGTCTCGGTGGCGCTGCTGGTGATCATTCCGCTCGGAATCGAGGCATTCATCGATTCCGCCGAGGTGCTGGAATACTGGGACTTCTTTTCGGTTGCCTGGCTGATCCTGGGTGTCTTCGTCGCCACCATTGCGCCGGAGATGCTCTGTGGTGACCGGCGGGAGAAAACGCTCATTCTCTATTTTTCCAGACCGATCACCCGGCTCGACTACCTCCTGTCGAAGCTGCTGGCCACCGGTTTGTTGACGCTGACCATCACCCTGGTGCCGCTGGCGATCTTCTGGCTGGGACGGCAGCTGCTGGACGATTCCCCGGTCTCGGCGATGAAGGACCATGCGGGCGATCTCTGGAGGATCCTCGTGGTGAGTGTGTTGGTTTCGGCCTATCTGGGAGCGCTCGGTCTGGTCGTTTCCGCCTTTACCGGCCGCAAGGCGATTGCCGTCGGTGTCATCATCGTGGCGTTTCTCTTTGCCAGCGCGCTGGCCGGTGTGCTGCAGGAGTCGATCGGGAGCGATGCGCAGCAGAAGTGGTTCGCGTTGATCAGCCCTGCGCAAACGATCGATGACTTCAGTGGAGGCGTGTTTGGAAATCCGCAGATCGACTCCACATTCGGTGAACCGCTCTCGGCGTGGATTTATGGAGCAGTCATGATCGCCGTTGTGTTGATCTGCTGCGCAATCATGTACTGGCGCTATGTTCCGGAAGATTAGGCGCAAACTCGAAGGCGATGCCCCGCCACCGCGATTGGTGACGACGGACGTTTCGCGCCCGGCGGCGGTCATGTCGGAGAACCCGACGATCGTGCTCGACCACGTCTCCAAGTGGTACGGCGATCTGGTGGCGGTGTCCGATCTGTCGTTCAGCATCGGGCCGGGCGTCACCGCGTTGCTGGGGCCGAATGGCTCCGGCAAATCGACCTCGCTGAAGATGATCTGTGGCTTGCTGGGGCCATCGACCGGGACGGTCACCATCGACGGGCTGCCCGCCCGAGGCGATCCGAAGGCATACAAGAATCTCGGGGTCGTGCTCGATATCGAGCAGGTCTATCCCTATCTGAGCGGGCGCGAGTTCGTTCGCATGAACGCACTGCTACAAAAGCTGCCCGATCCGAACGAGGCGACCGAGCGCGCGTTGGCGACGGTGGAGATGACCGATGCAGCCGACCGCAAGGTGGGTGGCTACTCCAAGGGCATGCGCCAGCGGATCAAGCTGGCCGGCGCGCTGGTGCACGATCCGACCGTGATCCTGATGGACGAGCCGCTCAATGGCACCGATCCGGAGCAGCGGGCGCACATGATCCGCCTTATGTGGGAGCTGGGACGCCAGGGCAAGACCTTGCTGGTTTCCTCCCATGTACTGTCCGAGGTCGAGCGTTTCGCCGAGAACATCATTGTCATCATCAACGGCAAGCTGGCGGCGGCAGGCAACTACCGCACGATCCGCGAGCGAATCGACAATCATCCCCATGTGGTGCGGCTCGGCTCGCCGGAACCGCGCCGGTTGGCGTCGGCGCTGGTGACGCTGCCGCAGATCAGCTCGGTGCGGATCGACAAGGACGGCCGGCTCTTCGTCGAGACTGGCGAGGTGCGCGATTTCTATCGGATGGTGCCCCGATTGGCAAAGGAACAGGACGTGCGCCTGACCGAGCTGCATGCGGCCGACGAATCGCTCGAATCGGTCTTCTCATACCTGGTCGAGCGATAGGAACGACGATGGCAACCGCGCTCTGGCGTCCACTTCCGGTGTTCATGCTGACGATCCGCCAGTTCTTTGGCGGGAAGTCGGTCTTTGTCGTGACTGTGCTGGCCTTCCTGCCGGCGCTCTTCGGCATGATCTACTGGTTCGATACAGGAGATAATCCGCCGGCTTATTTCCTGAGTGAGAATATCTACCGGCCGCTGGTGATCGCGACTCTTCTGCCGATCATGGTGTTGATCCTGGCGACGGGTGCGCTCGGCAATGAGATCGAAGACTCCACATTGCCGTATTTGACCCTGAAGCCGATCGGGCGGCTGCGGATCGTCGTCGAAAAGCTCCTGGCGACCCTGGTGGTTTGCATTCCGATCATTCTGGCCGGGTTGATCGCCACCTACGTCATCGTCTTCCGGGGCGATGCGGGCAAGTCCGACAGCTTGCAGTTCTTGTGGGCGCTGCTGGCCAGCGCGGTTGCTGGCATCGTGGCCTACAGCGCGGTTTTCCTGTTGGTCAGCTTGTTCGTATCGCGAGCATTGCTGGTTGGGATCGTCTATGCGCTGGTGTGGGAGAGTCTGCTGGGCCGATATCTGACCGGACTCAAGATCGCATCGATCCGGCACTACACCGAGTCGATCCTGGTGGGTATGGCGGACGATTCCGATATCGCGCTCAAAGGCGCAACCGGGGTGGTGGCCTCGTTCATCGTGATTGGCGTGGTTACTGTCATCGCGGTGCTCATCTCGACCTGGCGCTTACGCAATCTGGATCTCGAATAAGGAAACTTCCGCCAATCGTGCGACCGATTCAGCAGAGAGGACCGCAATGACGGAGCCTGTCAATTCCCCCGCGCCACTGGGGCGGTGGCCCGAAACGACCCGGCCGATGGGCATCGGCGTTATGTTGCCATTGCTCGACGGCGGCGCCTTCGGCGGGCAACCGCGCTTCAAGGACATCCTGGAGATGGCGCAGACGGTCGAAGCCTGTGGCTTCGACGGCGTCTGGATGCCCGACCATTTCATCTTCCGGCACGAGGCGAACAACTGGACGCCGCAGGGCATTTGGGAGGCGTTCACCACGATCGCCGCGGTGGCGGCGCAGGTGCCGCGCGTCTCCATCGGCGTGCTGGTGACCTGTCTCGGCTGGCGCAATCCGGGCATCGTCGCCAAGATGGCCGAAAACCTCGACGAGATCAGCGATGGCCGGTTCATCCTCGGTGTCGGCGCCGGTTGGCATCGACCGGAATACCAGATGTTCCATCTACCCTGGGATCACCGTTATGGCCGTTTCCGGGACAGTATTTCGATCATCAATCCGCTGCTGCGCACCGGCCAGGCCGACTATGAAGGCGAGTTCTTTTCCGCGACCGAGGCATTGAATCTGCCCGGTGGACCGCGCCGTGCGGAGGGCGGTCCGCCGATCCTGGTCGGCACCAATGGGCCGAAGATGATGCGGCTGGCGGCGCGATTTGCCGACGCCTGGAATTCGGATTGGCATCACGACCCATCCACCGTCTTACCGCGTTTGGCGGATCTCGACGCCGCCTGCGAGGACGTGGGACGCGATCCGAACACGATGATCCGCACCTCGGGCAGCAATGTCGCGTTGCCCGGGTACCTGGGACGCCGTAAGAACGCGATGGAGGGAAATCCCGAACAACTCGCCGAGCAGATCGCGGCTTTCCGTGAGATCGGGCTGCGCCATTGGGTGGCCGGTCTCGATCCGTGCAACCCGGCCAAGATCGAGGAATTCAGCAAAGTCATCGACATCCTCGATCGCTCGTAGAATGGTGTGCCTGGACGGTTCCGGGACAAGTTTGGCCGCGCATCGGTAGGGGCAACCCCTGTGGTTGCCCTGGTCTCGTCACACGAATGTCCAGATCGAAACCACAGACCGATCGACGCGAGAGGGCACAGAGCCCTCCATCAAGACCGAGCAGACGAAGGAGTTGGATAACCTATGGGCAAGCGACCCATCAAAGTCGGCATCATGCTCCCCGAATCGGAGCGCGAGATGGCGGGGGCGACCGCGGGTTGGAACGACCAGCTTGCAATGACACGCAAGACCGAGGAGCTCGGCTTCGATTCGGTCTGGTTTTGCGATCACCTGCTGATGAAGGTGCCGGGGAATGAGCCGCAGGGCGCCTGGGAAGCGTGGTCGATGCTGGCGGCCTTTGCCGCCTGCACCAACCGGATCGAGCTCGGTCCCTTCGTCTCCTGCACCAGTTACCGCAATCCGGCACTCACCGCCAAGATCGCTGAAACGGTCGACGAGATCAGCAATGGCCGTCTGATTCTCGGGATTGGCTCTGGCTGGGCGCAACCGGAATACGAGGCCTTCGGCTTTCCCTTCGATCACCGCGCCAGCCGATTCGAGGAAGCCCTGACCATCATCACCTCGCTGATTCGGACCGGGCATGTCGATTTCGAGGGTGAGTATTACTCCGCGAAAGACTGCGAGCTGCGACCGCGTGGCCCGCGGCCAGAGGGGATGCCCATCATGGTCGGCACCTTCCACGGCGAGCGCATGATGACCCTGACGGCACAACATGCCGACCACTGGAATATCTGGTCGGCAGTGTCCGGCAACCGCGCCGAGACGACCAAACCGCTCATGGACAAGATGGACGCGATCTGCGAAGCGGTCGGGCGCGACCCGAAGACGCTGGAGCGCAGTGCGGCGATCATGGTCGATTTCGACGGCGCCTACGGCCGCCCCGGGCAGAACGTACCCTCGCTGACGGGTACCCCCCAGGAGATCGCGGATGAGCTCATGCGCTATGTCGAGATCGGCGTGAGCCACGTGCAGTTCTATCCCGATCCCTGCACGGTCGAGGGGATCGAAAAGCTGGCGCCGGTGCTGGATATTCTGGATCGGGGATAGCACCGCCGACGAGAGAGATTCTTCGCTTTGCTCAGAATGACAGTGCCTTGGCCCGCGCGACACGTCGCCTGGTTCTGAAACGAGATAGGTATCGCTGCACGGTCTGCGGAGCGGCCGAGCATTTGCACGTGCATCATGTCGTGCCGCGCAGCCTGGATGGCAGCAACGATCCAGCCAATCTCACGACCCTTTGCGAGGCGTGCCACGAGCGTTTGCACCGGGTAGAGCAGGAGCCGGCGTCTATGCGGGAAGTACCCGATAACATAGATGCGTAATGCCGGGTGATTGGGTCGTCTCGATAAGCTCGAGCTCGATGGGCGACCGATCGGTTCGGTCGAACAGCAGCAGCCCGTCGCCCAGCAACACGGCGCGTACGTCGATATGGAGCTCATCGACCAACCCGGCGGCGAGCGCCTGCCGGATCGTGTCTGGCCCGCCGACTATGGTGACGTCCTTTTCGGCGGCTGCTGCTTTGGCAAGCGCAATAGCGCGCTCGATGCCGTCGGTGACGAAGGTGAAAGAGAGCTGGCCGTTTTGCCCCTTCGCCGGTTCGGCCGGGGGTTCGTGGGTTAGCACAAAGATCGGCGCCTGGAATTCGTAGCCGGAGTAGTCGTCGCCCATCTCGTAGGACCGGCGGCCCATCACCACCGCGCCGGTCGACTCGATGGCCTCCTGCACCGCCGCCGACTCCCGCATTGCCGCGAAATCGGGATAGAGGCGGCTCAGATCGCCATTTCGGTCGCTGACGAAACCATCGAGCGACATCACCATTCCCGCGATCACCCGTGCCATCGTTCCTCCTCGCAGTCTGTCGTTTAGTGATCGTCGCTTGGGGATACTCAGGATCGACCGCGCTCCTCGTCGTGGCGCGACCAGAGCAGCTCCAGCCAGCCGGGAACCGTTGCATCGGGCCGCTGCTCGTCCCGGGGGTAGTAGCCCTTGATATCGAGAATGGGGGTGCCATCCCATGCGTCGATACCGTGCACGATGAGACGATTCCCTTCGCGCCGTTCGAGCTTCGGGCAGGCGATGCCGATCGGGTTCGGTCGCTTGGGGGTGCGGGTCGAGAAGAAACCGACCGGTGTCAGACCGTGGACATCCTCGGCCTGGCGCGGCTCGCCGGCAGTGCGCCGGCGCTCGGCGCGATCGAGGTAGAAGAGCACGACCAAATGACTGAACTCCTCGATGCCGATGAGCCCATCTGCCCACCGTTCGTCGATTTCGAGGATCGATTCCTGCCAGGGATCGAAGAACTCGTCGCGCCGGGTTTCGCCGGTTCCGGGGCGCCGCACCGTGCCGATTGCCTGCACCCGAAACCACCGCTTGTCATTTGCCATCGTTGCGCCTTTCGCCAAAATGCGGTCCGAAAATCCGACCATGTGCGAGAATCCGGAGCGAATCGAACCGTCATCATACGTTTCAGAGGACAATGCCATGACCGTCGTCGGAGCCGGATTGCAAATCGATAAGGAACGGGTCGCCGAGCTGACTGCCAAGGAAGAGAAGCGGTTGAACGACTCGACCCCCGGGTCCGGGCGTATGTATGAACGCGCCAGGAAGACCATGGCCGGCGGCGTGCCTTCGTCCTATCAGGTGCGCGATCCGTGGCCGATCTATCTGGAAGAGGGCAAGGGCTCGAAGGTCTGGGATGTCGATGGAAATGAGAGGATCGACTACCACAACGGTTTCGGCTCGATGGTGCAGGGGCACGCGCATCCGGCCATCGTCAAGGCGGTTGCCGAGCGGGTTGCCAGGGGAACCCATTTTGCCGCACCGATCGAGGATTCGATCGTGGTCAGCGAGGCGCTGGCCGAGCGATTCGGTCTGCCGCTCTGGCGCTATGTGAACTCCGGCACCGAGGCGACCATGGATGCCATCCGCATTGCGCGCGCCTACACCGGCCGCGACACCGTCATGAAGATCCTTGGGTCCTATCACGGGCATCACGACTACGCCATGGTCTGCATCGGCGTGCCGTATGACGATCTGGGGGACCGGGAGGACATCCAGTCGCTGCCGTACGGCGCAGGGATCCCCAAGGTGGTCAGCGATATGACCGTGGCGGTGCCCTTCAACGATGCCGGCGCGATGGAGCGGCGCATCGAGCGGCTGGCCGAAGAAGGACGATTGCCGGCCTGCGTCATCATGGAAGCGGCCATGATGAACCTCGGCGTCATCCTGCCCGAGCCGGGCTATCTCGATGCAGTCCGCGAGATCACCAAAAAACACGGCATCGTCTGGATCGTCGACGAGGTCAAAACCGGTCTGACCGTGGCGCCCGGCGGCGCGACCGAGAAGTTCGGACTCTCACCCGATATGGTCACCCTGGCGAAGGCGCTCGGTGGTGGTCTTCCCTGCGGCGGTATCGGCGCGACCGAGGAGGTCATGGAAGTGGTGCTCAACGGCGATGTCTACCAGGTCGGCACCTACAACGGCAATCCGCTGACGATGGCCGCCGCGCGCGCCAGCATCGAGCACGTGCTGACCGACGAGGCCTACGCGCATCTGAACATGCTCAACGACCATCTGATGAAGGGCTGCGACGCGATTCTGGAGAAATACAACCTGCCGGGCTACACGGTCGGCATCAGTTCCAAGGGCTGCGTCACCTTCAGCGAGCAGAAGATCACCGACTATGAGTCGTTTATGGAGAATCTGCACGGCGAGCTCACCGAGCTGGCCTGGCTCTACGCCATGAACCGCGAGATCTTTATGACTCCCGGGCGCGAAGAGGAATGGACCCTCTCGGTGCAGCACTCGGTCGAAGACGCTGACAAATACATCACGATGTTCGAAGAAATGGCGCACGACCTCACCGCGTAGCTGGGTCAGGGGCCTTGAGTCCTGAGACGAACGCGTCGTGGTGCAAACCACGACGCGTTTCTCAAATGAGGACGGTTGTGCGCCCCCCTCTGCTCAGGTGGGGTTAGCGTCTACGCGACCGTGAAATCGCCGACCATACCGAGCGCCAGGTGTGGCTTGCCGGTCGCGGGGTCAGGGACGAAGCAGACCGTCAGGTAGTCCCCAGCCGCAAGATTCAGGACCGGCCAAACCGTTTGGCCCGGATCCATGGGAGCAACACCGGCCACCTCGATGAACGGAGGTCCGGAGGCTGCCGGTGCACCTGGTGTCGCTGAGGCTGCCGCTGGGGTGGCCCCTGTCGCTTCCCCGGCCAACATCGCGAGGGCCGCATCCGCGGTAACACCGGGCGAGAGTAGAAAGATGGCCATCTCGTGCGGCTCTTCCCCTGTGTTCTTGACCTCCCAGATGTGTTGCTCCGGGGTAAGCGTCGGTGGCAGTCCTTCGAACGCAAAATCGACCAGGTCAACCGTCGTCTCCGCGACCGGTGGAGTCGTGACCGGGGTACCGTCCGGTTTGGCTTCGATCTCTTCGAGCATGCCCATCTGGTAATGCGGCGTACCGTCGGGACCCGGAACCTCGCAGATGAGGACGTAGGGACCCTCTTCCAGGTTCAGGATCACGGTGGCCTGTTGTCCAGGACTGACGCTTGCAGGACCGCCGATGCTCGTGGCGAGTCCAGCAAATGCTCCAGGATTCGGTGCGCTCTTCGCCGTTTCGATGAATTGGTCCGTGGTGACATCCGGTTTCATCTTCATGAACATGGCGTGGTGATCGGCATCGCTCTTGTTGACGAGTGTGACGGCCACGTACCCGGTGGGAAAGCTGTCGGGTACCCCGAATTTGTACCCATCTCCATCCTTTTCGGCAGTAATCGACACAGCTGGATAGTCGGCGAGTGGGGCGGACGGCGTTCCCTGGGCCATCGCAAAGCGGCCGTTGCCAAGCAACGCGCTGCATCCCAGGCCGAGCACCGTACCGCCGGCGGCGAATCTCATCAGTCGTCGCCGCGAGAGAACCGCCTCGGTGAGTGGGGATGAGGCACCCAGATCGTATCGGATCATGACGTCTGCCTTTCTAAGCCGCCGGCCCTGATTCTTCGATCGAGCGAGCGCGGCGTCCGATTCTGCGAGGGGAGGAGGTCATAGCCCTGATGACAGCTTCCACACGGTTCCCAGTATAGACACAATGATGACTATAGTTCACAGTCATTGCGGATGTTATTAGCTCGGTAGAACCGATTTCATCGTTTCTTCAGGTATGCCGAAACGATTTCGCGAGCATGCCCATGGCCGCTCGCACATGCCGGATTGCGGTTCACCCTCGACGGGCAGAACCGAGCGCGATATTTCGACCAAGGTCATCAGGTCGCCGGGGTGTGAGAATCGCGCCATGCTCCGCGTTCGAACAACGGATGTGACACAACTGGACAGGAAGGTGCTGCACTACGCCGTCAGGCTTGGCTGCACCTCTGGCAAATGCCGCTGTTCGAGATGATCGAGATCCCACCCGCCGCCGGTGGCGCCGGCGAGATAGGTCGACTCGAAGAATTGCAGAAGCGCGTCGTCCGGATCGGCTTCGGCGCGCATGTCGTCGTAGAGAAAGAGGAATTCACCAAAGGTGGGATCCCAACCGGCGGTTCCTGGTTCGATCTTCGTCGACGCGATACCGTCCGGCGCGGGATAGGTGTACGAGTAGTAGGCCGCCTTGCCCAGCGTGAGACCTGAAGCGGTGACATTTCCCGGCCAGAAACCGCAGGAAACGTTCTCCTGATTTTCGGCGAGCTGGAAGAAGCGGGGCGCCCCCTCGGGCGGGTCGGCATCGCGCCCACAGAACCGCGCGATATTGAGATCGAAGCTTCCCCAGTAGAACAGGACCGGGCTGCTCTTGCCCCGAAATGGCGCGCGGTAGTGCTGCAACACCACATCCGTCGATGCCATCACCCGGAACCAGCGATTGACCGCGTCTCGATCGTAGGCGTCGTGGACGGTGTCCTCGGCAAAGGGAATCGGATCGGGCACCTCGGCCGGAAGCGGCCGTTTGATCGGCATGAGGCCGAACAGCGCGATGGTGCGCAGATACTCCTCGTAGAAATCAGCGACCGAGCGCTGGTAGAGCGGGATCTTGCGCATCAGCCCCGAGCTGGCACGCAGGATGAGCTGGTGTTCGACGAAATCGAAATCGATGGCAAAGAGACCCTGTTCCGACTCCATCTGACCGGAGGTCAGACCAACCGGGGTGAGATGAAAGCCGACTTGCCACCACTGGTTGAGAAAGGCGCAGTTGGCGAGCTTGGTCTTGCCGACGATCTGCGTCCACATGTGCACGGTTTCGAGCGTTTCGGCCCACTGCTCGTAGACCAGACTGGGCCAGCGCTCATATGTTGTCGCGCTCACCAGCTCACTCCTTCGCTGGCTCGAACATGACCTGATCGATATAGCACCACATCCAGTCCTCATCCGGCTCGAACGATTGCACGATCGGATGATTGGTGGCGTGAAAGTGCTTGGTGGCGTGCTTGTTCGGCGACGAATCGCAACAGCCGACATGCCCGCAGATCTTGCAGAGGCGCAGGTGAACCCACCTATCGCCGGTTTGCAGGCATTCCTCGCAGCCGTTCGGGGTGCGCGGCTCGACATCCCGAATCTGGTCGAGATGCGTGCATCGGGGTTCGGCCATTACTGGCTCCTTTCGCTCGAGGGTTACTGGAATTTGGCGCGGAGCTGCCCGCAGGCGGCGGCGATTTCCACACCGCGAGAATAGCGTACGGTCGTCGGAATGCCGCGCCGTTCGAGTGCGGCGGCGAAGCGGTCGATATCCCCGGCTTCCGGTCGCTCGTAGGGCAGCACGTCGACCGGATTCAGCGGGATGATGTTGACATGGCACAACATTCCCTGCAACAGATCGGCGAGCTCTTCGGCGACCTCGTCACTATCGTTGATTCCCTTCATCAGCGCATATTCGAACGAGATGCGGCGTCCAGTGCGCGCGATGTAGTCGCGGGCAGTCTGCATGAGCACCTCGACCGGGAAGCGGTCGTTGATGGGAACCAGCTGGCTGCGAAGGGTGTCGTTCGGCGCGTGGAGCGAGATCGCGAGGTTGACCTGGTAGGGCTCCTCGGCCAGCTTCTGGATACCGGGCACGATACCCGAGGTGGAAACCGTAATCCGCCGCGCTCCGAATTCCAGACCGTGCTTGTCGTTCAGGATGGCGATGAACTTCATCGTTTCCCGGTAGTTGTGGAACGGCTCGCCCATGCCCATCATGACCAGATTGGTCAGCGGGCGGCCGCGCTCCCGGGCGATGCGGGCGGCATCGACTGCCTGGACCACCATCTCGCCAGCGGTCAGATTGCGCTGCAAACCGCCGAGCCCGGTGGCGCAAAAGGCGCAGCCCACCGCGCATCCCACCTGGCACGAGACGCACACCGTCGCCCGGTCGGGATAGAACATCAGCACCGTTTCGACCAACTGGCCGTCGTGGGTGGTGTAGAGGAACTTGACCGTTTCGCCGTCGTCCGTCTCGATCGCATGGACCTGAGTAAGCGGGTCCATCGGCAGGTTTTCGTCGAGCGTCGTCCGCAGCTCCGCTGGTAGATTCGCCATCTGCTCGTAGTCGGTGGCGAGTTTCTTGTACGCCCAGTCGTAGATTTGCGCAGCGCGGAAGGGTTGCTGGCCGAGATCGGCCATGCGAGCGCGCAGATCGTCATAACTGAGATCGTAGAGGGTCGTGCGGGTGACCCGGCGACCGCGGGCGGGCATGATGACGATATCTTGTTCGATGGTTTCGGTCATGATTGTGCTGTCAGGTCAGGAGTGGGTACGGTGGCGGACATAATCGGCTTACTCAGCAAGTATAGAAGCACCGGCAAATGAAGCCGTTTCGGTCAATGGTGCGCCCGGACCACGAGTTCGACCGCTCGGGGGCGATCTCGTTCGCATTTCACCGGAGCGAGCTACTGATCGTCCGCAATGGCGATACCGTCCAGATTCCGTCCTACGCGCAATTGGCGCAGCTCCAGCTCGATCTGGGATTAGAAACCTACCTGGGTGAGCTGGACGGCTCGGACCTGATCGCCCTGGAGCTCAGCGAGCGGGTTGAGGAATTTCCCTCCGGTTGGGAGCTTGCGGGGCTGCGCTCGATCTACGGTGCGGTCGACGATCAGCTCTTTGCTCTGGCGGGACGAGCGGTGCAGCTGCTCGACTGGCGGCGCAATCATCGATTCTGCGGCAGGTGCGGTTCATCCACCGAGCTGGTCGATGGTGACCGGTCGACCCGGTGCCCTGTCTGTGGATTGCACAGCTACCCGCGACTCTCGCCGGCCGTCATCATGACCGTCGAGCGCGGCGATTCGATCTTGTTGGCGCATGGCGTCAATTTTCAGGACAGGGTCTATAGCTGCGTGGCCGGCTTCGTGGAACCGGGGGAATCGCTCGAGGAAGCGGTGGCGCGCGAGGTGCTGGAGGAAACGGGCATTCGGGTGACGGATGTCCGCTATTTCGGCAGCCAGCCGTGGCCTTTCCCGAATTCCCTCATGATTGGTTTCACCGCACAGTTCGCCGGAGGCGAGATCGTGCTCGAGGATGCCGAGATCGGCGACGCCAAATGGTTCACCCCGGACGACATGCCAGTTCTCCCCGGCAAGATCAGCATCGCCCGGCGGTTGATCGATGATTTCCTGGAACGACGAGCGGAAACAGGAAATTGGAAATAGTTCGGAACGGATACCTGGTCGCTGCGTGCGCAAACCATTTCCAATGTCCGCTCAGTCACACCACCCAGAATCCCCGGCTGAACAGCAGCGTCAATGTCGTCAGCAGGATCGCCAGCACGGCGAAGAGCGCATCACGCGCCCAGCCAGACCAGCGCGGTGAGGCCACGATGGCGCCGAGCACCAGGTAGATGCCGATCGAGGGGAGCAGATAGCGCCCCAGGGAAACCCAGGTGACGGCGAGGTGGGCGACCACGGTCACGACCGTGAACATCGCGATCGCCGGCGGCAGGCGTTTCCAGACGAGTGGCAAGAGCACTAAGAACACGAGTCCCAGGGCCAGATTCAGCACGATGATCAGGTTGCGCGGATCGCCGGTAAGCGTCTCTTTGGGATGCCGGAAGAAGAGCTCGGCATAGAATCGGACATGCTCGTCCCAGCCGCCCCAGTTCTGCTGGGCGTGGAAATAGGCGAGCGCGTCGTCGTGCCAAATTGCGGTGTAGAGGCAGTACGAGACGAATCCGGCGAATGGCAGCAGCCCGGTGGCGACCAGCCGCCATCCGCGCACGCCGGCCTTCCACGCACCCCAAAGCAGCGCAGGAGCCAAGGCGAGTCCGGCCAGACGGGTCAGCGACGCAAACGCCCCGATCGCGCCCGCACCGAGCCATTTGCCGTCGAGAGCGAGCAGCAACGCCGACAGCACGATGACCAGAAAGAGCGATTCCGAGTACGCGGCATTCAGAAAGAACGAGTAGGGCATGAGACAGAGGAGCATGATCGGGTAGACCGCGGTGTGCCCCGACAGGATGCGGCCGGAGAGCTTCGCGAAGAGTGCGACCGCGATCAGAAAGCAGACATTGGCGATGACGATGCCCGCGACCGCATAGGCGGCGTCCGTCCGATCGACCCGCGCGATGGACACCAACCCGCGCATGAGCAGCGAATAGAGGGGGAGAAATCCGAGCCCGCCATCGTGACTCGGGTTCTCGGGCGAATAGCCCAGCCGCGCCAGTGCGATGTAGTGGGAGGCGTCCCAACGCGCCCAGCCGTCGAGCGACGGATGATCCGGCAAAAATCGATCGGGAAGCTGGGCGGGATAGAGCGCGAGTTTCGGAATCGCGCGACCCACCAGCCAGACTGCGAAGAACAGACCCAACCTGGTGGCGATGGCGAACAGCAGCGACGGCAGCACCGGCCCAGTCGGACGTCTCATGAGACCGCTGGATGGTCAGATCGGTGGCACATCGTCGCGGTTTCCGCCCCCATCTCCCCGTCATCCCGAGCGGAGTCGAGGGACCGCTCGTTGCCTCTCAACCCGGTCCCGGAATTCTATGCGTCCCTAAACCAGGGAATATCAGCCACGGATTTCAACCTCGAGTTGCACGAGTTGCCCGATCATCCACCGGGCTCCGGACCCTACCCATTTACTCCCATCAAATCCTCGGGCGTGAAATCCTGCGTGCCTTCAGTGCGATGGAACCAGTGATCCCAGAGCTCCTGCAAGTCCTGGCCGGACGCGGCTTCGAAGGCTGCGAGCAGATCCTCGGGCTGAGCGATGCCGAAGCGATGACTGGCGACGTATTGTCGCAGACCAGCAAAGAATGCCGCGTCACCGATGGTCTTGCGGATCGTGTCGAATCCGAACGCGCCCTTGCCATAGACCGCGCGGCCGTAGGGACCGTTCGTGAGGAAATTCGCACTGGGCTGATCGACGATCATGTCGCCATCCCGTCCGAAGAGCATGGTCAGGAATGGACGTTTCAGATAGCCATCGATCCACACCTGCGCGGCGTCCGGACCATCGACTGCTTCTTTGTAGATCATCGAGCTTTCGTTGGCCATCGCCTCGTCCAGGAACGCGTGCAGGTACTGGTTGTTGCCGACGAGGCCGTACCACCATTGATGGGCGATCTCGTGCACCACGGTGAATTCGAGATAGTCGCTGCTCGGGTCGTAATGAATGGCCCCGATGTACATGATGCCGGGGAATTCGACGCCGGCCGCCTGATCGCCCAGCCGGGTCTGCACCAGATCCATCTCGGTGTAGGGATACACTCCGAAATCCTTGCTGTAGACCTCGAATGAGTCGACCCCATATTGCAGGACCAGCGCGGCCGCTTCTTCATAGCCGGGGAAGTACCACGAGCGAATCGTGGTTTCGCCGACCTGCTGCTCCATCACCGCCAGATCGGTTCCGGCGGAGATGACGAAATCGCGCATCGGGCCGGCCGTCCAGGTGTGGGTGATTCGCGTTCCCTCGATCTCTTGCGACACCTCGGTACCACTGGTGACGAATGTGACATCTGACGGGGCGGTGAGTGAGATGTCGAACATGGCGGCATTGGAAAACACTGGATCTCCGACCGTGTTCGGCGGGTCGAGCAGCCAGCCGTTGGCCGGGTCCCAACCGGCCAGCAGCGGCATCCATTGGGCCAGGTTGTAGGACTGCGAGTCGGAGAAGTAGCCGAACATTCCGTAGCTCGTGACTGGATCGTTCGGGATCGTGGTGACGAAATCGAGAGAGAGCTCAGCGCGGTCGCCCACATCGAGCGGAGCGGGCAGAGCGAACGTGGCGAGGGAGGTGTCGGAGCCGATCACCGGCTCGACCGGTTGGCCGTCGATGATTGCATTCGCCAGCGCCATCGACCCACCGCCGTAGTCCTTGAAATTGGGATACAGGCGTACGTAGAGTTCGGACTGTGGCTCATCCGTGACGTTGATATATGAAAGGTGCAGCGAACCCTCGATCCGTCCGGGCTCCTCGGAAGCCGGAACCAGGTTCCCCGTGACGCGATAGACCGGTAATTGCCCATCGGTTTGCAGCCGAACCTGGTCGGCCATGGACGGAATGATGTCGGCATAAAGTCCGCCCGCGGTCGAGGGTGTCACCGGGGAGGCGATCGGCGACTGCGCAGCCACTCCGAGCGGCGCCACCAGGATGGTCAAGAGCAACAACAAGACCAGGCGATATCGACGAATGACGGGGAAATGCGGTGTCATAGGACGCGTATTTTGCTCCCGGGACTATGCTTGCGCCGATGGATCGAGATCAGACCCAGCCGCTGGATGCGGCCACAACTGTAGATCATGCACCTGAAGCGAATGCCGCGCCTGGACCGCTGGAAATCGACTCCGGCTTGCTCGCAGCGATTCACCGGCATCTGCGCGACTGGTTGCCGAATGAAGGCTGCGGATTGCTGGCGAGTGTGCGCGCGGGCGAGCGAGACCGCGCGGTGCATTTCTTCCCCGGCACGAATGTCGATTATTCGCCCGTGCGCTATACCATGGATCCGGCCGAGGTGATCGCGGCGATGAAGCACATGCGTCAGGAAAACTGGCAGCTTGCCGCAATCGTGCACAGCCACCCGCGCACCCGTCCAGCGCCTTCGCGAACCGATCAGCAAGAGTGGTATTACCCCGAAGCGCGGTTGCTGATTGTCTCATTTGCGGGCGATGAGCCAGAGATCGGCTGCTGGGCTTTGGTTGGTGACCGGCAGACGCGCGAGTTCCGCCGGGCGCCTCTGCTGGTCGACGGACGATAGACCACCGCTTGGTCGAATCCTTTCCTGTATGCTTGACCGACGACAAACGCCGGGACGCGGGCCGCGTTCATGCGGTGCCGGGCTGGCAATCGAAGGCGGACATGTCGACATCTCAGGGAGCGAATGGAACCACCCCGACGTTCGCGTGAGCAGATCCTGGAAGACCTTGCCGGCTTTCCCGACGATCTGCGCCGGCTCTTGTTTTCCGCGCACAATGACGACGATCTCTATCGCCCCGGCAGTGACGGCGGCTGGGGGGTCGTCGAAATCCTGCCGCATTTGCGTGATTGGGAAGAGATCTATCTCGAACGTGCGCGGCGTATCGTCGAAGAGGACGAGCCCGAGCTTGCCGGCTACGATGACGCACTCTGGCCGATCGAGCGGGACTATCGCGGACAGGACCCGCGCGAAGTCTTCGACGAGTTCGCCGATCTCCGCGGCGAGCATGTCGATCTCCTCCTGACCCTCGCCCCCGACGTGTGGGATCGTACCGGAATTCACAGCCTTTACGGAAAAATCACGCTGGGGTGGATGGAAGACCACGTGTGCGATCATGATTCCGAACATCTCGATCAGGCGCGTGAGGTGCTTGCGGGATAATGGCGGTGTCCGGTATGCGTCCGGACCGCATGAGTGGAGAAATACGGCGCATGTCTGTCGATCACCCAGCCTTCGTCGCCACCGGCCGCACGCCCTTGAAGGCGGTCGAGCTGGCAGTTCCCGATCTGGATAACGATTCGCTCATCGTACGCTTGCAGATGACGGTGAATCACCTCTCGCGCTGGCTCACGCCGATTACCGACAAATCGACGCTCATGCGCAGCGCCAGGCGTGGTGAGAAATCGGTCTTCGAGCTGCTGCAGGAGCTGCGGGATACTGAGCTCGTGGCCTTCGCGCGCATGAACGCGATCGCCAACTATATCAATCCGGATCTCGATAAACTGCCCGATCCGCGGTACTTCGCCGAAAAGGACATGCCGGGCTTCGACCGCTCACCGCTCTCTGTGCTTGCCCAGTTTCGGCGGTTGCGGCAGAGCACCTGCGCGCTGCTACGCAGTCTGCCGGACAATGCCTGGCTGCGAGTCGGCACCAGCCGGCTGGAACACGACTGGCAAATCCGCACGATCGCCGAGTTCCTGGCCGAAAACGACACCCGGGTGCTGCATCTGATGGATGTGCAACTGCACAACACCGGAGTGCGTCGCAATATCAACCAGGTCTCCGGAGCGCATCTGACCGAGCTGATGGAAACTTATCCCGTGCGCGTGCGAGCGCGCTAGCAGGCGACGGAGCGTGAGTCTTTCCTATCGGGAAACCGCCATCGCCGAGATCCTGGCGCGCGAGTTCTTCGCCGCCATCGATGCGCGCGATCCCAAGCGGCTGCTGGCCACGCTGGCAGACCACGCCACCTTCCGCGCGCTGCCGCATTCCGCGCCCATACGTCCGGCCGAAGAGATCGTCTCCTATTTCGGGACGGTTGTTTCCTCGTATCCGGAAGCGCATTGGGAAGTCAGCGACATCATCGCCACCACCGACCGGGCGGCCGTGCAATTCGTCTTTCGCGAATTCTCCGACCGCCTCGGTCGCGAGATGCTCTCCGAGCAGGTCGCCGTCTTTCGGGTTGTCAACGGCAAGATCATCAGCATTGTCGGCTACTACGACACCACCGAATTCCGCCGCCTCTTTTGGGACGAAGCCGTCTAGCGAGCACGCGGCACGCGGCAGACAGCATGCAGATTTGAAAAGTGTCCGGTTCGAAGCGAACCGGACACTTACGTTTTGCCGCGTGCTGCGTGCTACACAGACTTCAGCATAATCGTCGGCTTGCGTGGCTTCTTGGTGGCGTCGATTGCCAGGCGAGTCGCGACCCGGGCGGCTGCCTGATCGAAGGCTTTGGCGGTGGCAGTAGTGGGATTGGCGACCACGATTGGGTTGCCGATATCGCCACCAGCGCGCACCAACGGTTCCAACGGAATCTTGCCGAGGAGCTCG
>DASTFJ010000077.1:0-53455 GCA_035708745.1 Thermomicrobiales bacterium | reverse complement strand
CCCGATCCGCTTCTATCTGGTGCGCGATACCTCGTTCAGCTCCGATGGCGATTTCTCGCGTGCGCACCTCATCCGGCGATACAACGACGATCTGGGCAACGACCTCGGGAATCTGCTCAACCGGGTGGTGTCGATGGTCGGACGTTATCGCGATGGCGTGATCCCACTGCCGGGTGAAATTGGAGAACCGGAAGCCGCCTTGCAAGCGGTCGCCGCCGAGGCTGTACGGTCCTCTGCCCGGCTGATCGAGAACTGGGAGTTGAATGTCGCGCTGGAAAGCATCTGGCTGCTGGTCCGGCGCGCGAACCAGTATCTCGAGGAGCGCAAACCCTGGCAACTTGCCAAGGACCCGGAGAAAGCCGGTTTGCTGGACACCACCCTCTGGTCGGCAGCGGAAGCAACTCGGATCGCGGCATTGCTGTTGGCTCCGTTCATTCCCCAACCCAGCGACCGCATCTACGATCAGCTTGGATTGGCGCCGATTGCGCATGGCGATCTGGTCGCGAAGATCGGGTGGGGGACCGTCGAGTACGGTGCGGTGCGGCCGGCTGGTCCGCTCTTTCCGAAATGGGAAGAATGATCGTCGCCTCGAAATGAACCAAGACAAAGAACGGGCGCCACAATCGAGGCGCCCGACTTTTGTCGAGACGAGAGGGCAGAGAGCCCCACTACGATTGGCTCGGGTCCAGGGCTCCGGCTCAGTATCGTTATGCCGCGATCGCGATATTCCCGAAAAGACGAAACGCCCGGTGCTTGTGCACCGGGCGTCCGCTCTGTTTCGATCGCTGCCGAGGTTTACCAGCTAGGCCGCGATCGTAGGCCAGGCGTCGGAGAGGAGTTGTAGTGGAGCGATCGCAGACAACTCTTGCGAGCTATCGATACGACGCGTGGTGGAGGGAAATGAGAGGTATATCTTGCCAGGCGACCGGCTAACGTCGCCCAAGGCGGCTAAGTAAGGAACCTCCGCGGGTTCAGCATGGCTGCGTGAACGTTTTTCCCGCGTGGCGGCTCGACCGGGCGAACCCGAGAGCCTTGACATCACTACGTGTCGACTACTCAGTTGTTAAGGTCAGCTGAGATCCGAACTCCGTTGTCCGCTGCTCTTCGTTTGCTAACGTGTCATCACTATAACACGGTTTCGTGATATGTGCATAGCGGGTGTGACAACGTCGACAACGCCAATGTTAGCTAGTTACCGGCCCGGAACTGCAATGCGCGTGCCACATCGTCCAGGCGCTTCTTGTCGATCTCGTAATACTTCATTCCACCGCGTGGACGGACTCGCACGAGTCCGGCTCGCTCCAGCAGCGAGAGATGTCGCGACACCGCCGATTGGGCGATGTTGAGCCGGCCGACGATTTCCTGTGCGTAAAGCTCTCGGGCGGAAAGGAGATCGAGAATTCTGAGCCGGTTCGAATCGCCGAGAGCACGAAGTGCATCGAGGAACTGGTCGTCGGTCAGATCGATACTAGTTTCGCTTACCTGACGCAATGCGTGCCCATTCTGTGAGATCGCGGCCCGCGAGCGGTTGATGAACTCGGGGGCGGCGAAGAACACGATGAGCTGCGGCGGGTAGAGAATGTAGCTGACGAAGTTGTTCAGATAGTAGGACGGGCAGAAAGTCACGTCCTCGATGTCGTTGAGGCGGCTGACCAGCGGCGCCGGTAGGCGGTTGCCGGTCAATTCCGGGAATGCGAGGCCAAAGCCGGGGCTGGTGGTCTTGCACGCATACTCTGCCGCCTTCTCCAGGATCTCATGGTGCTTGGCATAGTCGGCGGCGTAGCCGGCGTCCCAGATGCCCTGGATGAGACCGATGGTGCGGCGTTTGAGGTCGGCAGGATCGAGCACCAGGGCGTAGACATCCTCCGGTGAGGCGGTCGTCAAGGCTGGCAGCACGTATTCGCGCCAGGCACGCGCGTCGTTGAGCGGCGGCGTGGTGGCGCCGGTCTGCAGATCCTGGTGCACGCGCTGCAGCGAGTGGAAAGCCATCTCCCGGTAGTCTTCCGGCGAGAGCTGGCGCAGAAATGCCTTGAATTCGTCGTACGACGCGTTCTTGCGCTCCGGCCGTAGCGGCTGGAAGCGCATCGACGGTTCCTCCATGTAGTAGAGGAGCCGCCCGGAGAACCCGTGCAGCAGATCGAGATCGCTCTGGATGGGATCGGAGAGCGCGCGGCGCGCCGCGACCAGCGACGGGTGCAACCCGCTGCCCGGTACGGCCCGGTAGACGAGCGACATGTAGGAAACGAGATCGACCGGCAATGAGACCGCGTATTTGATCTGATACGTCGGTCGGCCGAGAACGAGTTCACCCATACAGCATCCAGAGGCGACGCGGCGGAAAGCCGCCCTGTTGAAATAGCGTTATGAGTATATCGGCATCGGCAGGTGCAGGTCAAGCTGGGCTGGCCGGAAGCGGTGATTCGACGTGCGGAAAACGTCGGGGTCGAGCCGGTATCAGCCGGGGACGGGAATGCAGTTTCGCTCGTCGATCGAGCTCCCGCGCGTTATCCGGCCGCGTCCCGATAGTCCTCGCGGGGTGGCGAAAAGATGTCGACCACCAGGCAGCCCTCGGGTCCGCCAATCGCCCCGTGAATCGAATTGGGCGGGGCGATATACACATCGCCGGCGCGCATCTCGCGGGTTTCACCATCGATGGTCATGAGGATCGTTCCCTCGATCACTGTGCCTCCCTGCTCGTGCGGGTGCTGGTGCAGGGGAACTTCGGCGCCGGCTTCGATGCGCACGAAATTGATCATCATGTTCGTACCGGTGGCCGGGTACATGGTCACGCCCGGACGGGGCGCGATACTCGGCATCGTTTCGATATTGGCCCAGATAGGCGTTCCGGGCGCCTGGTCCGCCGGCATGGCGCAAACTCCAACCGTGTGATAACTCGTCGTCGAGGTCGATTGTAGATGAGCGATGAGCGAGCGGCCGCGTCTCTGGACGCCTGGGCGAACCGGCTGCTGGACGCGGGAGCGGCTGGGCGGTTCGCCGAGGAGCTGGAGGTTGCGCTTCGGGAATTGGATGCCCAACAGCCCGGCTGGACGACGGAAGCGATCGTTCGCGCTCGAGTGCTCTTCTTCGATCTCGCGTTGGTTTCTTCCGGCGACCGCCGGTTACAGGCGCAGGCTGGCATCGATCTGCTGGGCGCGCTGGAAGGCGATGATTGGGATGCGGTGCTGGGCAGCAGCCGGATCGACGATCTTCGCCGGTTGACCGACGAGCCCGAGCTCGGTCTGGAGCTGATCGAGCTGTTGACCTACGCGCCCGACCCTGGTGTCCACGATGCCGCGGTATCCCAGCTCGAGGGGATCGGCATGCGCCGGTTGCTGCGTGGTGGCGATGTGCGCTCATTCGAGCGATTGCTGCATGCGGCCGGCGCCAGCGAGGCGGCCTATCGCCTCGAGGCGGCCCGCAAGCAACGCCTTCAACAGATGCACCCGATCGGGGCGGCACGGCCGCTGGAACGACCCGGGATTTCCTATCGCGCCATTGCGATTGCCGGCGGACACGCCCAGCTGCGGGCGTCCGCCGCCGCTGTGCTCGAACCGTATGGAATTACGGTTGTGTCGATACCCTCCTCACAGGAGGCTGTCCGCCGGGAGCGAAGTATTCTGCAGGCGTTACAGGGCTGCGATCTGGTGATGCTGCTGGTCCGGCAGATCACGCACAGCACCAGCGACCAGGTGCGGCGAGCGGCCGAGCGGTTGGACGTGCCGGTGTTGTACTCGAATGCCGCCAGCGCGGTTGCCATCGAGCGGCAATTGCTCGAACGCGGTCGAACCGAATGAGGGGAGCTGCCGATGTTGTTCATGGTGGTGGAGCACTTTGCCGAGGGCAAGGCATCAGAGGTCTATCGGAATTTTCGGGAGAAGGGACGCCAGCAACCGGACGGATTGCGATACGTCGATTCGTGGATCTCGGTCTCGCTCGATATCTGCTTTCAGCTCATGGAATGTGACGACCCGGCGTTGCTCCAGGAATGGATCGCTCGGTGGGAAAGTTTCATGCGGTGCGAGGTCATCCCGGTAACGACATCGAAGCAGACCTTCGCGATCATGGAAATGCTCGCGAACGAAAAGAATGTCGATCAGGGATAGTGCCGGACGTCCCTGTTCAGCTGCTCCACGATGACGCCAGGACCGGATCCGGACATCCGGCATTACGCGGGAGCGTTTGTGCTCGAAACGAACAGGCATTTCGCAAGCGAGGCAAGCTCGTCGCGGTGCTGGACAGTGTCGCGCCAGCGCGTGGGGATCGCCTCGTATCCGTAATGCGCGCCAGCCAGTGCTCCGGCAACCGCGCCGGTGGTGTCGGTATCGCCGCCCAGGCCGACCGCGATGACGAGCGCTTCCTCGAACGAAGCGGTCTGGAGGAGTGACCAACAGGCGGCGCTGAGGGTGTCCAGCACGAACCCGCCGGAGCGGATCGCTTCCCGTTCGGCGGTCATGGCAAGCACAACGGCGGTCGTCACCTCATCGAGCGCGATTCCCGCGGTCGACCGCTCGATCGCATCTCGAATCGATTCGCCGTCCAGCAGCGCCGCGATGGTCCGATTCACGGCCACGCTGGCCCAGGTGCAGAGCGGATTGGCATGCGTGATACGGGATATGTCGATCGAGCTATCGCGTAGCCGATCCGGATTAGTTCGAAAGCGCATGGCGACCGGAGCGCAGCGCATGATCGCGCCGTTGCCGGCGGATGCGCGCGGGCCCCGGTCGCGGTGCGTTTGCTCACCAGCCTGACTCCAGGGCAGACCGCGAGCCAACCGGTCGAGCGCATCGCGGGTGGTGTTGCCGATGTCCTTCGGTTGGGAATTGCGCCATGCCAGGAACCGATCGGCCAAATCGATCATGTTCCCTTCGGGAAAGGCACACAACGAGCGGGCGACATCGAGGGTCATCTGAGTATCGTCGGTTATCTCGCCGGGGAGGAGATGCAGCCAGCCGCCGCCGATGAATTCGCGCAGCCCGTCCGGGAAGCGCTGGTCCATCGTTTCGCGCGAGTCGAATTCGACCGGGCCGCCCAGCGCATCGCCACAGGCCAGCCCGATCAGGCAACCGAGATATCGATCCTCCAGCGAGGTCACGCCAGCTCGGGAATGAGATCGCCGTGCGCGAGGATCAGCTCATCGACCAGCGCGCGAATCTGATCGGGATCGAGCTCGGCGGCGGTGTGCGGATCGAGCATTGCCGCTTGATAAACCGACTGCTTGCAATGATTCAGCGCAGCGTGGACCATCATCCGTTGCGGATTGATGTTGGTGGTCATCAGCGAAGCAAGCTGTGGCGGCAATGCGCCGAACGGTTGGGGTGCGAACCCGTTTGCATCGACGTTGCAGGCCACTTCGACCACACAATCGGCCGGCAAATTGTCGATCAATCCTTCGTTCGGCACATTCCCCCAAATCACCGAGGGCTCTCCGGTGGTCAACGAGTGAATGATCAGTGTGCCGTATTCGCCCGAATGGCCAGTCTGATGCGCGTGGCGCTCTTCGAGCAGACGCGCGCGCAGGTATTGCTCGCTTGCCGGATCGCGCAAGCGCTCGCGGGCCAGCTTGCGCTCCCAGTTGCCGCTGAGCGCTTCGCCCTTAGCCGTCTGATACGCAAGCATCGCTTCGGGATCGTCCGAGAGGAGGGCGGCGCGCATGGATGACCAATCGGCGATTTGGTCCACGCAGCGGGCCGGGTATTCGTCCAGTGGGATATTGAATTTCTCGATCAGATCGGGGCGGCCGTCCTTGATCAGCCACGGGACATATTCGCTCAGGTGCTCGCTGGATTCGGTCACGAAATAGCCGAAATCGCGCATCAGGGTCATGCGCGGCGCTTCCCAGGCGGGGTACAGCTTTGCGGCTTCTACGGCGCGCAGAATCGGGTAGAGATCATCCCCGTTGCACTCCAGGCGGGTATAGAAGGCCATGTGGTTGATGCCGGCGCAGTCGTAGTCGATCTCGTTGGCAGGGAAATCGAGAAACGACGCCAGCTCAGCGGCGGTGCCCTGCACGCTGTGGCAGAGACCGATTGTGCGGATGGACGTTGCCGCTGATGCTGCCCAGACCAGTGGCGCC
Organism: Thermomicrobiales bacterium; assembly: GCA_035708745.1. Classification (GTDB taxonomy): domain Bacteria; phylum Chloroflexota; class Chloroflexia; order Thermomicrobiales; family UBA6265; genus JAMLHN01. Next base: position 47,382 of record DASTFJ010000077.1, on the reverse strand, counting down.
ATTGGGTTGACGTAGTTCAACAGGAGCGCATCCGGGCAGGATTGCTCCATCTGTTTCGCCAGATCGTTGAGCACCGGAATCGAACGCAGCGCACGCATGATGCCGCCAATACCCAGAGTGTCGGCGATGGTCTGGCGCAGACCGTATTTCTTCGGAATCTCGAAATCGGTGACGGTGGCGGGCTCGTAACCCCCGATCTGGAACATCGTGATGACGAAATCGGCGCCGTCGATAGCCGGCGTGACCTCGCGATGGCTAGTGATCGAACCTGTTCCGCCGTATTCCTGTTTCAGCCGGTTCGCGATCGCCTCGGTATCGGCCAGACGGCCGGGATCGGGATCCATCAAGCGCAGCTCGGCATCGCGCAGAGCCGGGAATGTGTAGGTATCGCGAATCAACGCGCGGGCAAAGACCGAGCTGCCGGCGCCAATGAGGGCGATGCGCGGAGAACCCATCGGGATCAGTCCTTTCGTCGAGATTCGAACCGCCAGGAAACCGAGTCCAATGCCAGTACCGCCGGCGTGCGCTGCGAAGTTCCTGTGAAATTCATCCAGATGGTACGCGCACCGGTGTCCACACGGCGCAGCCCATCCACAAGGTCGACCGGCGCGATCCGGTGCGCAAGGGGCGGCCTTCTCGATCGACCTGCAGAATGTCGGGGAACTCGCTGGTCAGCTTGGGTGAGGAGCGACGGTGGGCGTCGCGAGAACGACCCGCAAATCCTCGGCGGCGAGCGTGTCGATTGCAATGTGGAGCCAATCCCAGAGAACGTCGTCCGGGGATGCGGTTCACTTTTCCGTCATTCCTCTGGGCCAGACACAGAGAGACAGGATAAATCGGAGCGAATTGGACAATTCTGTGTAAAACGGGCAAGTATCGTCCGCGACGGTGTCGCACGTACGGAAATCTGAACCGCACCCGTCGCCCGGTTTCGGTCTGTCTGCTACCGCATCGTGCGGAGTCCAAGCCCTACGATCATCGCCGGTATCGGTCACGAGAGGATAGGGACACCCTTCTCTGCGATCGTCGCACGCTTTGACTCGAGCTCGATATGCCGGGTCAGAGGGTAGCAAACCGCAAAAGTTTGCGATAGCGGCGCTTGGTTTGGCAGAATCGCTCTGCGCACGTCCAGGCAGCGTCTGGTTCGCGTTGCTTTTTTCTGCCTGGACTCAAAGGGAAACAGATCATCATGCAAGTTGCGACCGATCGCCGGAGCCACGGCCACCGATGGATGAGCGGTTCCGAGGTTCGGCGCGCCTTCGTCGAATTCTTCGAAGAGCGGGCCCATGTCGAGGTCCCGAGCTCCTCGCTGGTGCCGCACAACGACCCGACCGTGCTGCTCACCACCGCCGGGATGCAGCAGATGACGCCGTACTTTCTGGGGTTGGAAACGCCGCCATCCGTACGGATGTGCTCGGTGCAGAAATGCTTCCGCACGGTCGATATCGACGAGGTCGGCGACGAGAGCCATTGCACCTTCTTTTTCATGCTCGGCAATTTTTCGGTCGGCGATTATTTCAAGCGGGATTCGCTGCGCTGGTCGTGGGAATTCCTGACCCAGGCGATGGGGCTGCCGGCCGAACGACTCTATCCCACCGTGCATCCCACCGATGAGGACGCCTATCGCATCTGGAAGGATGAGATCGGCGTTCCCGAGGAACGGATCGGCAAGCTCTCGGACAACTGGTGGGGTCCGGTTGGGCCGACGGGTCCCAACGGCCCTGACTCGGAGATCTATTTCGACCTCGGTCCGGATGCGGGTGAGATCGGCGAAGGGCCGGGCGAGAGCTCGCGTTTCCTCGAGATCTGGAACAACGTCTTCATGGAGTTCTTCCAGGCGCCCGATGGTTCGCGCACCCCACTGCCGAAGCAGAATGTCGATACCGGGATGGGGCTCGAGCGGCTGACGGCCATCATGCAGGGTGTCAGCTCGATCTACGACACCGATCTCTATCAAACCATCATCGCGCGGGCCGGCGAGCTGGCCAGGGTGACCTACGGCGCCGACCCCGAAAGCGATGTGGCCCTGCGGGTCATTGCCGATCATGCTCGCGGCGCGACCTTCCTCATCTCCGATGGCGTGCTGCCGGGCAACGAGGGCCGATCGTATGTCTTGCGCCGCATCCTTCGCCGGGCAATTCGCTATGGTCGCCGGTTGGGGTTGAACCAGCCCTTCATGGCCGAGATGGCGCGCGTGGTGATCGGCCAGTTCGGCGCGGACTATCCGGCGCTGGTCGAGCGCCAACGGCAGATCGAGCGGGTGCTCACGCATGAGGAGGAGACGTTCGGCCGGACCCTGAACATCGGACTCCACCGCTTCCAGGACGAAGTCGCCAAGCTGCGCGCGGCCGCTCCGGTCGATACCGAGATCATGCAGCTCACGATCCCTGGCGATATCGCATTCCGTCTCTACGACACGTTTGGCTTCCCGCTCGATCTCACGGTCGATCTCGCCCGCGAGCAGGGGATGGCGGTCGATATCGAAGGCTTCGATGCTGCTATGGCCGAGCAGCGGGTGATATCCCGCGGCGGAGCGGCGTTCAAGGACGCCGGCCGCGAGCGCACCGCGCTCTATGTCGAGCGGGTGTCCAGCACCGAATTCCTGGGATATTCCGAAAGCGACGCAGAAGGAACCATTCTGGCGATCCTCGATCCGAATGGCTTCATCGAAACCGCCGAGGCCGGTGACGAGATCGAGCTGATCCTCGACCGCACGCCGTTCTATGGCGAGTCGGGCGGCCAGATCGGCGACAAGGGCGAGATTCGCACCGAAACCGGGGTGGTCTCCATCGACGATACCTTCAAGCCGACGCCGACCCTTTTCGTCCATCGCGGCATCGTGGCCGAGGGGTTCATCAAAACCGGCGAGCAGGCACAGGCGTCGATCGATGTCGAGCGACGTCAGGCAATTCGCCGCAACCACACCGCGACTCATTTACTGCACAAGGCGTTGCGTGAGGTGCTCGGCACCGACACCCATCAAGCCGGATCGCTGGTCGCGCCGGACCGCTTGCGCTTCGATTTCACGAGTATCGACGCAATGACGGCGGAACAGGTCGCCCAGGTTGGCGAGATCGTCAGCGAGCAAGTCGTGGCGTCCACCCCGGTGGAAACGCAGGTGCTGCCATATGCCGAGGCGGTGGCCGAGGGCGCGATGGCGCTCTTCGGCGAGAAATATGGCGATACGGTGCGCGTCGTCTCCATCGGTGATTTCTCCAAGGAACTCTGCGGCGGCACGCACCTGACGCACACCGGCCAGGTCGGGCCGTTCGCCATCGTCTCCGAAGGAAGTGTGGCCGCGGGCGTGCGCCGGATCGAGGCCGTCACCGGCATGGCGGCGATCGAGCGGGGGATGCGCCAGCAAGCGGTGCTCGATACGCTGGCGCGCGATTTCCGCACGCCCTGGATCGAGCTGCCCGATCAGGTTGCCCAGCTGCGAGACAAGCTGAGAGCGACCGAGCGCGAGGTGGCCAGACTGCGCGCCGAGATTGCTGGCTCGTCTGTGGGCGATTTGCTCGATGGGAAGGTCGAGGTCGGGGGCATAACGGTCGTGGCCGGCCGGATCGATGCCAATGAGAAAGGCGATCTGCGTACTGCCGGTGACCGGTTGCGCGACAAGCTCGGTTCGGGCGTCGTGGTGCTCGGCGCGGAAATCGACGGCAAGCCGAGTCTGATCGCACTGGTGACCCCGGATGTAATCGGCAAGGGGATCAAGGCCGGCGATCTGGTGCGCGAATCGGCTAAACACATCGACGGCCGCGGTGGTGGCCGGCCCGATCTGGCGGAAGCCGGCGGCAAGGACGCCGACGGGCTCGATGCCGCGCTGGCCGGGATACCGGAATTGGTCAAATCGTTATTGAGCGCCAACTAGCTCGTGTCTCAACGTCCAACCACCGACCCAATCGGCGTAGTGCAGGGACTCCGCGTCCTGCTGGAGGCAAGCTGCTCGGCCACGGCAGGACAGCGACGTACTGCATTACGCCCGACGGTGGCTCTACTGAAGCCCATTGCACTCGAAAGGCGCGCTGAAATGAGGATGCGCGCATGACCCGCAGTATCACGGTGGCTCCCGGGCAGTCGATGAGCGAAGTGCTGAACGCGCTCAAAATTGGCGCGGGCGATGAGCTCGTCATCGACATTCCCGCCGATGCCTCGGTGCTGCTGACGGCGAACGAGTTTCGCGCGCTATCGATTGCGGCCGAGCGGGACGATGTCGAGGTTTCGATCTATACCGAAGACCCCCTGCGTCGCCAACTGGCGATGCTCTTCGGGGTGCCGCTGGTCAACGAGATCCCGCAGCCGCAGCCCTATGTGGCGCCAGAGCTCGAACCTGTTGCCGAAACCGAGGCGTTCGCTCCAACCGGCGACGAGGATCGGGAAGAGGGCGAGCTCGAATCCGATGCCGTTCCGGTGCGATCACGTGGCGGATCGAGCGGCTCGTTTGCGAAGCCGCTCGGCGCACTGGTCGCTATCGCGACGTTCGTCGCGATCGGCATCGGGCTCTATTGGCTCTTCTTCTCGTCGATGACGGTCGAGCTGCATCTTACGCGGCAGAAGGTCGCATCGACCCTGGCCTATAACGTGACCGAGCCCGGCGTTGCGCCAGACTCGGTTTCCGGCGGCGGTATCGTGATCGAGGGCGAGCCGGTGGAATTCACGCTCAGTCGTAGCCTGACCGTGCCGGCGACCGGGCAGACAGTTATTCCGGACAAGGCCGCGGCCGGTGAGGTGACCTTGCGCAATCCGGCAGATTCATCGGTGACAATCCAGAAGGGCACGGAATTCGAGGGCTTCAACGGCGTCACGTATGCCTTTTCCGAAGCTGTCGAGGTGCCGGCCGCCTCGAACGGCCAACCGGGAGAGACGACCGGCAAGATTTCTTCGCCGGGCGGCGGAGAGGCGGGCAACCAGGGGATCGGCATGCTGACCGGTGAGCTGCCCAATGGTGTCTACTACAGCAACCGCATGGGCGAGATCAGCGGAGGTACGCAAAAGACGGCCACCACCGTCTCGCAAGCCGATATCGACCAGCTCAGGACCGAGATCGATAAGGAGCTGCTGGCGCTGGCGACGACCACCGAGCTGGACAAAGGGCTGCTGTTGGTACCGTCGACGGTGACCCCGGTCGCCGGCGCCGGGACAGCAACGCCGGACGAGGGCGGGTATGTGTTTAGCCAGAATGTGGGCGATGAAGCGAGTGAGATTAGCGTGACGGCGAATGTCACCTTCGCCGCGATCGCGTACGACCCGACCGAACTGACCGCGGCGGCGATTCCGCAACTGGAGGGCGAAGTCGCGCAAGGGCAGACCTTCGACCCCGATTCGGTCAGGGTGAACACGCCTGCCGAAACCAACCATGCCAACGGGGTGATCTCGCTGCTGGCAACCGTGGCTGGGGATGCAATTCCATCGCTCGATGACGCAACCAAAGCCGCGCTGGCCGATCAGCTGGCCGGGAAAAGCGACGACGAGGTGAACCGGATCCTTGCCGGCCTCGACTATGCCGATGATTCGACGGTTACTTTTTCGCCCTCCTGGTTGCCCGAGCGCGTACCGTCGTCGTCCGGCCGTATCACGATCGAGACGAGCTGATGCGCAACATACCGGACGGCGGCCGCCTGCTTGGACTCGATGTCGGCGGCAAGCGCATTGGCATCGCGGTCAGCGACGAGGGGCAGATTCTGGCATCGCCCTGGGGGATGGTCGAGCAGGGCCGGAACGCGATCGAGCAGATCGGCCGGATCGCCCGGGAAACCGGCGCGGTCGCCATCGTTGCCGGTCTGCCAACCGGTCTTTCCGGCCGAGAAGGATCACAGGCGGCTGAGACGCGCCGCTTTGCCGATTCGGTCGGCGCGACGCTCGATCTGCCGCTCTCGTATTGGGACGAACGACTGACTTCGTCCCAGGCCGAGCGGATGCTGATCGACGCGGGCATGCGCCGCAAAGACCGGCGCGGCCAGATCGACGCGCTGGCGGCCAGTTTGATGTTGCAAAACTACCTCGATTCCCGCAGGTACCGGCGACGCCGAAATGAGGGCGGCCGCCAGAACGCTGCCTCGTAAAGTGTCGGGTATACTCGCGGCCACCAAGGGCTTGCGGGCTTGCGAACCGGAAAGGACGAAACCGATGAACAAGCTCATCATCACGATCGTACAAAACGACGACGCCGATGCCGTGGTCGATGCGCTCCTGGAATCCGATTTCCGAGCGACGCGCCTGGCCAGTACCGGCGGGTTCCTCCGCCGTGGAAATACGACCCTGATGATCGGGGCTCAGACCGATCAGGTCGATACCGTGATGGATCTCATCCGCAAGAATGCCCGCACCGGCATCGCGCGGGATGACGATACGCCCGGTTTGACGCCGCCGGCGGCAGCCACCGTGTTCGTGCTCGATCTCGAAGAATACGAGCGCTTTTGAGAATCGAGCCCTGGGTCCTGAAACGTCGCAGGGCTCAGGACCCAGAGCTTAGGCCCCAAGCACTTCCAGGCGGGCGTCCCGATGGTCGGTCCCCGGATCTCACTACACGTTGCGGGCACCCGGATTGCTCTTGGAGTGATCGATATCGTGCTGGCCGCCCTGGTGCTGATCGGTGTACTGCACGAGCGACTGCAGCCAAATGGCAATCTGATCTGGATCGTGCCGGTCGGTATCGGACTGGTAATCCTCTGCTACGGCATCAATTTCCTCAGTGAACGATTGCGTGGGCGCATCGTGCGAAGCGGGCCGCCGGCATTGCCGACGGTGGTGACCTTGCCGGTCGCGTATGGCCCAACCGTGGCCGAGGCGCGTTCGGAGACCGCGGCGGCCCGTGGTGGCGCGGCGGGTATGGGGATCGATCTGGCAATCGGGCTGCTCGCGGTAGCGGTTTTTTTGCTGGTCGACGGCGGCGGCCGGCGATTCGCCGATCTGGCCGCGGTGGCCGCAATCGCCATTGGTGGCAGCGCGGGAATTCGTTTTCTGGCCGCGCCCTCGCTGAACGGCGGCCGCGTGATCCGCTGGATGCTGGAATTCACCTTCGATGACGACGAAAGCGCCATTCGGGCCGTCCGCATGGCTGGCTATGGGGTGGCGTTTACGCTGTTCACGGCGGGAATCATGCTTCTGGCGGCCGAAGGGGAGGGCGGATTCTGGGGAATCGGACTTGCAACCGCGGGCATCGACATCGGTGTGCTCGCGACGGTGGCGACCCGGCAGACCTTCTGGTTGCAGACAGCCGGGGAGCGCACGCTGGGGGATCTGCTGGAAGCGCCCCATGCAATGGTGTCGGCCGGCAGTCCGCTCGACGAGATGATCTCTGTGCTCTCGGTCGACGGCCCGAGCGCGGTGGCGGTTGTGCGCGATCCTGTCGGCAATCCGGCGGGCATCATGCAATTCCGGCAGATGCGGGCGGGCGTAGGCAGAGGTGGCGAAGGACTCACCATTGGCGACGTCATGATCCCGATCGAGCGGCTTCCGCTGGTCTCATGCGACACATCCCTGCTCGCTGCCGCTCAATTGCTCCTGGCGAATGGCGCGCCAGCCATTCGCTATGAGAACGCCCGTGGCAAGATGGTGATCGCGACCATGAGAGACATCGGCTTGCCGAGATAGCCCTCCGTCGTCCCGGCCGCTTCCTCGTCATCCCGACCGAAGGTCAGGGACCTCCCCGTTCCCCGCGATCACGCCTTCAGCATGCAGCGATGCCCATCACCAAACCTCGAGTCCTTGTCTTGCCCGAGGTCGAATGCGAGCGGACACGGAGGTCCTTCACTACGACCGACGTAGTTGTGAATCGGAGACAGGGTTACAGGGCCACGAGAGGTCCCTCGACAAGCTCGAGACGACGAGGAAGCAGTCGGGATGACGGTTAGATCAGTGCCATATTGATGGCGTTGGGGAGGATGTGGCCGGCGGAGCCTTCGAGGCGAAGATCGGCGAGGGGGTCCTGGCGCGTTTCGGTGCGGTTGACGATGACGACCGGGGCGCCGTTGCGTTTGGCGATCAGGGGCAGCTTGGCGGCTGGATTGACGACCAGGGAGCTGCCAACGACCAGGAGCAAATCAGCATCACGCGTGAGTGCGATACTGCGGTCGAGCGCCTCCCGGGGCAGCGGCTCGCCGAAGAGAACCGTGGCTGTGCGCAGGATGCCGCCGCACACCGGGCACGACGGATAGCGGTCGCCGTCTAACAGGCGTTGCTGGATTTCCTCACCGGAAAAGACCGAGCCGCAATGGGTGCAGCGCACGACATGGGCCGAGCCGTGCAGCTCGATGACCAGATCCGGGTTGGAGCCGGCGCGTTGGTGCAGCCCATCGATGTTTTGCGTGACGATGGCGGAAAGCTTACCGGCGTGCTCCAGCTCGACCAGCGCGCGATGGGCTGGATTGGGCTGAGCGGCCAGCAGCTCCGGATACGACTCCAGCCGGCGTTGCCAATACGCACGGCGGCTCTCCTCGTTGTCCATGAAATCGCCGATGGTGGGCGGCTTGCCGGTGGCCCAGATGCCGTTGGGACCGCGGTAGTCGGGGATGCCCGATTCGGTGCTGATACCGGCGCCGGTCAGGACGACGACGCGGCCGGCCGTTTTCAGGAGACGAGCAAGCTCGGCGATCTGCTCGGCAGCTGGCTCGCTGCTCATGAGGTCGGGAGTGTGCTCGGTCAAATGAGATGACTTTCGTGCGGCGCAATCGAGAGATTCAAACTCTGTCTCGACTTTTCATAAACTCTAAGCAAAGCCTCCAAAATTCTGCGCAAACTTCTGTGAAATGAAGAGCGATAAAAAATCTCGGGCAAATCCACAGATTCGAATCCGACGAGCAGCTGTGCGAGACCTTGTGTACGTACACGTGATTTGCTAGAGTTGGAACGCAACACACCAGCGCATCGTTCGATGGGCCGACCCGCGGAGCCACTCGGTGGGTTGCGTTCGCCCCGCACCGGTTCGAACTCTTCGAGCGGAACCAGAAATCTGGTTCCGGGAGTAGTGCGATGTTGCTAACCGATTGTGGAATCGATCAGCTCGAGCTCTGGCGGAGCCGGATTGCCCAGCGGTTCAGCGAAATCGTGCTCGGGCGGCCGGGCGATCCGACCGAATCGTATCAAGCGGGATGGGATTTCGCCGAATCGGAGGCGCTCTTGCCGAGCTCAGGATTGCCACCCGAGCCCGATTTGCTGCGATTTCGATCGCAAGTACGGACATCGCGGACGTCATCCGATCTGGCCGGTCACGAGCAACGCGCTCGGGTGCTGGCGCTCCGTGGACTCTCTCAGGCGCGGGATGGGGAGTACGAGCGGGCGCAAACGACCTTTGCGTCCGCCGCGCGTCTCGATCCCCGGCTCGATCTGGCGATGCTGCCAGCGTTTTGGGATCTCCCCCGACGCGCACACGATGTTGCCATTGCCGCATTGCACGATGCCGGAAGGCGTCGCGATGCCGCCGCACTGACTGCTACGTTGAAAACTCGCTTCCGCCCGCGGGCGCTTCGTGCTATCAATCGCGCGGACGACCAAGCGGGCAAACGAAGCGAGTAGCGATCCATGACAACACAGGTGCGACTGGCCTCGGCGCCGATCAACTGGGGGATCGAAACCCCTGATGGGGCAGGCAATCCCTCGGCGGATGAGGTCCTGCAGAATTCGGCGGACGCGGGGTATACGGGCTTCGAGCTCGGTCCGTTGCACTATCTTGGCGCCGATGCCACCGCCATCGGCAACCGGCTGGCGGCATACGGGCTCGATGCCGTGGCGTTCTGGGTAGCGGTTCCCCTGGCACAACCGTTTGGCGGGGTAGCCGAGGCGGGAATACGCGAGGCACTGGAGACGCTGAACGCGGTCGGAGCGCAACATCTGCTGGTCAGCGATTTCGGTGATCCGGCGCGGTTGGCGGTGATTTCGCGGGTCGATGCTCATCCCGAAACCTGGTGGAGTGACGACGACTGGGCTGAAGTGCGCCGCTCGTTCATCGCCATTGGCCAGCTGGCAGGGGACTACGGCATCGATATTTCGGTGCATCCGCATGTCGGCGGTCATATCGAGAGCGGCCGCGAAATCGAAAAGGCCCTGGTTGCGATCGAGGGGACTCCCATCACGGTCTGTATCGACACGGGCCATATCCGGATCGGAGGGATCGACTCGATTCCCCTGATGCGGCGGTTGGGGACGCGCGTGACGCACATTCACGCCAAGGATGTCGAACCGAGTTTGCTGGCGCGCATGCAACAGGGCGAGATCGGTTATTTCGATGCAGTCGGTGCGGGGCTCTATTGCGATCTTGGCCAGGGTATGGTCGATTGGCAGGGACTCGCCGGGGCAGTCGATGCAATCGGGTATGACGGCTGGGTAGTCGCCGAAGAGGATCAGCTGCTCGTGCCGGGGCGGCGGGCGCCGTTCGAGTCGAATATCGCCAACCGGGCGTTTTTGGCGCAGCTGTTCGGAGTGTCCTGACCGGTTCCGGACGGCTGTACAATCGTGAGAGTTTTGGCGCCTTGACAACGTCCCTGCATCCGGGGCGTTCCGGATACGACTGGGTTCCCATCAACAGGAGGTCCTTCGCGCCGGCTCAGGATGATACGGTGTTCCGAGCTCGCGTTGAGGGTCGATGCACCGATGTTTTGCACATCTTGCGGATCGCTCGTTTCCGAGACATCGACGAATTGCCCGGTCTGCGGCCGTGGATTGTCCGGCGCTGGAGGCCGACGCCAGTCGAGCAGCCGTTCCTTCAACTTCGCACGAATATTCCTCGCCGTTCTGCCGCTCCTCATGGTTACGACATTGGCTGGAGTTGGCGCGCAGCAGTGGAAGGAACATCGACGCGAGCGAAACGCGGCGTACGCGCAGGCAGAAGCGGCGCTGGCCGCTGGTGATTTCGACGCGGCCGAGCTGGGCTTCGGCGCGCTAGGAGACTATCGGGATGCTGGTGCACGGCGCGACGAGGTGCAGGCGGCGGCCGATCCGGTGCGGCGCGCGCTGGATGCGGCGATGGCGACGTTCGACGCAGGGGACTATGCGACCGGCGTGGCCATGCTGGAACAGGTCGTCCAAACCGCACCGGGCTATGCGCCCGCGGCCGATCAGCTCGCTTCGAGTCGGACCGCGTGGATCGAGCAATTGACTCGCGACGTGGCCTCCGCAACGGCGAATCGCGACTGGCTCGAGGCCGAGCTGGAGTTGCGCCAGCTGACCGAGCTGTTGCCGGCGGACCAACACGTTGCCACGGAACTGGCCGAGCTGGTGCGAAACCATGCGCCGATCGTCTTTGCGCGCGATGGCGCGGTCTTTCTGGACGGTCCGAACGGCGACCAGGAAGACGCGCTGACCGCGCCAATGGGAGCGGTCTTCCCCTCCTGGAGTCCAGACCGGTCGAGCATCGCTTTCATCTCCACCACGGAGGGCGAGCGGCGTTTCAACGGGACGCTGATGGTGCTGAACGGCGACGGCACCGATCTGCGAGCGGTCGCCTACGATGTGCTGCCGTATTCCTGGCCGGTGTGGAGTCCGGATGGGAGCCGTATCGCGTTCACGAGCGTCGCCGCGTTCGACACGGAGACCTTCATGGGCGACATTGCCTTGCATGTCTACGATGTCGCGACCGGTGAGGAGACCGATCTGACCGGCGGCCAGCTTCCGCATGCCGCTATTCCCACCTGGTCGCCGGATGGCGCCCAGATCGCATTCGTGAGCAATACGATCGAGCGGCGACCCGGGGGCGGCATCGATTTGCGGGACGGGGACGTCTATGTGGTGCCGGCGGCGGGTGGCGACGTGCGGAATCTGACCAAGAATCGCATCTTCGATGAGTGGTGGGTGCAGTGGTCGCCCGCGGGTGACCGGATGCTGATCTTCACCGCGCCGGGCGATTGGGCGGCTCCGGCTATGAGCCGGCTTTACCTGCTGGCGCTCGATTCGGACGAGCTGACCGAGGTGCCGATCGACGAATGGCAGACCTCGTTGCCGCTTTGGTCGCCGGATGGAACGAAGATTGCCTACGTTACCAGTGGCGATACGGTGAATATCTGGTCGGACGATGGATTGCAGTGGATACAGCTGGGTGCCGAAGTGTCGTCCTTCGCCTCCTGGTCGCCGGACGGCCGGTATGTGCTGGCGCCGCCGGTCGATGATGCGCATCCCGGTTACGTCGTCGATGTGACCGATCGCTTCGGGACGATCACGCCGTTCGAGCTCGATTTCGACAGTATGCGCAGCTCCAACGGCCTACCAATCTGGGGCAGTCTCACGCCGCCGAGCCCTGGCTGAGGTCCGGACAGGGTCCATCCGATTCGATACACAGGTCGATGCGCTAGACTCGTCAGTCGGTGGACGAGCTGGAGGCTGGAACCTGGTGTTTTTAGGAAGTCGCGAAGAGATGGGACATGTGGGCTATATCGCGGCCCGCTGCCCGAAATGCGCGCATCAGGGCCTCTTCAGCGTGTACGAGGCGCGGCGCAAGCTGACCGTCATGGCGTTTGTGGGGGTGCCGCTTTCCCAACAGATCGTCATCGAATGCCCCAGCTGTGGCGTCCGCATGGGCATTCCGCCCGAGCAGGCGGAGCAAGTCCAGCAACAGATGATTACCGCCGACCGCATGGCGCACATGGCGGCCCACGGCGCGAACGGGGCCGGGCCCGCGCAGGCGCCGCACCAAACGGCGGCTCCGCGGGGGCGCACCGCCTATCAAGTTTTGCAGGTCGATCCGATGGCGGAGCAGGAAGTCGTCGACGCCGCCTACAAACGCCTCGCGCTCAAATATCATCCGGACACGTCCAAGGCCCCTGATGCGTCCGAGCGTATGCGCGAGATCATCGAGGCATACGGGGTATTGACCGACCCGAAAAAGCGGGAGCGCTACGACGCCAGTATCGGCATCCGCCGCCCGGTGAAGATGCCGCCGGCGATGCGGGCGAGTGACGTGTAGTGGGACGAGAGTCCTGAGTTCTGGACGCTGAGACGTTTTGGCGTACGCAGCAGCCAGCCCCGGACGTGGCATGGCGCGGAGTCCATGCCCTCCGTTCGTCGCAGGGCTCAGGGCTCGTTCAGATCGTCAGGATGAAATGCGGGACTCCGTGATCGGGGTCCTTTTGGGTATCGAGGTTGGGGCCGAGCTCGCGGATTGATTCTTCGACCGAGGCGGACACCTCAGCGAGGGATTGATTCACCGAGCGCACCCAATCGTCGCAGAGGCGCTCCTGATCGATCTCGAGCTGGAATTCGTCCTGATCGAGGATCGTGGCCGTACCGTCCGGCTCGACCCAGAGATCGAGTTCCAGATCGACATCCCGATAGTAGTTCTTGCGCAGCTCGGTGAGCGGCAACGAGAAGTTGACGTAATAACCGACCGTTTGGTTGTTCCGTGTGCGGAAACGGAGGAGGGAATACCAGCGGTCCGGGAAGAACCACTGATCGGCGCCGGTGCGTTGCAGGCGCTCGACGCCTGTCGCGGTGCGGACTTCGACCTCCTTGGGCCGATAGAACGTGAACTGGTGATGGAGTAGATTGCGCTCGCCAGCGGTGCTGGGGACCGTGATCCAGCCACCGTCGATTTCGTACTCCCAACAAGCTCCGCGAAGCTTTTCTTTCCGATAGTAGATTCGGTCTCCCATGATTTTACCCCCCGAGTGGATCGTGCTCCGGAATGCCAGGGCGCCTCGGGTATCGAACGATTGAGGGTCCTATCTTATCCAGAATAACCAGCCGCGTCACCCCACAGCAGGAAATCGGAGGGAGCAAATCTGCGGAAACGAGGGTTCCGCCGAGCAAATCGATGGCGGTATAGGCCCGATTCAGTTCATCGTCGAGCTGTTCGCCCTTGGGCAAGAGCGCGCGACCGCCGATCTTTAGAAAGGGCAGCGTGAGCTCTGCCAGCGCGGCAAGCTGCGTGACGGCACGGGCGACGACGAGGTCGTTTTGCTCGCGAAGGGCGGGGTCGTGCGCGGCGATCTCGGCTCGTTGATGGAGCGGCGTGACGTTGCCGAGTCCGATGGCCGAGGCCACCAGCTCGAGAAATCGCACTTTTTTGCCGGTTGCCTCGATCAGGGTGAAGTCGATGTCGGGACGCGCGATCGCCAAGGGAATGCCGGGGATGCCCGCACCAGAGCCGATGTCGACCGCGCGCAACGTGGGAAGTTGAGTACGAATCATGACGTCATTTGGCGCCGCGTGCCTACGTTGCGGTTGGTTATCGGCAACAAGAGATCCTTCGCTGCGGCTCAGGATGACAGGGGACTGGATGACAAGGGGAGGGGGAAGGAACGGCAGGAGGCGAAGCGACTCGGCGATGAGGCGATTGTCGATCGAATCGGCTTCGCGCAGGGCGGTGAGATTGAATTTCCGATTGGAATCGAGGAGCAGGTCGCGATAGGCCCCGAGCTGCTCTCGTTGCTCCAGGGTGACGCCATCCCAGCAGGCGGTCATCAGCGGGTGGTGAGGATCTCGCCGGTCGCGGTAGGCTTGGCGCGCTCGTTCGAGACTTGGCGCACCGCGTCGACGACTCCGGCCGGCGTCAGCCCGGCGAGCTCGCGCAAGCGCGCCTGGGAGGCTTGCTCGAACACGCGGTCGGGTACGCCCAGGTGGCGCGTTGGAACATCGATCCCTTCGTCGGACAGCAATTCGAGCACACCGGCGCCGAATCCCCCTACCGTGGTGTTCTCTTCGATCGTGACCACCGCGCCACAGCGATTCGCCAGCTCGACGATGGCATCGCGATCGAGCGGTTTGACGAACTGGGCATCGAAAACCGCGGCCTCGACGCCGTCGAGCGCCAGCTCCTGCGCGGCACGAGACGCAACATCGACCATCGAACCAACTGCCAGAATGGCGACGTCGTTGCCATCGCGCAGCAGCTCTCCCTTGCCAACCGGCAGGATCTTCAGCGGCTCATCGGTGGCTACTCCGAGTCCCGCGCCGCGGGGATAGCGCACCGCCACCGGTCCGCCGGTGACGTTCAGGGCGGTGGCGAGCATGTGGCGCAGCTGGTTCTCGTCTCGCGGGGCCATCAGCGTCATATTGGGCAGGCAGCGGAGATAGCTGAGGTCGTAGATGCCGTGATGGGTGCGGCCGTCGTCGCCGGCAAACCCGGCGCGGTCGATCGCGAAGACGACGGGCAACTTTTGCAGGCAGACATCGTGCAAGACTTGATCGAAGGCGCGCTGCAGAAAGGTCGAATAGATGGCGCAGACCGGTCTGACTCCCTGGGTGGCGAGACCCGCCGCGAAGGTGACCGCATGTTGCTCGGCAATACCGACATCGAAGAACCGATCCGGGAAAACCTTCTGGAATTTGTCGAGCGAGGTGCCGGTCGGCATCGCGGCGGTGATGCCGACAATCTTGTCGTCGGATTTCGCCAGCTCGATCAGCGTTCTCGCGAAGACCTCCTGGTATTTTGGCGGGACCGGAGGGGCGCCGTTGGCTCTCGGTTTGGCCGGCGCGGCGACCGCGTGGCTGCGCTCCAGGTCGTTGTCGGCGGCTGGGTAACCATGTCCTTTTTCCGTGACGACGTGCAGGAAGACCGGGCCATCGATGCGCTGGGCCTGCCGGATGGCGGGAACCAGCTCGCGGATATCATGGCCCGGCACCGGACCGAGGTAGGTGAATCCCAGCTCTTCCCACATCATCTGGTGGTAGACGAACTCTTTGAGCGAGTCCTTCCAGCGCTTGCCGAGCTCGACCAGCAAATCGCCCTGCGGCAACCGCCCGAGGATCGACTGCACATCGTCCCGGCCGCGGGTATAGCGCGGATCGGTGCGCACGCGGTCGAGATATTTGCTCATCGCTCCGACATTCGGCGCGATCGACATCTCGTTGTCGTTCAGCACGACGATGAGGGGGATATCGAGATTGCCGGCGTTGTTCAGACCCTCGAAGGCTATCCCGCCGGTGAGCGCGCCATCGCCGATGATGGCGACAACGCGGTCATCGTCTTCGGGATGCAGCATGCGCTTGGCGACCGCCATACCGAGGGCGGCCGAAATGGCGGTGCTGGCGTGGCCGGCGCCGAAGGCATCGTGTGGACTCTCATCGCGGGAAAGGAACCCGGAGAGACCGCCTTCCTGGCGTATCGTATGGAATCGGTCCTGCCGTCCGGTCAGCAGCTTGTGCGGATAGGCTTGATGTCCGACGTCCCAGACGAGCAGGTCGTTGGGCGAATCGAACACATAATGCAGCGCAAGGGTCAGCTCGACCGCGCCAAGACCGGCCCCGAGATGGCCGCCGGTCGTGGTGACGACATCGATGAGCTCCGCCCGTATCTGATCGGCAATCTGCTCCAGTTCGTCGAGCGAGAGCCCATCGAGGTCGGACGGATCCTGAATCGAGTCGAGATTGGCCATACGAGTTCGTACCTTTCGAGGCGGAAGCGACGAGGCGCCGGTCGAAACCAGGGCAGACGTACGTCGCTGGCGAATGCGCGCCCGCGGCAGACCCGGTTTCGAGAAAACCGGAGTGTGCGTCGATCTGCCGCGCCCGTGACCACTGATGATAAAGCGCCCGGCGATGGGCTGCCATCGCGGAAACCCAGGCAGGACGATAACGAGGAACCAATGAGCGACGTTTCGCACTCTTCGACGATGATGACGATGCCCGAGCGGATGATCGCGATCGATGCCGGCGCTGGCACGCAGGACATCCTGATCTACGAGGTGGGCAAGCCTTACGAGAACCTGACCAAGCTGGTGCTGCCCTCGCAGACCCAGATCGTGGGACGACGAATCCGTGAGGTCACTCGCGCTGGCTTGCCATTGCACCTGACCGGCACGGTCATGGGCGGGGGCGCCTCGAGCGATGCGGTCAAGGGTCATCTGGCGGCCGGGCTGCCGGTGTCCGCAACGCCGTCCGCCGCGCGCACGATGCACAACGATCTCGCACGGGTCGAGGCGATGGGGATCGAGCTATGCGACGAAGCACCCGCCGGTGCGGCGGTAGTCCAGATGGCCGATCTGGATCCCGAGGGGTTGCGGGCCGGGTTAGCGCAGTTTGGCGTCGAGCTGCCCGAGTATGCGGCGGTCGCGGTACAGGATCACGGTTACCGGCCTGGCTCGGGGAACAACGAGGTGCGGTTCGAGTATCTGCAATCGCTCATTGCGGACGGCGGGCGGTTGGAGAACATGGTCTTTGCGGCCCCACCGGATGGCATGACGCGCATGGCGGGCGTGCAGCAAAGCTGGCCGGGCGCCTGGTTGATGGATACCGGAACAGCGGCAGTCATGGGCGCGCTGGGCGATCCCATGGTGGAGTACGCGGCGGAGGGCCCGGGCGCCATTCTGGTCAACGTCGGGAATATGCACACCTTCGCGACGCTGGTCCGCCGGGGGCGGCTCTTCGGCCTCTTCGAGCACCATACCGGCGGGATCGATGCCCCGACCATTGCGCGGCTGGTCGACGGCCTGCGCAACGCGACGCTGGATCCGGCGACGTTTCGGGAGCAGTTCGACGGTCACGGCGCCGCCTTCGACGAAGACTACCGCCAGCTCGATCCCTTTCAGTTCGTCGCTATCACCGGCCCGAACCGCGGCATCGCCCGCTCGCTTGGGTTCCACGAGGCCGCACCGCATGGCGACATGATGCTGACCGGCTCGTTCGGGCTGGTCGACGCGGTCCTCGCCAGAACGAACCGAAGGTAGACGTCGGCACAGGGCCGGCGTCTACCCGGGTGATGTGCCTACCCGATCGGATGTTCTTTCAGGAAACCGGTGAAGAGGGGAAAGAACAACCCTGGCTCTTCCATGTGGCAGAGGTGGGAGGAGTTTTCGAAGACGTACAAGCGAGATCCCTTGATGCCGGCGTGCATCGTTTCCGAGCAGGCGGGGATGACCTCGTCGTAGCGGCCGCAGACGATGAGCGTGGGGATATCGATTTCGTCCAGGCGGTCGCGGCGGTCCCAGGTGGCCAGATTGCCGGTGAGGGTGAACTCGTTCGGTCCCCACATGGTGTTGTAGACCGCGGCGCCCATGTTTTCCATCGAGCGAGTGAGCTCGTCCGGCCAGGGTTGCACGCGGCAGAGGTGGCGGTCGAGCAGGATTTGCACCGCCGCTAAATACTCTGGGTTTTCGAAATCTTCCGCAGCCTCATAGCGAGCCATTGTGTCCACCACGTCCGGAGGAAGCTGGAAGCGAAGACTATTCATTCCTTCGAAGCATTGCTCCGTCGAGGCAGCGCCGCTGTAGAGGGTCATGGTTTGTACATGCCGGGGATAGCGCAGGGCATACTCCAGCGCCAGGAATGAACCCCACGATTGGCCGAGGAGATGCATCTGCTCGAATCCCAGGGCGGCGCGGACCACGTCGACTTCGTTCACGAAGTGATCGACGGTCCAGAGTGATGTGTCATCTGGCTGCTCGGATTTGCCGCTGCCGAGCTGGTCGTAACGCACGACCTGAAAGCCATCGTCGGCCAGCGCCATGAGGGCTTCGAGATAGGTCGAGGTCGCGCCTGGACCGCCATGGAGTAGAAGCAGCGGCTCGCCCTCGCCAACCGTTTGGTACCAGACCTTGCCCTCCGGCGTCTCGATGAATCCCTCGGTGGCACGCGCCAGCACGTCTGCGATTGCCATTGAATCTTCCTCGTCTCGTTCTCCCGCGCAAAGGTTTGCCGGGAGCGATGCTACCTGATAGGGATGGCTAGCTCTGGGCGCTATGCAGTGCGCGGCTGGCTGGTGTGAGGCGCTCGGCAAGACGGAGAAGAAGATCGGCGGAAAGCGCCAACGCAGTGATCGCCACGGTCCCGGCAAGGATCATGGAGGGACGGTTGAAGGTGATGCCTTCGAACAGGAGCGTGCCGAGGCCACCGGCGCTGATCCAGGCGGTGACTGTCGCAAGCGAAATCGTGCTGACCGTAGCAATGCGTAATCCGGCGATCAGCACCGGCAGCGCGAGCGGCAGGCGCACGTGCATCAGCGACTGTATTGGCGTCATGCCAGTACCGCGCGCGGCTTCGATCACCGTTGGGTCGACGCCGGTCAGGCCGGTTTGCATATTGCGTACGAGCGCAAGCTGGGCATATGCCGCAAGCACCACCACGGCTGATTCGCGCCCGAGACCGAGCGTTGGCACAGGAATCAAGAAGGCCAGAAACGCGAGACTCGGAATCGTATAGATCGCGCCGAGGATGGCGATGGTGGTGAACCGCAGCCGAGGCACTGCCGAGATCAGGATCCCGAGCGGAATGGCGAAGATCAGCGCCAGTCCAATCGCCAACGCGCACAGCTCGATGTGCTCCCAGGTGAGATCCAGCACCTCGCGCCAGTGGTCGAACAGATAGTCGAAGTTCATGTCGAGACTTCTACCGGATGGGTACGGGCGATTTCGCGCACCGTGTCGAGATCGATCGTGCCGATGAGATCGCCGTTCGCATCGGTCAACCCAATGGCGCGGAGTCCCGCTCCCAACATCGTGCCGAACGCGGTGCGGACATCGGTGGAGGCGGGAATCGATTCGGCCGGCGGCGCTATTCCGGCCGCTAACGGAGTCGCTACGGTGCCCGATTCGATGAGGCTCAGACGCCGCAGGGCATCACTCGCTCCGACGAGCTCCGACACGAACGCATCCGCGGGATTGGTGACGATCTCCAGCGGGTCGCCGGACTGCACGATACGGCCTTCGCGCATGATGACGATCTGGTCGGCCAACCGGACGGCTTCGTCGATATCGTGGGTGACGAAGATAATGGTCTGGCCGAGCGTCTGATGAATGCGGCGCAGCTCCATCTGTAAGTGCGACCGGGTGATGGCGTCGAGCGCGCCGAACGGCTCGTCCATGAGCATAGTGTCGGGCGAAACGGCCAGCGCACGAGCCAGACCGACCCGCTGCTGCTCGCCGCCGGACAGCTGAGCAGGATAGCGGCGGCGATAACCGGCCGGCGGCAAGCCGACCAAATCCAGCAGCTCATCGACTCGGTCATGAATCCGTTGCCTGTCCCATTTGAGCAACTTGGGGACGACGGCGATATTGTCTTCCACCCGCATGTGGGGGAAGAGCCCGGTCTGCTGGATCACATAGCCGATGCGCCGGCGCAGCTCGGGAGCCGGCAAGGAATGAATCTCGACACCGTCGATACTGATCGACCCAGTCGTCGGCTCGATCAGCCGGTTGGTCATTTTGAGCAGGGTGGTTTTGCCGCAGCCTGATGGACCGAGCAGCACGACCAAATCTCCCTTGATGACGTCGAGAGAGAGGTCGGAGACGGCGGATTGATTGCCGTTGGGGTAGATCTTGGTGACGCGGTCGTAATGGATCGCGATAGGCGGTTCGTTCGGTTGATCCGGCCGGTCGCTCACAAATGCTGGCAAACCCTACTGCGGCGAGAATACCGGGCGCCTATGTGGCGCCCGGTGGAATCGAATGGAGTCAAGTCTAGGCGGGAATCAATCCCTGCTCCTGCAGGAACCCCTTCGCGATGTCGGCAGGATCTTTCGGATCGTCGCCAATGGCCTGGCCATTGAGCTCGATCTGGGCATCCGTGGTGATCAGCTGGGCGACGGCGTTGAGCGCGTCGGCGATGCCGGGATTGGCATCGAGCGCGGCCTGGCGAACCACCGGCGCGACGTGGTATGGCGGCCAGAGGTGCTTGTCGTCCTCGAGCACCACAAGATTGTTGATGCCGATCTGGGCATCGGTCGAGAAGGCGAGCACGACATTGGCATCGCCATCGACCAGCGCCTGGTATTTGATCCCCGGGGCCACTCCATTGACCTCGGCCGGGAAATCGCCATAGGTGGCGTGCAGGCCCTTGAGCCCGTCGTCACGCTCTTCGAAATCGACCGGAGCGGAAAAGACGAGATCGACCGAAGACGCGAGCGCCACCAGATCCGAGATGGTGGTGAGATTGTTTTCCTGCGCGAACTCCTGAGTCACGGCCAGCGCCTGACTGTCGTTCATCGGCGATTGATCGAGCCAGACCAGATCGTATTGCTCTTTGTATTGCGCCTTGACATAGTCGTACACCGCGGTCGATGGATCGCCGGCTGCTGGCGACGCAACGGCGGTTCCGGCGGCCGGCGTGCCACCCAGTCCAGGAACATCGGCGAGCGAGGCGCCCAGCACGACCAGGAGCCCGGTGCCGGTGTATTCCGGATAGAGATCGAGATCACCCGAAAGCAGGGCTTCCTGGGCAACGACGGTGCCCCCCAGATTCAGCTTGCGCTCGACTGCCAAACCAGCGTTCTCCAACAGTTGGGCATAGATCTCGCCGATGATGATCGACTCGGGAAAATCTTTCGATCCCACTCGAATCTTGTCCTGAGCTCCGACCTCGATGCGGCTCAGCGCAAGCGCCAGGGGAGTCAGCGCCGCCCCCTTCAACATGGTTCGTCGGGTTGGGTTCACGTACGTCGTCCTTTCACGATGACGTTTCGGATACAGCCGTCACGCGGGAGTCGAAACCAGCCGTTGCAGGCCGGCGAGTGAAGCTTCGGCCCCCAGTGCAAGCAGGGTGACGGGAATCGCCCCCACGAGCAGGAGACTGAAGTCATAGAGCGTGAGACCACTGGTAATGAAACGGCCCAGGGTGCCTACCCCGATGAAAGCCGCGAAGGTCGCGCTGGCGATCACCTCGATGGCCGCGGTGCGCACTCCTGAGGTGATCACCGGTAGCGAGAGCGGAAGCTGGACCTTGGCGAACACCTGGGGACCGGTCATCCCGAGTCCCTGGGCGTTTTCCAGCACCGAGGGCGAAACGCCGCGCAGCGCGGCATCGGTATTGATGATCAACGGTGGACCCGCCAGCAGCGTCAGGGCGATCAGGGCGAGCACGAAATTTCGATCCCAGAAGGGCGCGATTTGGCCGATCTCGCGGCGATAGGGATAGAGGAGAAAAAGCACTGAGATACTGGGTATCACTCGAGCTGCCGAGACGATTCCGACCAACGCCGGGCCACCGCGCCAGCGAGAGGCGAGGACGCCGAGCGGTACGAAAATGGCGATCGCCAGCACTAATGCGTAGAGACTCAGCTCGACATGCAAGCGCAGGGCATCGAGAAACTTCTGCTGATTGTTCTGAATATAGTCGAGGGCGCCGCGAAGCAGGTCCACATTCATCCATTCGACTGTCGCACGGGCATCCCTGCGGCTGACATGCCAATGACCTCACCGAATGCGATCGGAAAAGGTCATTCGATCAGCCTACTCCAGCATGACGCCGACGGCCCGATTTCGTGAGATGAATCGTCTGAGAATCGACCGGCAGCCTGTGCTAGGCTTACAAGCTGTTCTGCGAGGCGCGTCTGATCGAAGGACGTACGCAACGAAGCGCGCCTGCCCCGGCCACGCAGAATCGATGAATGGATTTTAAGTGTAGTAGATGGAGCAGATCGTGGCCGAAACCCAATCCCAGTTCAGCATCCAGGCCGTCGACGTATATAAGACCTATGACACTGGCACTGCGAAAGTGCCAGCGCTGCGCGGGGTGAGTCTCGCCATCGCTCCGGGTGAAATGGTGGCCGTGATGGGGCCGTCCGGTTGCGGCAAGACCACTTTATTGAATTGTCTATCGGGACTCGACAAGATCGATTCCGGCAATATCTTCCTCGAAGGGAAGGATCTGGCGAAACTCTCCGACCGGGAGCGGACCCAGTACCGCGCCTTGCGCATGGGCTTCGTTTTCCAGGTGTACAACCTGCTGCCCGTGCTGAACGCGGTGGAGAATGTCGAGCTGCCGTTGCTCCTTTCCGGCATCAAGCCGAAAGCCGCGCGCGAGCGGGCCCTGAGCGCGCTCGATCAGGTGGGATTGCGGGAATGGGCCACCCACCGTCCGGCCGAGCTCTCTGGCGGCCAGCGGCAGCGCACCACCATCGCGCGGGCGCTGGTCAACCGGCCTGCCATCGTTTGGGCCGACGAGCCAACCGGAGCGCTCGATTCATCGACCGCAAACGAGATCATGGGGCTCATGCGCCAGCTCAACCAGAACGAAGGGTTGACCATCGTGCTGGTGACCCACGACGCCAACGTCGGCGCTCAATGCGAGCGGCTCATCAGCATGAGTGACGGCCTGATCACCAGCGACGACGCTCAGGTGGTCGAGGTTCCCGAGCTGGTCGGCGCGCGCTAGGTCGCATCCCGCACATTGCAGTTTCGTTTTCTACGACAATCGGGAGTAATTGGCATCGATGAATGAAATATTCGGCGTGCCCATGAATTCGATCATGGTCGTCCTGCTGGTGTTGCTTGGCATCTGCCTGCTGGTCGTGGCCTGGGTCGCCTTGCGGCGCACACTTCTGTTCAAAATGGGGTTGCGCAACGTTCCCCGCCGACCGGCGCAGACGGTGCTGGTGATCATTGGGTTGATGCTTTCGACCCTGATCATCGCAGCCGCATTTGGAACTGGCGACACCATCGACAATTCCGTCACTTCGTTGGCCTACAACACCCTCGGTCCCACCGACGAGCTCGTGCTCTACAGCAATTCCGAGGATGGTGAAGCCAATATCAACGGCGGGGAGAATCAGACGATTCCCGCAGATACGGTGCAGCGCGTCGACGCGCTTTTCGAGGGCACCGGTCTGATTCACGCGACCATGCCGATGCTCTTCGAGACCGTGCCGGTCTTCCTGTTCGACGGGGCCGCCCCGGCAAACGCGCAGGACATGATCGCCGCCGCGCAGGAAGGCCGCATTTTGCAGGCCGAGCCGAGCTCGAATCTCGTCGGGATCGATCCTGCGCAGGTCGACGAGTTCGGCGGCTTGAAATCGGTCGATGGCTCCGCTCTGGATCTTGGAACCCTGCCCGACGGCCAGATCATCATCAGCGAAACAATGGCCGACAAGCTTGGCGCGAAGGTCGGCGACTCGATCGGCTACAGCTTTGGCAATGTGCCATTGTCCGCCACCGTCGCCGCCATTGCGCACGATTCGCTGCTGAGTGGCCAGACCGGGGATAACTCGACTCCCGGCATGGTCATGCCGCTGAATCGACTCCAGCTCATAACGGATAACGCTGATCGAATCAGCATGGTCGCCGTTTCGAACACTGGAACGGTGCGCGATAGCCTGGCAAACGTGGACGAAATCGTCGACAAGCTGAAGGTTGAATTTGCTGGCGATCCGATCGGCGTCAACTCCATCAAGCAAGACACGATCGATTCTGCGGAATTGGCCTCCAGCGCGTTCACAACCCTGTTCGTGGTGTTCGGTCTGTTCTCCATCGGCGTCGGAATTCTGCTTATCATCCTTATCTTCTCCATGCTGGCGGCAGAGCGCCGCTCGGAGATGGGGATGGCCCGCGCGGTGGGCGCTCAACGTGCCCAGCTCGTGCATCAGTTCCTCAGTGAGGGGACGGTCTACGCACTGCTCGCCGGATTGGTCGGCGCGTTCCTCGGAGTCGGCGCGGCCTATCTGATCGCATTCGCGCTCGGCAAGCTCTTTGGCGATCTCTTCGATATCGAACCGTATGTCAGCCCGCGCAGCATGGTCGTGGCCTATTGCCTGGGCGTGGTCATCACCTTCATAGCGGTGGTCTACGCCTCGATCCGCAACAGCCGCCTCAATATCGTGGCCGCGATTCGCGATATCCCCGACGTTTCCAGCCCGGTGCGAAAGAAACGCACGCTGGTCTTCGGGGCGCTGGCCGTGATCATCGGTGCGCTCCTCACGTTCGCCGGACTAAGCGGCAATAGCGCATTTGCGGCCTATGCGGGCCTGAGCATCCTGCCATTTGGCATTGCCCTCTTCCTGCGGTATTTCGGGATCTCGAGCCGGCTGGTCTATTCGGTCGTCAGCATCTATCTGATCGTTCTCTGGTTACTCCCCGATTCCGTCTCGACACGCATCTTTGGCGAGCTCAACGGCGATATCGAGATGTTCTTCCTCTCCGGCGTATTCCTGGTGGCTGGCGCCACGATGCTGATCGTCCAGAACCTCGATGTGCTCCTTGGGCTCGTCAACAGGATCGGCGGTCTCTTCGGTGGGGCTCTACCGTCGGTGCGCACCGCCATTGCTTTCCCGGGCGCCACCCCCTCGCGCACGGGCATGACGATCGCTATGTTCAGCCTGATCATCTTTTCGCTGGTCATGTTCAGCACGATCAACGAAAACTTCTCCAGCGCGTTCCTGGGTGACGAAGCGAATGCCGGCTGGGATGTGCGGGCCGATCAGGGCGGCGCGAATCCCATCGGCACCAGCGCCGATTTCGAGAAGCTGCTGCAGGAGCGCGGATTCGACACCAGCCAAATTTCCGCCCTCGGTATGGGCACCACCGGCTTCGGCGGGAAGGTCCGCCGAGAGGGCGGCGATTGGGGCAATATCTTCATTCACGGTATGGACGAAGGACTGATCACCGACTCCGCCATCAAATTCCAGCAGCGCGCCGAGGGGTTCCCGGATGATGCTTCGGTAATCGAGGCGCTCAACACGCGGGACGATGTGGCCGTCATCGATTCGTCAGCCCTGGCCGGGCAAGGCGGGTTCGGCGGCGCCGTCGAGGATCCGTTTACGCTGAAGGACCCGGATGGCGATGGTCCGCAAAAGGCGATCGAGTCTGGCGACGACGATTTCGCGCCGGTTACCGTCGACATCGAAGGACCAGGCGGCAAAACGATCCAGGTGCAGATCATCGGCATCATCGATTCCAAGATCAGTTCCCTGATCGGGCTCTTCGCGCCGATGGCAACCATGGATCAGGTACTGCCGACACCGTCGCTGACCTCGTATTTCATCCAGGTGAACGATCCGGGCCAGTCGGAGGCGATCGCCAAGGAGATCGAGCAGAAGCTACTCATCAACGGCGTCCAGGCCGTTTCGATCAAGAACGAGCTGGAAGATTTCCAGTCACAAGCACGCAGCTTCCTGTACATCTTCCAGGGCTTCATGGGTCTTGGCCTGATTGTCGGTTTGGCGGCCATCGGCGTGATCGCATTCCGCGCGGTCGTCGAGCGGCGCCAGCAAATCGGCGTCTTGCGAGCAATCGGATTCCAGAGTCGGGCAGTGTCGCTCTCATTCCTGATCGAAACCGGGTTCATTGTCTTGCTGGGTTGCTTGTCCGGGACGATCCTCGGATTGCTCCTGGCCAGAAATCTCTTCGCGGGTGACGATTTCGTCGAAGGAGGCGTCAGCCTGATCGTGCCATGGGTGCAGATCATCATCATCCTGGTGCTCACCTTTATTGCGTCGCTGCTCATGACCTTGATCCCGGCGCGGCAGGCGTCGAAGCTTGCGCCGGCGGAAGCGTTGCGGTACGAATAGTCGATACCGATCTCCGAATCATTGCGCGAAGGACGCCCTCAGGGCGTCCTTCGCTGTTCTACTCGATAATCGGCGGCACGGACGAGGTTCGGGGAAGGAGCCAACAGTGAAGCTAGGAGGCGTGCTAAACCATCGGCTGTCGATGGTGATCGCGGAGATGGGCCACACCGATGGGCTGACGATCGCCGATGCGGGGTTGCCCGTGCCGCTCGCGGTCGAGCGGATCGATTTGGCGGTTAGCCCCGGTGTGCCGTCCTTCGCTCAGGTGCTGGAAGCTGTGGCGAAAGAGCTAAGGGTCGAAGAGATCATGATCGGGCGGGAAGCGTTCGACCGGAACCCCGAGCTGCTGCGCACGATCGAGCGCTGTTTCCCGAATGTGCCAGTGGCCTCCATTCCGCACGAGGAGTTCAAGGCGCTCACCCGAGATACCCGGGCGGTGGTGCGCACGGGCGAGTGCACACCGTACGCGAATTGCATTCTGCGCAGCGGCGTTACCTTCTGAGCGCCAGCGCCTGCCGTTAATCGATGCGGTTCCAGTTCGCGATATTCCAATACAGCGCTTCGAACGGACCGCCGGCGACGTTGTCGTTGCGGAGGGTTTTCGAGAGCGCGTATTTCTCCGAGGCGCGCTGAACGAGTGGGATCAGGACGACGTCATCGATGATGATGTCGTTCATCGCGATGAAGAGCTCGGCAGCGCGCTCTGGATCGGTGGTGGACGCGGCTTCATCGTAGAGGGCATCGTAGTCGGGATTGTTGTAGCGCCCTTCGTTGACCTGCGACCAGTTGTTCTCCGCCTGGGGGATATTCGCTCCATCGTGGCTCACCCAGCGAAACATGTAGGAGAGCGGCCAGGGACCAGCGGGGCTGAACGCATATTCGTGCGCGTCCCAATACATATGCTGTAGGGTCTGATCGTTTCCGGGAGCCGTCGAGAAGAAGACGTTCGGATCGACTTCCATCAGCCTGACCTTGGCGCCAATCTGTTCCCAGCCTTGCTTGACGACCGCCTGGGTCTGTTGGCGGACCTGATTGGTCGAGGTTGCATAGGTCAGGGAAAGCTCTACCCCGTCCTTCGATCGAACCGAGCCGTCCCGGACCCAGCCAGCGTCGTCGAGCAGTTGATTCGCCTTGTCGATGTTGTATTCCCACGTGGTGTTCGGCGATTCGTAGATGGGAATGCCGGTCAGCACGTTGCGGCCGGGCGGCTCGCTCGGCGGACCGAAATAGAGATTGTCGGAGATCGCTTGCCGGTCGACCGCCAGCGCCAGCGCCTGGCGCACGGTCTTGTCGCCCAGGACTGGATTCGGCGTTTGCCATTGCGAGCGCTGGCCATCCACCTCGGTGTTCGGATCGGAGAAATTGAACGCGATCCATTCGACCGCGGTCCCCGGCACCAATACGAGATCGCCCTTACCTCCGCTCTCGGCCATATTGTTGAGCACATCCGGCGACACCTGGAGATTCCATGCGAAATCCCAGTCACCGGTTTGCAGGACGGCGGTGGCCGCGGTTGCGGCTTCCCCACCGCCCTTGAGGTTAACGGAAGCGAAATACGGCTTGTTCGGCTCGCGATAGTTTTCGTTGACCGAATAGATCGCCTGATCGTTCGGCGCGAACGAATCGACCTTGAACGGACCGGTTCCGATGGGTTGCTGTGAGAACTCGTCGCTCGAGACTCCACCGCTGCCCAGAACATGCTCCGGATAGACCCCGCCGTTCACCGCCGAGGCGAAGAACGTATTCCAGCCAAGTTGCGGGGCGGCGAACGTAATCCTGACGGTGAGATCGTCGATGGCCTCCACCTTGGCGATCGCGCCGTAGACGCCCGAGTTGGGGGAGCTGTTGGCAGGATCCATAATCCAGCTCCAGGTGAAGGCGACATCCGATGCGGTGAATGGCTCGCCATCGCTCCAGAGCACGCCTTCGAGCAGATTGTAGGTAACAGTCAAGAAGTCCGGCGCCAGGAGACCGTTCTCGATTGTCGGGATCTCCTTGACGAGATTGGGAATCGGCGTGCCATCGGGAAGAAAATGGATCAGGGGCTCGGTGACGAGCGCCGCCGCGAGCATGTCCTTGAAGCTGGCGCTGAGATGCAGACTCAAGGTCGAAGGGGCCTGCCATTGCAACAGCTTGAGCTCGCCGCCGGAGCCGCGCGTTTGCCCTTCGGTTCCAACCGCGGGCCGTTCCGTTATAGAGACGGCAGGAGTTGCGGCAGGGGAGGCATCTTGCGCCCCCACGTCCGCGCTCCTGGCCAGGAGAAGCGCCAGCGGCGTGGCCATGCCGATGCCGGCGGCCCGCTCGAGAAAGACGCGACGAGATATCGCCCCGTCGCGAAATTCCGAAAGCAGCGATTGCATGTGGTGTCGCTCGGCCATAGCTGTGCTCCTGAGTTGCGGCGTGTTTGTGCCATCTGGGGACGTTGCTCGATTCCAGTTATACACCCGCGTTCGCCGGACTACATAAAGTTATGCATCCAGATATCAGGTATTTCGTAAGGGCCGTACATAGATCGCCTTCGAACGCTCCACTCTGGAAAGCTTGGTACGATTGGGGCAGCGCTTCCCGGCTTGCACTGACGCAGGCGACCGATCGACCGCCTGATTCCATCCCCTGCTGGGGCTGGAGCTGGCGCGTTCGAGTGAAGAAAGAGCATCCGATTGGCACGTGACCGACATGTGAAGATCGTCACCACCCTGGGTCCCGCGGTTGCCGGGCGTGACCGCTTGCGAGAATTGATCGTGGCGGGCGCCGATATGGTGCGCGTGAATGCCGCCCATGGAAAATCCGAAGAGCGCGCCAAGCTGATCGACGATGTGCGCACCGTCAGTCACGAGCTGGGCAAGCAGGTGCCGATTCTGTTCGACCTGCGGGGACTCAAGATCCGCACCGGCCCGCTGACGAACGACGAGAAGATTCCGGTCAGCCGTGGGAGTGTGGTCGAGATCGTGCCCGAACCGGTGCCCGCCACCTCCAAGCGGATCGGGATCGATTATCCAGAGCTGCTGAGCGTTATCCAGCCGGGCAGCCGGTTGCTGATCTCCGATGGCCTGATCGAGCTTTTGGTCGACCGCGTCGAACGGGATAAAGCGGTCTGCAAGGTCGGCCGCGGGGGGCTCCTGCTCGGCCGTCAGGGCGTGACGCTGCCCGGCGCATCCATCGGTGGGGGCGCGCTGACTCCGGGAGACCGCGAGGATATTCAGTTCGCGGTCAAGAACGAGGTCGATTTCCTGGGGTTGAGCTTCATCAACGATGCCAGCGATCTGGTCATGGCGCGCGGAGTGGCCGCGGCGCACGGCACCACGACTCCGGGGTTGATTGCCAAGATCGAACGTCCGGATGCCCTGCAGAATGTGCGCGATATCGCCCAGCAGGCAGACGGCATCATGGTTGCCCGCGGCGACCTGGGGGTGCAGCTCCCGCCGGAAAAAGTGCCGCGCGCTCAGAAGGACATCATCTCCTGCTCTAACGCGCTGGGAGTGCCGGTGATCACCGCGACCCAGATGCTCGAATCGATGATCACCCAGCCCATGGCGACCCGCGCAGAAACGAACGATGTCGCCAATGCTGTTTGGGACGGCACCGATGCGGTCATGCTCTCAGCTGAATCGGCCGTTGGGCTCTATCCGATCGAAGCGGTCGAAACGATGGCGCGCATCATCAAAGAAGCCGAACGCGACGGCCCGATCCGCACCGCGGCATCGCAGGAGCCCATTCCAACCCGGGGCGACATTGCGCTGGCCGTGGCCGATGCGATCGCTCGAGCCGCCTACGAGCTGGCCGAGGCAGCGCATATTCAGCGCATCGTGGTCTTCACCCTCACCGGCAACGCCGCCAGGCGAGCGGCGAAATACCGGCCGTCGGCGCCGATCATCGCGGTGACGAATGACGAGACCACGTCGCGCCGGCTCAATATCGTGTGGGGCATCACCTCGATCGTGGTGCCGCTGGAGCACGATCCGGACGTGATGTTCCGCAAGACGGGCAAGCACATCATCGAGCTGGGACTGGCCGAAAAGGACGAATACACCCTGATCGTCGGTTCGTTGCCGATGATGCGGGTCGCCGGCAAGACGAATCTGCTGCATATCCGCCGCCTGGGGAGCTGACGAAACGGGTCCTGAGCCCGGGGGCCTGGGCCCTGAGACACTTCGAAGCAGTCAGCGGGCCGACACGGGAGGTCACAGAGACCCTGCGCCCTGCGATGATCGTGGCAGGGCGCAGGGCGCCGGACCCCAGACTCAACTCCTGGGCAACGACACAACCACGACCGGTGAGCCGGGGTTTCCGCGTGAGATGAGAAAGCTGCCGCCCTGGATCTCGATCAGGCGGCCGGCCACGGCCAGGCTCAGGGCCGATTCGCGGCGGCGGTGCGCGGATTCCCATTCGATTCGCGCGGCGACATCCGGTTCCCCTTCGGCAGGAATCTCGATCGCGGCCACTTGCACGAACTGACCGGCATCGCGCATTTCCACCGCGAGCTCGGAGCCATCCGGCGTTTCCGACAGGGCATAGGAGACCAGCGCTTCGAGCGCGCGCAGCGTCTGTTCCGGATCGACCAGCACGCGCGGGGCTGAGAAGTCGACCCGCGGTCCGATGCTCACATTGCGGGTTGCCGCGCCGGGTTGCAGGCGATCGCAGACGGCGATGACGAGCTGGGCGAGCGAGATTGGCTGCATGCGCAAGGTCACTTGCCCGCTTTCCAGCCGAGCGATCTCCTGGACCTCATCCAGCCGCCGCTGAAGAGCGCCGGTTTCGCGAGCGAGCGCTTCGCCGTATCGCCGCACGTGGGCTGGGTCGCTCTGCCTGGCGGCAACCATCGAATCGGTAATGGCCCGGAGATTGTCGATCGGGATCTGTGCGTCGGCGGCAATCGCAAGGAGCAGACTTTCCCGCGCGCGGTCCTGGTTCGATTGGCGGACAGCCGACGATTGCGCGCGAGATGCCAGCAGATTCGTGGCAGTCGCGATCTGCGCGATCTCGGTGTTGCCTGTTTCCGGGAGCCGGGCGCGATAGTTGCCGCGCGCGATATCGAGCGCGTCCGCCGCGGTCGTTCGGACCGGGTCGGCATCCATCCAGGCGGCGAGCAAGGCGAACAAGGCGGCGATGACGGTGGCGAATCCGAGAATCAGCCAGAGCAGCGATCGTTCGGAGTCCGGCTGGAAGAGCTTCACCAATGCCGGCCAGGCTGTCCCGGCAAAGACCAGGGCGGTGAGCACGCCAGAGATTCCCAGGCGGGAGAAGAAGCGGCCGTCCGCGGCGCGATCGACCACCCAGAGCAAAAAGACCCCGATCAGCAGCGACACGCCCGCGCCAAGCGCGAGCCATCCGGCCAAAGGAGCCAGGTTCCGTCCACTGTAACCCAGCCAGACCGCGCCCAGCAGGACCGCTGCCCCCAGGGCGACGGCAGCGGCGATGACGAGCAGCGCCATGGCCCGGCCGGTTGCCAAAACGCGGATCACCGAACGATCACCACGGTTCGTCGCCGGGGACCTGCTTACCCCCGAAATGACCGCGCTCGCGGTGATCGGCGGCAGCGAGCTCGGCGAGCTGATCGAGAAACGCATCGAACTCGGTTTCCGGCGAGAAAAAACGGAAGCGGCCGATCTCGTAAAGCGTCTGCTGGCCCGGTGTGAACGATTCACCTTCGGAAGCGTATTTGGACAGCGTCGCGATGCGAGCATCCTCCTCCGGTAGCGCCATCACCCAGACGGCGAGCTCGTCCAGTCCGGCGGCGCTCACCAGATTGCGCGGATCGCGCAGATCGTCCCGATACCGGCCGCGGCGCCAGTCGGCAACGGAGCGCAGGTAGCCGGCCAGCGAGGGGCGGAGATCGAAATCGGTCATCGAGCGATCCTCATGGGGGCATTGTAGGGGACGGCTGGATATCGAACGGATGTGCGGATAATTCCCGAACATATGTTTTGACGCGGTGTCACCAAACCCTTGAAGTAGATCAGGTGTTCTGGTACATTCTGTACGTACACATTTCTGCACCAAGCAGAATGGCGCGCTAGACTGAGAAATGTTGACATCCGCCCCGCGAGCTGACCGATGTGCCGGTGAGACACCATCGCCGCGTCGAACGGATAAGTTCCAAAGGAGTACGTCAATGGCCAATCCTGCATTCAACATCGAAATTCTGGATCACGCGGAGGAAACCGAACAGCCTCGGCGCCTGCGCACCCTCGGCCGGGTCATCCCGTGGCCGCATCAGCCCAAGCCTCGCACCGACGGAAATGATTGCGGCACGGGTGTGCTGGCCAAGGCCGAAATTCGCACCAAACGCTTCATCGATCACCGCCGGGTCGAGGAAGAGCGCTACGACGCCGAGGTATTCTCGGGGGACTCCTCGCTGCACAGTGTCATGCAGGCGCTAACAAAAGCGTTTTCCGATATGGAGGAGTTCATGGAGCAACGCCCGGTCGGCGAACCGCTCACGATGGAAATCCGTTTGCGGGTCTGATCCTGCATGGATGAGCCGTCGGTACCCCGCTCCTCGTCAACGGGAGCGGGGTTTTCTATGTCTGAAATCGATCGAGCCGAAAGAGCGATATATCGTGCTGGGTGGTCCCCTCGATCGCCAGATCGGCCAGAATCTCGCCGATGACCGAACAGAATTTATAGCCGTGCCCGGAACAGGGAGAGGCCACGATCACGCGCTCGTCGTCTGGAAGGGTGTCGATGATGAAATGCTCGTCGGGCGAGTTGGTGAAGATACAGGTGCGCAGCGCCAGAGCGTGACCGTTGGCCGCCGGTGTATAGCGGCTGACGAAGGCGCGCAGGATCTCCTCGTCGGCCCGGTCGGGAGGGCGCAGCGGTTCGGTTGGGTCGATCGCCTCGTCCAGGTGGTGATAGCGGCCGATCTTGAAACCGGGATTGCCATAGACCGGGAAGCCGTAATAGCGCCCCTCCGGCACGGTGAGATTGAACACCGGGAAGGTGTCCGGCGTGAATTTGACTGGCTCGAGCGGTTGCAGCCAGGCAAGCACTTGCCGCTCTGGTGTCAGCAACGGCGCTAGGTCGTCGAGCAAGCGGCCCATCCAGGCGCCGGCAGTGAAGATCAGCTTGCCGGTGCGATAGACCGCGCGGGTCGTATGGACGGCGAGGCCGTTTCCGGTGCTGGTCCAATCGAGCACTTCTTCGCGGCCGTGGATCTCGGCGCCGAGCTTCATCGCTTCTTCCACGTGCTGCACGATGCACCGCTCGGAGAGGAGAAAACCGCCGTCTTCCTGATAGAGCGCCAGATGGTCGGCCGGCAATCGATATCCGGGAAAACGCCTGGTCAGCTCGGCGCTGGTCAGCACCTCGTGCGAAAGACCATGCAGTCTGCACGATTCGAGTGCGCCGGTGAAGACGATCCCGTCCGGTTCGCTGGCATCGATCGAGCCGGTGATATGCAGCAGATGCTCGCCGCAGGATGCTTCCAGCTCGCGCCAGAGCTGGTAGGCCCGCTTCAGCAACGGGACGTACCTGGGGTCTTCGTAGTACGCGAGCCGGATGATGCGGTTGATACCGTGCGACGATCCGCTGGCATGAGGAATGTCGAACTGCTCCAGCCCCAGGACTTTTTTGCCGCGGCGGGCGAGCTGCCAGGCGGTGGCCG
The DNA here is from genome assembly GCA_035708745.1 of Thermomicrobiales bacterium. Lineage (GTDB taxonomy): Bacteria > Chloroflexota > Chloroflexia > Thermomicrobiales > UBA6265 > JAMLHN01. Next base: position 13,639 of record DASTFJ010000077.1, on the reverse strand, counting down.
AACCCATCCCACCAACCCCGACCACGATGGCGTCATAGCGCTCGCTCATGCGGTTTCACCTTTTTCCGGGCGATCGGGCGTCAATTCGACCGGCCCCTCGGCATCGTCCTCGGGTTGGTCGAAACGCTCGATCAGCTCTTCCAGCGCCTCCTCATCTTCCGGCTCATCGCGGTCGACGAAGGTTTCTCGCAGGCGCGGTCCACTCGGCCCGGTGACCACCTCGATATCTTCGGCCCACACGCGTATGACCGCCGAGATCATGGCCGCGACCGATGGACCGAGGAGCACCCCAGGGATACCGAGTAGCTTGCTGCCGACCAGCACTGAAATCAGGCTGGTGAACGGCGAGATATTCAGCGTGCGGCCGAAGACGCGCGGCGAGGTGACATAGTTCTCGAATTGCTGGTAGATCAAGCAGGCCACGATCACGATCAAGGCTGCCGAGGTGCTGACGGTGAGCGCGAGCACGGCGAAGATGACGGTGGCCAGGGTCGCCCCGACGATGGGAATGGCATCGAGGATGAAGGCGATGACGGCGGCGACCAGCGGAGACGGCAGATCGAGCGCCGTAAAGACGACAAACGTGAAGACCGCGAAGAGACTGGAATTGATCCCCTGTCCCACCACATAGCCGCTGACCACGCGGGTCACTTCGGGCACCATGCGGCGCACCTTGGCTTCCTGCCCCTCGGGCAGCAAGCGCCCCAGCGACCGAAGCACCTGATCGCCACCGGTGAGCGTGAATGCCGCGACGGCGAAGGCGGCCACGACGCCGGCCAAAATGCTGAAGACCGTCTGGCCACCGCTAATCGCTTGCTCCACATTGATATCGACACTGGTTACATCCGCTCCTCCGGTCGTCTGCCGGTCGACATAGAGGATGATTCGGTTGTAAAGCGCGGGTTCCCGGGGTTGCAGCCAGGCGAAGGCATCGCGCGCGTGCTGCGGCAGGTTGTTGTAGAAATCGGCGGCTTGCTGGATGAGCGACGGCAGCACTGCCGCGATGATCAGCACCAGACCGCCGATGACTCCCAGCAGCACGATGATGACCGCGAGCCCGCGGCGAACCCCGTGCCGCTCCAGGCGGAGCACCAGCGGAAAGAGCGCAGCCGCCAGCAGGAACCCCAGGAAGATCTGGAAAATCACCTCGCTGAGCCGCGAAACCAGCAACAGGAACCCAATGGTCGCCAGCACGCGGATGATCGTGCGCCAGGGAAGATCGATCTCGATACGTTGGGGCGGATCTTCCGCGATGCCGCGTGAGGTCGGATCGAGCTCTCCGGCGCGATTGGCGTCGCGCGGCCGCCGCGGATCTTGGATGATTTTGCTCGGCATCTTCCCGCCCGTTCCCTCATTCCCCAATTCGCGAGAGTATGCACGATCGGCGATTTCACCCCGCTGGAGGTTGTCAGCAATCCTCGGCCGGAGTAGTTTGGCGAAATCGAGTTGGAGATAGGTGGAGGAAACCGATGTCGAAAGCGACATTCGCAGCGCTCGAAAAAGAGCTGGGGGAAATTCACGATATCGATTCGGCGCTCTCGCTGCTGCATTGGGATATGCAGTGCGGTATGCCGGTGGCAGCCAGCGACCAGCGCGCCAGCCAGATCGAAACGATCTCGGTGCTGCTCCATCAGAGAAATACGAGCGAGAAGCTGGGAGCGCTTATTCAGGACAGCGCGGACATCGAAACCGCCTCGCCCCATGATTCGTATGAGGCGAGCTTCATCCGCCGGGCTCGCAGGAACTACGAGCTGGACAGCCGGGTACCGACGGAGCTGAAGGGACGGATCGCTCAGGCGCAGGCGGAGGGCTTCGCGATCTGGCGTGAGGCCCGCGCCGATTCCGATTTCAAAGCCTTTTTGCCATCATTGGAAAAGCAGATCGAGCTCGCCAAAGAATTGATAGCGTGCTACGACCCGACCGAGTCGCCCTACGACGTCTTGCTCGACAAATTCGAAGAAGGATCGACCGTCGACGAGGTCGACCGTGTTTTCGACGTGCTCAAGCCGAAGCTGATCGAGCTTACCCAAACGGTGGGCGCCAACCTCGACAAGGTCGACGACCGTCTGTTGCAGGGCACCTTTCCGCGAGAGGCGCAGATCAAGCTCTCGGAAGACATTACCGCCGAGCTGGGAGCGACGGAAACCGCCTGGCGCGTGGTCGAAACCGTGCATCCCTTCCAGCAGAGCTTTGGCACCAACGACATCCGGCTGGCGACGCGCTATGACGAGGACTTCTTTTCGACCTCGTTTTATGGAACGATCCATGAATTCGGGCATGGCCTCTACGAAGCGCAGATCGATCCCCGCCTTAATCGCACGCCGCTGTGCAGCGGGGTCTCCATGACACTTCACGAATCGCAAAGCCGCCTCATGGAGAATCTGGTGGGACGCGGACGACCGTTCATCAGCTATGCCTGGCCGCAGATTCGTGCGGCATTTCCAGAAAGATTCGATGCCTACGGTCCGGAGGAGTTCTACCGTGCGGTCAACAAGATGCAGCCGTCCCTCATCCGGGTGGAGGCCGACGAACTGACCTACGGGCTGCACATCATCTTGCGCTATGAGCTGGAACGGGATCTCTTCGAGGGCCGGCTACAGGCTGCCGACCTGCCCGAGGTCTGGAATGCCCGCATGAAGGAATACCTCGGGGTCGATGTGCCCGACGACGCATCTGGCGTGCTGCAGGACGTGCATTGGTCGGAAGGGCTGTTCGGGTATTTCCCGGACTATTTGTTGGGGACGGTGCTTTCGGTGCAGATCTGGGAGGCGATGCGCAAAGACCTTCCCGATCTCGACGAACAGATTGGCAATGGCGATCTGGCGCCCCTGCGCGCCTGGTTGGGCGCCAAAATCCATTTCAGCGGTTGCAAGTTCACCCCACAAGAAACGATCGAACGCGCGGTCGGCGGCCCGCTCGATCCCGCGCCATATCTGCGCTATCTCGAAACCAAGATCGCGGACTTGTACGGCATTTAGCGAGTCCTGAGTTTCGAGGCCTGAGCCCTGATACGACCGAACGTCTCAGGGCTCAGGACAGAAGGCTCAGGACCAACGAACGGAGGCCCCTCATGTCCATAAAATTCGGCATCTTCACACCACAGGGCTGGCGGCGCGATCTGAACAAGATCGCCGATCCCTACGAGCAATATGAGGCGATGACTAACGTCGGCAAGGTCGCCGATGCGGGGAGCTGGGACTCGATCTGGGTCTACGACCATTTCCACACCACTCCCTACGGCGAGCTCGACACCACCTTCGAGTGCTGGACGATTACTTCGACGCTCGCTCGCGATACGAAACGGGTGAATGTCGGGCAGATGGTCGGCTGCAACGGGTATCGCAATCCGTCGCTCTACGCCAAGATCTCCTCAACGGTCGATGTGGCCAGCAACGGCCGGCTTTATGCCGGGATCGGCGCCGGTTGGTACGAAGCCGAATGGAAAGCCTATGGCTATCCCTGGGTGGAAACACCGCAACGGATGGGGATGTTCCGCGAGGCAGTACAAGTCATCGCGAAGATGTGGACCGAGGACTATCCCGAATTCCAGGGCAAGTACTACACGATCGACAAGCCGATCAATGAGCCGAAGGGCATTCGCAAACCGCATCCGATGTTCTGGATCGGCGGCAGCGGCGAGCAGGTGACCCTCAAGCTGGTTGCGCAATATGGCGATGCCTGCAATGTCATGGGCGATGTCGACACCGTCGAGCACAAGCTCCAGGTCTTGAAAGGGCATTGCGACACCGCCGGCCGGAACTACGACGACCTGATCAAATCGACTCAGATCCGGGTCCATCTCATCGAAAAAGGCGAAGATCCGGAAAAAGCGTCCGAAGCGGTGCGGCAGGGCATTCCCTTCGACGAATTCACCAGTGGATTTCTGATCGGCACACCGCGGGATGTGGCGGAGAAGGTGGAGCAATTCGCCGGCGTCGGGATCGACTACGTGATCATGTATGTCACCAACGTTGCCTACGAACCGGCATTGGTCGACCTGCTCGATGCCGAAGTTGTGAGAAAGTTCGCCTGACCGATTTCCCGAATTCACCGATGAGGAGTACACCCGCGCTCGTGGATATCGATCTTCTGAAGCGCCGCAGATTCGGTTCGTCGACCCTGAACGTTCCCCCAATTGCGGTTGGCTGCGCGCCGCTCGGGGACATGCTGGAGACCTTTGGGTATTCGGTTAGCGAAGACGACGCGGTCGCCACGGTAAAGGCCGCATTGGCAAGCCCGATCGATTACATCGATACGGCGGCCTGGTATGGCGACGGCGAGAGCGAGCGCCGTATCGGTCTTGCACTGAAGGGGCTCGGCGGGTTGCCCGCGGGTGCGGTGCTTCAGACCAAGATTGGACGGCCGCCGGGCACCGGCGATTTTAGCGGCGAGACTATCAAGCGCCGCTTCGAGCGTAGCTTCGCTTTGCTGGGCGTCGAACACGTCGACACGGTGTTTCTGCACGGGCCGGATATGACCACCTTCGCCGACGCAATGGCGCCCGGTGGACCGGTAGAGGTTTTGCAGGGGTACAAAGAGCAAGGGCTCTTCGATCAGTTCGGGGTCGCGTCGGACATGAGCGATGTCGATCTGCAATATCTCGAAACCGGACTGTTCGATGCAGTCATCTCGGCGAACCGATTTACGATGCTAAACACCAATTCCAGCGATCTCTTTTCATATGCGTGCGAGCGCGGCATCGCGGTGTTGAACGCAGCGCCCTTTGGCAGCGGCATCCTGTCGCGTGGACCGAAGGACTATCCGCGCTATTCCTATCGCACCGCACCAGCACACCTGATCGAGCGAGCCGAAAAGATCGAGGCGATCTGCGCGCGGCACAGCATTCCATTGGCGGCCGCGTCCTTGCAGTTTTCGCTGCGCGATCCGCGCATCACCGTCACCATCGCCGGAATGAGCCAGCCCGGTCGCATTCAGGCCGCGCTCGATCTGGCGTCGATCGAGATTTCGGACGATGTCTGGGCCGAGATCGACGCCCTCGGCGCGCCGGATTCGGTCGATCCGGCAACTTACTAGCGACCGTCACCGATCTACGCAACATTCGTCGAAGGAGGGAATGTGGGAACAGAGCTCTTGAATCGACGCAAGTTCGGCAATACCTCGCTGGAGGTGCCCGCGGTCGCGATGGGCTGCGCTCCGCTGGGCGATATGCAGGACACCTTTCTCTATTCGGTTCCCGAGGATGAGGCTATCGCGACGGTGAAGGCGGCGCTGGCCAGTCCGTTCGACTATATCGACACCGCGGCGCTGTATGGCGACGGCGTCAGCGAGCGCCGGGTCGGGCAGGCGCTGAAAGAGCTGGGCGGTTTGCCGGAGGGAGCGGTGCTGCAGACCAAGGCTGGCCGCAACCCGGTCGACAACGACTTCAGCGGCGAAACCGTCAAATGGCGGTTCGAGCGGAGTTTGGAGCTGCTCGGCGTCGGCCATCTCGATGCCGTGTACCTGCACGATGCCGAATGGACCACCTTCGACGCGGCCATGTCCCCGGGCGGACCGGTCGAGGTGCTACGGTCCTACCAGGAGCAAGGCGTCTTCGACTATTTGGGTGTGGCGTCCGGACCGAATGACGTTGAGCTGCAATACATCGAAACCGGCTTATTCGATGCCGTCATCACCCACAACCGCTATACGCTGCTGAACACCAACGCCGATCCGTTGATCGATGCCGCGGCAGCCAGGGGCTTGGCCGTGCTCAATGCAGCCCCCTATGGCAGCGGCATGCTTTCACGTGGGCCAGATTCGTATCCGCGCTATGCGTACCAGCAGGCGCCGCAGCACATGATCGAGCGAACCGGCAAGATTCGCGAGATCTGCAATCGCTACGGAGTGCCGCTTGCCGCGGCGGCTCTGCAATTCTCGATGCTCGATCCACGCATAACCGTCACCATCGCCGGCATGAGCCGGCCGGAGCGGGTGGCAAGCACGATCGATTTGGCATCGATCGACATCCCGGGCGAGCTCTGGGGCGAGATCGAGGAATTGGGACCGGCGGATACTGTCGACCCGGAGGTCCATCGCTTCAAGGGCAGGAAGTAACGAATGTCCTGGGTCCTGAGCCCTGAGTCTTCAGATGCACGTTTGCCAAACGTCGAACGTCCCAGGCCCCCAGGACCTAGGGCTCAGGACCGAAAAGCGGCAATTCGAGTGCAGTGAATCAAGAGGAGGAATCGTGGTAAACGCGGGAACATACGATCTGTTGATCAAGGGCGGCGAGGTCGTCGATCCCGGTTCGGGCTATAGCGGACAGCTCGATGTGGCGGTGAAGAACGGCGAGATCGCCGCGGTCGAAGCAGGAATCGATGCCGGCTCGGCGGCCAGAGTCGTCGATGCCAGTGGCAAGCTGGTCACGCCGGGGCTGATCGACCTGCACACGCATGTCTATTGGGGGTCGACCTTTTGGGGGATCGAGCCCGATCCAGTGGCGGCCCGCACCGGCGTTACCACCTGGCTCGATGTCGGCAGCTCAGGCGGCTACAACTTTCCCGGATTCCGCCGCTATACCATCGACTCAGTCAAATCACGAATCTATGCTCTGCTCAATATCTCGTCGATCGGATTGACGGGACCGACCTGGGAGCTTGCCAACCTCGGCTATCTCGATGTTCCGCTCGCCCAGACGATCATCGAGGCGAACCGGGATGTCATTCTCGGTGTCAAGGCCCGCATCGATTCCAGCACTACCCGCGGCGTGGGCATCAAGGCGCTCGATATTGCTCGCGAGCTGGCCGAGGCGGTCGATCTGCCGCTGATGATTCACATCGGTCAGGGACCGCCGACGATCGACGAGGTCATCGAGCGGTTGCGCCCCGGTGACATCATCACCCACTGTTTCACCGGTCACAGCATGAATCTGCTCGACCCGAATGGGCAGCTCTATCCACGTATTGCCGAGCTGCGCGAGCAGGGATTGGTGCTCGATATCGGGCACGGCGCCGGGTCGTTCAGCTTCGAAACCGCGCGCACCATGCTGGCCAATGGCGTACTTCCGGATGTCATCTCGACCGATATCCACCAGCTCGCCATCCAGGGACCCTGCTTCGATATGCCGACCACCATCTCGAAATTCCTGGCAATCGGCATGTCGATCGAGGATGCGATCGAGCGGGCATCCAGCAAGGCAGCCAAGGCGATCCGTCTCGACCAGCTCGGGTCGCTGAAACCGGGCAGAGTCGCCGATATCGCGATGTTCCATCTGGAGGAAGGCGATTACACCTTCCAGGATGTCTTCATGAACGAGCAGAAAGGGAGCCAGCTGCTGGTCAATGACGCCACATTTGTCGGCGGCGAGGAGCTGGAGCGGGTGCCATATCCCGACCTGCAGCCCTGGGCGGTCCTGAGCGAAAACCAGCGCAGCAAGATGATCCCGCTGGTCGAGGTGCCCTACAAGCCGCCGGCGCCGCTGCTTGACAATCGCCCCCGCTAGGGTTCAATGTCCCTTTATATTCCACAATATCAGTCGCGCGCCCCAAGGTGGGACGCTCCAGCTCGGAAGGAGTGATCTGACGATGTCGAAGCACCAAGAGCTTCTCGATCGATTTGCCGGTGAGGTTCAGCGACGTCGCTATACCCGCCGTCAGATGGTGAAGGCCGGTCTCGCGCTGGGACTCTCAGGAGCGATGATCGATTCTGTTTTGGCGATGCCGGCGCTCGCTCAGGACGCGACGGCTTCACCTGCGGCGGGCGGCCCGGTGAATGTGCCGATCGTTGGCAAGGAGATGTCGTTCGACGATATCAAGGCCGCGATTGCCGAGGAAAAGGAAGTCAACGTCGGCAACTGGACCTATACCGCCAGCGACCAGCTCGTGCAGCGTTTCCAGCAGTACATCAAGGATGTGTACGACGAGGACATTACGCTGAACTATGCACAGTCGCAGTCGCCCAGCACCTATCTGACCGAGCTCTACACCGCGGTTGGTTCTGGTAATTCCTCGCCCTATGACGTCCTGGCGATCGAAGAGAACTACCATGCCGAGGTTCAGGCACAGGCAGCCAGCGAGAGTGTCAAGCTCGTCGAAGACTTTTTGCCGTCCGGTCTCATCCCGAATGCCGATCGCGTTTTCGACAATTTCAAGAAAGGCGCCACGGCGATCGGATTCCAGGCCTCGGCCTCGCCCGCCATCATCTACAACAGTGACAACGTTGATTTCCTGACGGACTGGAAAGATCTGGCCGACGAGCGCCTGAAGGGCAAGCTGCTGATGTGGCTGCCTGGCGACATTACTGGCGGCGGCGTGCTGCTCGGCGTCGCGAATTCACTTGGGCTCGACTATCAGGATCCGGCCAAGATGGACGAGGCCATCACCTACCTGGTCGACAAGGTGCATCCGAACGCGCTGAAATACACCACCGACTTTGGAGAGGCCCAACAGCTCTTCTCGAGCGGTCTGGTCGATGTCGTGACCTTCTGGAATTCGATGGCTCGCTTGCAATACCTCAACGGTCAGGAAAGCGCCGCCATGCTGGTGGCATCGTCCGGCCAGTATGCGGTCAACGGGTACATGTTCATGCCGGTCGATCCGCCCCATCCGGTTCTGGGTCAGATCTTCGTCGACTGGCGGCTCAGTGACGATGCGCAGTTCCCCGATATCGACGCGTGGGGAATCAGCAAAGGCGCATGGGCCGAGCTGCAAGAGGGCTTCATGGGCGAGTCCTACCAGGATCTCGTTCCCGATTGGATCAAGGACGTCTACTTCAACTTCTACCCGACGGTCGAGCAGCTCGAATCGCAGTACCTTGGGGTCGACTGGGACTACTACACCCAGCATTCCAGCGACTGGTACGACAAGTGGCTTCAGGGCATCGGTCTCTAGCCGGTCGATGCGCATAACGCGGAGTGGGCTCGGAGACGAGCCCACTCCGCATGACCCTCTGCGCTGATGGGCGGAACCTGCGCGGCGAGGATGTGAACCCGCCGGGTTGCCTGGCTGTGAGCGGCTCAGTATGAAAGAGATACCTGTTCCCGCCGCCATGCTGGAGGCGGAGATCGAACAATCGAAATCTGGGCGATTTCAACGCGACTCGCTTGTCGGCTTCGGACTCCTCACGCCGGCTATCGTTGTTGTCATTCTCTTTTCGCTTGCTCCTCTGGCGTATTTGATACTGGTCAGCTTCACGAGCGAATCGACCTTTTTCTTCAACAATCCCGTCTATACGGGCGGCAACTACCGAACGATCGTCGATCGCTTCATGCCGCACGTCTGGACGACGATCCGGCTGGCGACGCTGGCATCGATCTTCAATCTCGTCTTCGGTTTCCCATTTGCCTACATCCTGGCGCGCAAGATCAGGTACCGCGAGCTCGTCCGCACGTTGATGGTCTTTCCCCTCTTCGGGCCGCTCTATCTGGCGTTTGGTCTTTTTTATGTGCTCTTGCCGAATGGCCCGGGCGCGCCGTTCCTGGATTTTCTTGGGATCGACGCCGCCCAGCTGCTCTTTTCCGAGCAGATGACCGTCTTCGGTATGGCGCTCTTCACCTTTCCCTTTATGGTCATGAACGTCGTGGCGTCACTGGCGAATGTCGATCCCACGCTCGAAGAAGCCGCTCGGACGCTCGGCGCGGCTTCCTGGCAAACCTTTGTCCGTGTCGTCTTTCCACTGAGCTGGCCCGGTATCCTGGCCGGCTTCCTGATGTGTTACGGCTGGAATCTTGGCGTCTATGTCGTGCCGATTCTTCTCGGCGGCACCCCGCAACAGCGGGTGCTTTCGCTGACCTTGCAGCAGAAAGCGATGAGTCAGTTCGACTATGGTCTGGCGTCAGCGATGGGCGTGGTGCTGATGGCGCTGGCGTTCACCGTGACCTGGGTTTCGCTGCGATTCTCGCGGGGAGCGCTTGGCGCGTGAGTCAGTCGATCGCATCGCGACTTGCCCGTGGTTCCGCCCGCCAGTCTGAAGGCGGTGGACGTTCGCCTCTCGCGAAGGTTCCGACCATCCTTCAGCATGTCTACATTTGGATCTGGCTGCTCATCTTCGTCATGCCATTTCTGGCGACACTCGCATATTCGTTCGAGGCGCCAAACGGCGGGTATTCGCTCGAAGCGTACGATTTCGTGAAAGGCGCCTTTCTCGATAATCTTCGCTATTCGCTGGAATTGACGTTGATGGCAATTGTCGGGAATCTCCTGATTTCGATTCCAGCGGCTTATGCCATCGTGCGGCACAACGTGCCCGGCAAACGGTTCATTCTCTCTACCCTCAACGTGTCCCTCTACGCACCGGCGGCGGTGATGGGACTGAGCCTGTTGATCACGTATGCGTATCTGCTCGATTTTCTGCCGTTGACGCATTCGACCTGGGGGTTGCTGGCGGCCTATGTGGTCGGCACCTTCCCCCTCATGCTGTTGCCGATCATCGTTGCATTGCGCGATCTGCCGATGGTCTATGAAGAAGCAGCGCGCACGCTGGGCGCCAACCGGTTGCAAAGCCTGTTTCGAATCGAGCTTCCCTTGCTGGGGCCCGGGATTGGCGCGGGGATCCTGATGACCTTCGTGATCGTGTTCAACGAGTTTCTGGTCACGCTGTTCATCGCCGGACCCTCGAATCAGACAGCCGCGCTGCGGGTCTACGGTCTGACCCGCACGGCCGGATTCTCCCAATCGACCGCGGCCGCGGCCGCTACCATGCAGCTGGTCTCTTTCGTGGTCGTGCTCGTCTTTTTCAAGCTGGTCGGGTCGCGGTATCTGAAGGGAACGTACTTTGCCTGATCGAATCGCGTCCTAGGCTGCGGAGCAAACATTGTCGCGAGTCCAGTTGATCTCGGTCGAAAAACGCTACGGGCAGACCCTGGCGGTCACGGACTTCTCCGCGGATATCGCGGATGGCGAGTTCGTGACGTTGCTGGGGCCATCCGGATGCGGGAAGACCACGACGCTACGGATGGTGGCTGGATTGGTCGACCCAACGTCCGGGACCATCCTTTTCGACGATCAGGTTATCAACGGCGTACCCACCAACAAGCGCAATATCGGGCTCGCATTCCAAAGCCACGCGTTGTTCCCACATATGTCGGTGGCAAAGAACATCGCGTTCGGGCTGAGCATGAAACGCAAGCCGAAGCGAGAGATCGCCTCGAAGGTCGAGGAAATGCTGGACATGATCGAGATGACCGGGTTCGGCGACCGCATGCCGGGCCAGCTCTCGGGTGGACAACAACAGCGCGTGGCGCTGGCGCGCATGCTGGCGACCGACCCGCGCGTGCTGCTCTTCGACGAGCCCCTGTCGGCGCTCGACCGCAATCTGCGCGACACCTTGAAGTATTCAATTCTCGATCTGCAACGGCGGACGAAAAAGACCGCGATCTATGTCACTCACGACCAGTCGGAGGCCTTCGCGATCTCCGACCGGATTTTTGTGATGAACCAGGGGCGGGTAGAGCAGGCCGGCAGCCAGCTCGATATCTACCTGCGTCCGGCGACCGAGTTCGTGGCGAATTTCGTGGGGGACAACAACGCCATTCCCGGTACGATCGAGTCGATCGCAGTCGGTGAGGACGGCCAGCGCACTGCCACGGTAAGCGCCGGCGCGTTCCAGTTGCGGGGACTCGCGCTCGAACCGTTGTCAGTTGGAGACCGCGTACTGGCCTTTGTGCGGCCGGAGAACATCGAGGTCGTCGGCGGCGATATCCGCGATGAGGCCGATGGGCTGGTGACCGGCACCGTCGAGCAGATCGTCTTCGAGGGGCCGACCGTGCGCATGACGGTCGATGTGGCTGGCACACCGCTGAATGTGTCGGCCAGCGGCGTCGAACGCCTGACGTTGCTCGACAAGGGTGACAAGCAGGTGACCCTGCGCTTCCAGGATGTTTCGCTGGTCCGGCAGGGCGCTGAATCCTGAGCTCTGAGAAAATCGGAGGGCATGGGACTCCGCGCCATGCCCTCCGACCGGATTCGATCTCCCTGCACGAGAGGGCAAAGACGCCCTGCACTGCGATCTTCGCAGGGCTCAGGTCCTTCGTTTCTGCACCACTACATAATCGAATACGTCGACGAATACGCATTTTTGAGGATGGGAGCAAACGCGCTCTCCGACGACCATATGCGTACGGCCGGGGCGCGCCATGAGCAGCGCCGTGGCCAGCGAGAAAGCCGGACTGTCGATGGAGCGTCAAGTTCGATGAGTATGGACAATGTCGAGCGGGTACGCTCATTTTTCGAAGAAACCTATTGCGCGAATGACTATCGTCGCTTGCAATCGATGCATGCCGAAACCCATGTGAGCCATTTACCCAGCGGTGACCATTACGGTCCGGAAGGGGTGCGGATCGATATTGCCGCCATGCTGGAGGCGTTCCCGGATCTCGATATCGCGCTCGAGGAGATCTTCGATGCGGGCGAATCGGTGGCCTATCGCTTCCGCGCCACCGGCACCCATCTGGGCGCATTCCACGGTTTCGGGCCGACCGGCCGCTCGGTGCATATCGAAGGTCTGGGCATCGACCGCATCGAGAACGGCAAGTTCATCGAGCGCTGGATTCAGTTCGATTCGCTCGGCCTGCTCCAACAGCTCGGTGTCTTTTCCCCACATCCGTCGAGCTAGCGACCAAGCGCGGCGCCCGGTTCCCGTCTGCGAGCGGTTTTGGAATCCGTTCGTTTTCCCAGGGCACGGAAACTCCGGGCTACCGCGCGATCGCTCGGCGGACAGATCGTGGGCTACGACCGTGTCGAGATCGCAGTTTCTCCTCCCCAACTGGCTCTACCTACTAGAGCCATCGTGGAGCGGCTGTCCGGCGACATCGAGCTCGACGGAGTATAGCGAACCGGTGTCGCACTCCGTGATGACCAGGGTCATTCGCTTTGAACCACCGAACGCGAGGTTCGTGACACTCTTGCCCGGAACCTCTATCGTGCCAGTAAGGGAGCCATCTGGCGAAAAGATATCGACCGTTCCACCGCTGTGGTGAGCGACGTAGAGATTCCCATCCGCGGCGAATGCCATACCGTCCGGTCCAGAGGGTAGGGTCGTTTCCGCCCAGACATCGCGCGGGCCGACAGTTCCATCTGGCTCGATCCGGTATCGCAGCAAGCGATTGCGATAGGTCTCCGCGAGGATGACGTACTGGCCGTCATGGGTGAGTGCAACTCCGTTCGGAAAGGCCAATCCCGTATCGATCTGCTGCAGCTCGCCATCGACCGTGTAGCGATAGAAGCCGCCGTTCGGGTTCTCGGCATTCGTGCCCCACGGATCCGAAAAGTAAATGTTGGCGTCCTTGTCGAAAACGAGATCGTTGGCGCCGTTGAGCGGTTTTCCCTCGAATTCGTTGACCACGATGGCGGCTTCGGCGTCGGGCGTGACGCGCAGCAATCCGTGGATATCGTCGCCCTCTTCGGCAACCCAGAGTGAGCCGTCGGGATGGAACGCCAGCCCGGCCGGGATGCCGCCGGTATTGAAGAACTCGCGCAGCTCACCTTTGGGCGAGCGCCACATGATCGAATGCCGCACCCAGTCGACAAAAAAGAGATTGCCATGCCGGTCGAACGCCGGGCCTTCGAGCGTATCGAAGCCGGAGGCGAGCACGGTCATCTCCCCAGTGGTAGCCACGGAAACCCCTCCTTCGTTCGAGCGTGGTGATGGACGAGGAACCCTAGTCCAAATGCTTGCTTGGTCAGCCAGGGACGAAGAGCGGAAT
>DASTFJ010000076.1:0-2965 GCA_035708745.1 Thermomicrobiales bacterium | reverse complement strand
ATCGTCAAGAAGTCTCGCTTCATCTGCACGGTGCAGCGAGCGGCGTCCGAGGACGATGCCCGCGAAAAGCTGACTGCGCTGAAGAAGCAGTATTGGGACGCCAATCACAACTGCAGCGCCTGGATCATCGGACCGCGGGGCGACCAGCGCCGCTCGAATGACGATGGAGAACCGGGAGGCACCGCCGGTGCGCCGATGCTGCATGTGCTCGATACGCGGGGCGTGACCGATACCCTCGCTGTCGTGACGCGCTATTTCGGTGGCACGTTGCTGGGCGCGGGCGGATTGATCCGGGCGTATGGACAGGCGGTTTCCGATGCGATCGACAAGGTCGGCATCGTCGAGCGAGTGCCGCTGACGGTGGTGGCGGTCGAAGCCGCGCACGACGAAGCCGGGCGGTTGGAAAACCTCTTACGCCACACCGCCTGGCGCGTTTCGTCGATCGACTACGGTGCTATGGTGACCTTCGAGCTGCCGCTGGGTGAAGCGGAAATCGATCCGTTTCGGGCATGGTTGTCGGAAACGACAAGCGGCCGGTGCGAGGCGATCGAAATTGGGACGGAAGTCGTGGAGACGCCGGTATGACGACGCGAATCTTGCTGGTGCGGGCGGTGAATGTGACCGGGGCCAAGCTGCCGATGGCGGAATTCCGTGAGCTGCTGTCCGACCTGGGCGCGGAGAATGTGCGCACCTATATCCAATCCGGGAATGCGGTGGTGGAGATTTCCGGCGATCCCGTCGCGTTCGATCGCGCGGTCGAAGCGGCATTGACGGAGTGCTACGGCTATGTGCGCGAGGTCATCTCCCGGAGTCCGGCGGAGCTGAAGGCAGCGCTGGACCAGCACCCGTTCGAGGTGATCGAACCGAAGTATTCCTACATCGTGCCACTGATCGCGCTCCCATCCCCGAATGCGGTCGAAAAGGCCCGCGAGGTCGAAACCGGCGACGATCGATGGGAGCTCATCGGATCCGATATCCACGCCCGCTTCGCAAACGGAGCAGGGCGACCCGAGTTGGATCTCAACAAGGTCCTCCGCCGGCTCGGGGTGCAGGGCACGGCGCGGAATCTGAATACGGTCCAAAAGCTGATCGAGCTGGCAGAATCATAGGAGTGCGGTTTTTCCAGAATCGAGCGCCGCATCCAATTCGATCAAGAATTCCGACGGGGTGCGAATCTTCACGCCGCTGTACTCGCCGACCCGTCGGAATTCTTTGTCCCGGGTGACAAGAAAATCGGCATTACCGGATACTGCGGCGGCGAGCACGAGATCGTCCTGCCAATGACTGGCAACGCCATGCACGTTATGGGTTACATCGACCAGAATCGCCTGGCTCATCAGGAGTGAATAGAGCCTGGACATCCTGTCTGGAGTCAGGTGGTCTCGGAACCACGTGGTACTCCAGGCATGCTCGAGTTCCGTAAGAAGATGCGTGGACACGAGGATGTCGAACTCCTTCACTTGCAATCGATGCCAGATCAGCGCGGAATGACTTTTCCATCCCAAAGCATGCCCTGCCATACCGACGGCGAGGACGTTCGTGTCGAGCAGGACGCGCACTAGCTACCCAGACGGGCAAGCCGCTCAGCGTCCATCTCTGCTCGCACCTGAGCGATGGCTTCATCGACCCGCATCTCCAGCTCCTCCGGCGAGACATCGTGGAATGCCTCTCTGGAAATTCTTGCCATCTCTGCGAAGGCTTCCTCGCGTTCCCGATCGTATCGTTCGAGGCGCTCCAGGTCGGCGATAGAAACAATCGCCGCCACGGGTGTGCTTCCCTTGTAGACCCGGATGCGTGCCTCGCGCTGGAAAACGCGGTCGACCAGGGAGCTCAATTTGGACCGGGTCTCAGTGAACTTGAGGGATTCGACGGGGGTGATTCTCATGTCGTTGTTGTCCTTTCGTCTCTAGGAGAAGAGCGCCGCGTCCAGTTCCGCCAGGAATTCCCTTGGCGTGCGGATTTTGACGCCGCGATGTTCGTCGACAGTCCGGAACTTCACATCCCCGGTAACGAGATAATCAGCATTGCCCGACACGGCGGCCGCTAGAACGAAATCGTCCGCTGGATGGGCGGCGACGCCTTCGACGACGACGGCTACCTCGACAATCTCCGCGTCCCGCGTCAGGATCTCGAACTGCCGATCACGATCCGAGGAGGCGATTTGGGCTACGAACCAGGGGTCTTCGAATGTTCGTCCAAGCTCGGCCAGAACATGCTCGGAAATGAGAAGCGCGAATCGTTTTTCGAGCCAATGCCGCCAAATTCGCGTTGGAGGTGTGGTGGAAGCTCGAAGATCTCCGGCCATACCGGCGGCAAGCACGTTTGTATCGAGCAGCACTCGTCTCACTCGGCAGCGACCCGCTCAGCCCACAGTTCTTGCCGCACACGAGCCACGATTTCATAGATTCGCGTATCGACGTCATCCTGTGAGAGGTCGGCGCCGTCCTCGACCATCGAGGTCACCCCTTCTTGATTTCCGAGGCGCTCCCGGTCGAGCATTTCCAGGCGTTCGAGATCGGCAATCGAGACGATGGCCGCCACCGGTGTGTTCCCCTTGTAGACCCGAATGCGCGTCTTGCGTTGGAAGACGCTATCGACCACCGAGCTCAACCTGGACCGGGTCTCAGTGAACTTGAGCGATTCGATTGGGATGCTGGTCATTGGATTCGGTCCTTTCACGAGAGAATGACGAAGTGTACACTGTTGTACAGATATGAACAGCATTGACGACGTCGATCGCTACGGACGCGGCGGCGATATTTCTGATCCCTTCTACACTTCGAACCAGGATGCGCGGAAGGAAGCAAGAGTGGACAAATTTACCGTTGTCGCAAATGCCGCCGGGATGGCGGCCTACGAACCGGGACGAGCCAAACCGGTGTCCGTGCTCAAAGCCACCGGCACGAATGTCGTGGTCTTTGCTTTCGACGCCGGAACCGGGTTGCGCGAGCATGTGGCGCAGCAG
>DASTFJ010000075.1:0-7338 GCA_035708745.1 Thermomicrobiales bacterium | reverse complement strand
GGCACTGAGGACTATTTCGGCGGCGCCTGGAATTTCGAGCATCCGCAAGGAGAATACGGCTCCTTCTCCACGCCCTTTCTCGGAATGCCGCAGGTCATCGAACCAGATGGGCTCTACCAGAGCCAGCAACGCTTCGGCATGTACCGCTGGCACATCCCCGACCCGATCCGCTTCCGGCAGGAGCTGCGCGTCACCATCCAGGCGCTCGGCTGGCGCTCCACCCTCGAAGGCAAACGCCGCTACCTCCCGCTGCAGGACGACATCGCCTCGACTGCCTTCTGGTACCAGGCGGAACCGCACGCGCCGTTCCCGGCGTTTCCCTCCCAGAACGATCTCGAGGTCGTGTAGCGACGAATTTTTCGAAAGGGTATTGACAACTCGTCACAGGCGCGATATTGTGTACGTACAGACGGTTCGTCAGACCTTCTGGAGATCGGAAACGGAAGTACAAGGGGCGCCACGGGATGAGCTCGTGGCAAAGGTCGAAGAGCGGATTCGTCCGTTTGGAGACTGACCTTCACCGGGCAACTGGTGATAGCCCTCTTCGGAGGGACAGCGAGTGGTCAAACACTCGATGAGTCATCCGTTCGATTTCTGCACCGATCTGGCAGCTCGACCGAAACATCGAGAGCCGGTGCTGAGGTTGTGTCAGCAATGACACACTTCGGACGCTCCCCGGCCCCAGGGACGGTCAGCAGCCGCGACGAAGAAGAGCCCAGTGGCCGCAAGGTCAGTGGGCTCTTTCTTTTTTGCCTTGTTCCGCAGACCGATCGGATATGGGTGATTCCGCCCGCCCAGATCATTCACGACGCGGCGCCACCTGTTTCGAGACCGTAGTCGCAGCCCTCTGTGGCTGCCGTTCGGCCTTTAGGGCTGCGACTACGTGGTAAACACTCTCCATCTCCGTTCATGAATAATCCGGACTCGCTGGATAGCGCGTTGCGGCGAATCGGCGCGGGCGATACGGTACCGCGCAGTATGTCGATCCGCGCCGAGCACGAGGTTTTTCATGCCCAAGGGACTCACCCCACGCCAGATCATCTACGACATCGTCACCGCCGGCGATCCGCAAATCTCCCCCGATGGCGCCACGCTCCTCTTCACGAGATCGTGGGCCGATCCGAGCGCGGCCAAGAGTAAGACCGCGATCTGGACTGCCGATGCGGACGGCAACGGGCAGCGTGTGTTCACAATGCAAGGCTCGTCTCCCCGGTGGTCGCCCGACGGAGAGCGCGTGGCGTTCCTGTCCGACCGGGGAGACGATGGCAACGCGGTATTCGTCATGCCCGCGGCCGGGGGCGACGCCACCGAGCTGGCGCGGCATCGCGGCAGTATCGGCGGGCTTACCTGGAGTCCGGATGGCGCGACCCTCGCCTACACCGCCCCCTTCGATCCCGACGATCCCGAGGACAAGGGACCGGACAAAAATGCGGCCCCCAGGGTGCGGGTCGTCCGCCGCTACGACTACAAACAGGACAATCGCGGTTTTCTCAACGATGTCCGCCAGCAGGTGTGGCTGGTCGCCGCGGACGGATCGGGCAAACGTAAGCTCACCAGCGAGCTGGTCGATTTCGAGTTTCCGCAATGGTCGCCGGACGGCAGGACCCTGGCGGCTCGCATCCTGTTGCGCAACAACATGGCCGGGCAGCTCGGGCTGATCGATGTTGCCACCGGTGCGGTCACCCGGGTCGGTCCGGAAGAAGGGACCTTCGGCATGTGGGCATGGTCGCCCGATGGCGAGAAGATCATCTTCGGGGGCGACACCCAGCAGACCTGGCAATACGATCTCTTTCTCTACGACGTTGCCAGCGGCGCCACCGACCGGCTCACGATCGATCTGCCAGTGCAGCCCGATCAAGGATTCCCGACGGTTACGCCGCCATCCCAACCGGTATGGTTGACCGACGATCTGGTGTTGCTGCACGCCTTTCGCGGCGGATCGAGCGGTCTCTACCGCTTCGACGTCGAGCGGGCCGAGCTGGAGCCGGTACAGGACTTCGGCGAGGTGCGCGGCGGCCTGAACGTCGACCGGGTGAGCGGCGCGGTCTACCAGACGGCCAGCGGATTCGATGGGTCCGGGCGGATCGTCAAGAACATCCACGAGCCGCGGTCATCGACGGTCATCATCGACCCGAATGCGGAGCTGTTCGCGGAAACCCCCATGCCGGCATGGGAGAAGTTCACCATCGAGCGGGCTGGACTCGAGATCGAGGCCTGGTTGTTGAAACCGGCCGGGTTCGATCCATCGAAGAAATATCCGCTGGTGCTCGACGTCCACGGCGGCCCGAACAGCTGGTACGGTCCCGGGTTCAGTAATTTTCAGCAAGCGCTGGCAGGCGCCGGCTTCGCGGTCGTCTTCGCCAATCCGCGCGGCTCCGGCTCGTATGGCCGCGACTTCACCATGGCGGTGACCAAAGATTGGGGTGGTGAGGACTATCTCGATCTGATGGCGGTGGTCGACAAGGCGATCGAGCAACCGTGGATCGACGAAAACCGGCTCGGAGTCTATGGCTATTCCTACGGCGGCTTCATGGCGAGCTGGATTATCGGCCATACCGACCGGTTCAAAGCCGCGGTCATCGGTGCGCCGGTGGTCGATCTGGTCTCGTTCTACGGCACTGCCGATATCGGCCACATGTTCGGCCCGGCCCAAATGGGCGCCCGCCCGGACGAAAACCCGGAGGAATACCGCTTCCGCTCGCCGATCACCTACCTGACCCAGGACCGCAAAACGCCGCCGGTGCTGATCTTGCACGGCGAAGCGGACGACCGCGTGCCCATCGGTCAGGGCGAGCAGCTCTTCATGACCTTGCAGCAAAACGGCGCCGAAGTCGAGTTCGTGCGCTACCCGAACGGCTCGCACGCCTCCGTCACCCGCGTCGGCTATCCCGCTCACCGCAAGGACTACCTGGAGCGTCTGGTCGGCTGGATGGAAAAGTGGCTGTAACGAGGCAAAGGGCAAAAGGCAACAGCAGGATGCCGTGAGACATGTAAGCTTCGACACGGTTCCTGTCTTTCGCCGTATGAACGAAAGGATGCGGTCTGATGGCTGGTGGTGTGATCATGCTGGCGGTGACGGCGCTGGTCATCGGCGCCGTCTGCGGGTATTGGCTCTACAAGGCAGCCGAGCGTGACCGCCGGAGTCCGCTCATTTGGGGGATCGCTGGATTCCTGACCAACATCATCGGTGTGGTTGCCTACCGGTTGCTGGTCGGCCCGATCGTGAAACCGTAGCGAATTCACCGGACTGTACATCAACCTTACGTAATTCTGGTAGGAGCGCCTCCCTGTGGGTGCCCATGTTGGCAGGACGCATGCCCCGATTGGGCAACGATGGTCATAATCGAATTCTCCGCGAAACGCGGGGTCCATCCTGAATATTCGTGTGGGCAAAAAGGCCGCCCACGGGGAGGCGCCCCTACCAAACGCGCGATCCACTCCCGATCAGGAATGGGGAAAAACGCGTTCCCCGGCGATCCAGGTTTCGGTGACCGGCAGATCGGGTGACAGCACGACGAGATCGGCTGCTGCACCGGAAACGAGAACACCCAAATCATCCCGGCCCAATAACCGGGCCGGAACCGCGGAAGCCATGGTCAGCGCATCCGCGATCGACACGCCACCCCAGGCTGCCATATTGCGCACGGCGGCGTCCATCGTCAGGATCGAACCGGCCAGGCGGCCATCGGCCAGCCGCGCCGAGGTGGCATCGACCGACACCGGGATATCGTTGAGCGAATAGGTGCCCGGGGGCATCCCGGCGGCGGCCATCATATCGGACACGAGGGCGATTCCAGCGGTTCCCTTGGCGCGGGCGGTCAACCGGAGTGACGCCGGATGGGAATGGATGCCATCCGCGATCAGCCCGACCGTCACCCGCTCATCGACCAGGGCTGCCCCAACCGCCCCCGGCGCGCGGCTATCGAGCTGGCTCATGGCATTGAAGAGATGGGTTGCCATGCGCGCGCCGGCATCGATTCCGGCTTCGAATTGCTCGTAGCTGGCGTTGGAATGCCCGAGACTCACCAGCACCCTCCGTTCCACCAGCCGCGCGATCCGCTCGAGGGCGCCGGCCCGTTCGGGAGCCAGCGTCACCAACCGGACCGAGCCTTCCTCCAGCAGCTCATCGAAGAGCGCATCGTCCGCGGCGTCGATCGCATCCAGGGCATGCGCGCCCTTCTTGGCCGGAGCCAGGAAGGGCCCCTCCAGATGTAGTCCCAGCACCCGCGCGCCACTCGCGCCTTCGATTGCCGGCAGCGTATCGAACACCCGGCGGTACCGGTCGGCAAAGGACGAGATGATGGTCGGCAGAAACGCCGTGCAGCCGGTTTCCGGCAGCCAGGCGGCCACCTCGCCCATCCGCTCCGGATCTTCCCCGAAATCGATCCCATGTCCGCCGTTCACCTGCAAATCGATGAATCCCGGCGCAACGATCCGTTCGTCCGTTACCGTGGGATCGGCCTCGACTGCCGCAATGCGCTCGCCGTCGAGCTCGATGCGACCGGGTATCAGCCGCCCGTCGAGCAGCAATCGTCCGGTGATCGTGGTCACGACGGGATACTCCGGGCGAGATGGCGCGCGGCCATGAGTGCGGGCTCGTGCACGATATGGACTTCGCCGAGATCGAATTGGTGATCGATGCGATCTAGCACCATGGCCCGGTACCGTTCCCGCTCGACCAGCAGACTCCCGGCCAGCACGAGCGGGACCGCGCCGTTCTCGAAATCGAGCGCCTGCTCGACCGCACCCACCGCCGAGGCCAGTTCGGCCGCGCCACTTTGCACGAGCCGCGAGGCGACCGGATCCCAGGCATCCGCCGCATCGAACACCAACCCGGCGCAACCGGCGATGACGGCCCTGTCCCGCTCGCGATAAACCGCATCGACGATCTGCAATGGATCCTCCAACCCCCAATGGGTCAGGAACGCGGGCAAAAGCGAGGTCTGCAACCCGCGCCCGTCGGCTGCCTTGGCGGCCGCCCGGATGCCCCGCCGCCCCAGATCGTACCCGCTGCCTTCGTCACCGATCAGGTAACCCCAACCTCCCGCCCGCGCGGTCTTTCCATGCCGGTCCTGACCGAGCGCGATCGATCCGGTACCGGCAATGAGCACGATACCAACCTCATCGGGAAACGCGCCGAACAACAGCTGGGCGTCATTGGTCAGGCGCACCGTGGCTGCCAGATGCGCCAGCCGGGCTGCGATCGCCTCCCGCGCCCCAGACCGGTCGATCCCGGCCAATCCTACCCACAGGGAACCGAGGGCAGGAAATACTCCCGCCGATTCGAGTGCTGCCTCGACCGCGGCGGAGACATTGACGATCACCCGCTCGGCTTCGCCGGCCACATAGTTCGAGGGCCCGGCGGTTGCGCGCCCGAGCTCGATTCCGTTCCGGTCCAGCACGATCGCCAGGGTCTTGGTGCCACCCCCATCGACCGCGCACACGACCGGTTCGGTCACGGGCATGGCGCAATCGGCCCCAACGCGGCGCGCACCGATCCGTTCGCCGCGGCGATCTTTGCGCGGGCCTCGTCCGCCGGCAGACCGGTCAGCACCGCGACGATCGCGGTTTTTGTTTCGCCACCGGCGGTTTCCAGCGCGGCCGCGGCTTCGGCGCGGGGCAGACCGGTCGCTTCCTGCACGATGCGGATCGCCCGTTCCCGCAGCTTGGCATTGCTCGCGTTCACATCGACCATCAGATTGCCGAAGGTTTTGCCCAGCCTGATCATCGTCCCGGTGCTGAGCATATTGAGCACCATCTTCTGGGCGGTGCCGGCTTTGAGCCGGGTCGACCCGGCGATCACTTCCGGACCGGTGATCGGCGCGATCATCACCTCGACCCGCTCATCCAGCAAGGATGGCGCATTGCACGTCACCCCGATGGTAAACGCCCCGCGCCCCCGGGCAGCGTCCATCGCCCCCAGCACGAAGGGCGTGCGCCCGCTGGCGGTCAGTCCCACCACCGAATCGAGTGGCCTAACGCCGATCTCCTCGACCGCATCGGCGCCCGCCTGGGCATCGTCTTCCAACCGCTCAGTGGCATGGGTCAGCGCGCGTGTGCCCCCGGCCAGCCAACCGACCACCTGCCCCGGATCGGCGCCAAAGGTGGGCGGGCATTCGGAGGCATCGAGCACCCCCAAACGTCCCGAGGTGCCGGCCCCGATATAGATCAACCGTCCGCCTTGCGCCATTCGCGCCGCGATGCCCTCGATCGCCACGCCGATCTGCGCGATTTGCGTCTCCACCGCGGCGGCCACGGTCGCATCCTCGGCGTTCATCAGCCGCGCGATCTCGGCCGCGCTCAGGCAGTCGATCTGCGTTGTGGCGGCGTTGGTCTGCTCGGTGGCGAGTTCATGCAGCTCGTGGTAAAGGGCGTCGCTCATCTCACTCACTCACTATAAAGAAGGAAGGGCGCGCGCCGCTCTGCGAACGCTTGCGCATCGGACGGCAAAGGCTCGCCCAACCGCAGGCGGTCGCTGCCAGAGAGCAGGTCGATGAAAGGCACACCCCGATCGTTCAACCGCCAGTCGAACGCGGAGCCGCTCAGCTCTTGCGCAACCCGTATCAGCTCGACCCCGAGCGCAACCGGCTGCGCGAGCTCCCGATCCAGCACGTAGATCTGCACCCCACCGCACACGCTCCCGGCGTGCTTCGAGAAGGTCGGCGTGAACGAGGCCGGCCGGAAGGCATAGCCAGCCAATGCCGCTCGCGCCATCCGGCCCGCGAAGGTGAAGGGGTCGATCCACGGCGCGCCGACATATTCGAACGGCCGAGTCGTGCCTCGCCCCTCGGAAAGACTGGTGCCTTCGAACAGGCAGCTCCCCGCATAGACCGTCACCGAATCGAGCGTCGGCAGATTGGGCGACACCTGCACCCAGGGTAAGCCAGTCTGGTCGAACCACATGCCGCGGGTCCACCCGTCCATCGGCGCCACTACCGGCTCCGGCCACCCCCGCTCGAACGCGATCAGCCGCGCCAGCTCTCCCAGGGTCATCCCGTGCCGGATCGGAATCGGATAGGCCCCGACGAACGACGCATAGCCCTCCTCCACGAGCGGACCTTCCATCGCGATCCCACCGAGCGGATTCGGCCGGTCCAGCACGGCGAACCGCAGACTGTTCTCCGCCGCGGCCTCCATAGCCGCGATCATCGTGGAGAGATAGGTGCCATAGCGCACGCCGATATCCTGAATATCGAAGAGCAACGCATCGAGCCCGGCCAGCATCTCCGGCATGGGCTTCTCGGTTGCTCCATAGAGACTGAACACCGGCAGCCCCGTCCGCGCGTCGGTGGCATCGACCACCAGCGCGCCTGCCTGCGCATCGCCCCGTACTCCATG
>DASTFJ010000074.1:0-12805 GCA_035708745.1 Thermomicrobiales bacterium | reverse complement strand
GTGCGGGCCTGGGCAGTGCGTCGTATGCCCGGGCTGGTTACCCGTCATCCACACTCGGTGCCGGGCCCCGGTGCTCCGGAGCACGTCTCGGTCGACCCCACCGCCTACATGAAAAACGCTACTGAATTCAATATCTGAACCGCCCCACGGATACCCCTCGTGGCGACGACCCATCTCCCCCACCGGTCATTCTGAGCGCAGCGAAGAATCTCTCCGCGTCCCTGCACGAATGTTGTGGTATGTACGTACACCACGTCGCAACAGAGCCTTGGGCGCCTCCGTTATCGAGCTGTGCTCGATCGCAGGGCATAGCGTCCCTGTACATCGACCGTGGTTGCTCGAGGGAGACTGGGTGGCGAAGGACGGAGGGGTGACCGGGACGGCGGGTGGCTTTTATCGCTCGCGAACGCGGCGGTCTTTTTCCAGCACCATTTCACGGAGTTGTTGCTGGAATGCGCTCATCCGCTTCTGCAATTGCGGATCGCCCGCGCCGAGGATGCGCACCGCCAGCAGACCGGCATTGCGGGCATTATCGACGGCCACGGTTGCAACCGGGATCCCCGCCGGCATTTGCACGATCGAGAGTAAAGCATCCAACCCTTGCAGCTTCGTGATCCCTACCGGCACCCCGATGACCGGTAGTGGCGTCACCGAAGCCACCATGCCGGGCAAGTGAGCCGCACCGCCGGCTCCCGCGATGATGATCTTCAGACCACGTTCGGCCGCGTCTGTGCCATAGGCGATCATCTCCCCCGGTGTGCGATGCGCGGAGATGATCCGGATCTCGTGCGGAACGTCGAACTCCCGCAAGGCATCCGCGGCCGCCTGCATCACCGGCAGATCCGAATCGCTTCCCATGATCACCCCAACGATCGGCATAGTGCTCGCCTCAGGCATCCCCACCCTCTCCGTTCACGATTGCGGCCGCGGCTCGCGCACGAGCGAGCGTCTCGTCGAGATGGTCTCCCATCACGGTCAGGTGACCGATCTTGCGCCCCGGTCGTGCGTCCTTGCCATAGAGATGGAGGTGCACCCCCTCGCGCGCCATCACTCTTGCCACCTGCTCCGCTGTCAGATCGCCCGGTGCTGCCCCGACGATATTCTCGGTGACTGCCCAGGGAGCGGTCAGCGCTGTACTGCCGAGCGGCAGATCGAGCACCGCTCGCAGATGTTGCTCGAATTGCGACGTGACCGCGCCCTCGATCGAAAAGTGTCCCGAGTTGTGCGGGCGGGTGGCGATCTCGTTGATCAGCAGCTTGCCATTCGACTGAAAGAACTCGACCGCAAGCAGTCCAACGATCCCAGAATCCGCCGCGATCGTTTCGACAATCTGCCGGGCTTCCTCCTGCAATGTACCGGCATCCGGCGCGGGTGCGATCAACTCGCGCAGCATGCCGTCGATCTGCACCGTCTCGACCAACGGATAGCTGCGCATTTCCCCCGACGGGTTGCGCGCAATCTGCATGGCCAGTTCCCGATCGAGCGGCACCTGCTCCTCCAGAATCGGCGTGATCCTACGACCTTCGAGCTCGTCGAGCACCGAATCGAGCGCCGCCAGATCCTCGACGGTCCAGACGCCGCGCCCGTCATATCCGCCCCGGTCGGCCTTGACGATCAACGGTAAGGCATGTCGTTCGACGAAATCGGCCACCTGGCCGCGATCGACGACGATCAGGAAATGCGGCGCCGGCAGCCCAAGCGCACAAAAGCGCTCCCGCTGCATCCGCTTCGATTGCGACAAGCGCATGACGGCCGACGAGGGCCGCATGGCGAAGCCCTCGGCTTCCATCCGCTCCAGTAAATCCGTATCGACCAGCTCGTGATCGAAGGTGACGACCGCGCAGTGAGACGCCAGGGCCTCGACAGCGGCGGGATCGTCCGGATTGCCGATCGTCACATCGGGAATGGCCTGCGCCGCGCTATCGTCGGGGTGATTCGCCAATACGGCCAGCCGTAGATCGAGCGCGATCGCCGGCGCGGCACTCATGCGGGCCAGCTGCCCCGCCCCGATGAACCCGACATCCGCCCGATCGCGTCGCACCTTGCGTCTCCTCCAATGATGGTGAGCATAGCAGCGCCCGCGATGGCGACGCTTCGGCCGAATCTGTCATTCTTACCGGAAGACGAGCTCCACGACTTCGTACCGGAGCCTGGATTGGAAATCAATATGCGCAGCAGCGCCTATTCCACCATCGACGACCACGACTTCGACGCCTTTGAGGATATCGCTGCCGACGATCTTGCAGGCGACTACGAGCTCACCTGCCCGAGCTGCGATCATCTCCTAAGTGGCGATTCGTTCTACGAGCGGTTCCGCGTTTGCCCACAATGCAAGCGACATTTCTGGCTGCCGGCGCGCGAGCGGGTCGGGATCGTGGTCGATCACGGCTCTTTTCGGGAAACCAACAGCACGGTCGTTTCGGTCGAGCCGCTCATCTTTCAGGACTCCCCGCCTTCCACCGAGCGGACGGCGTCGCAGTTCCCAGCCGGCGAGACGGTGGTCACCGGGCGAGTCGCCATCGGCGGCCGCGAGGCTGTGCTCGTGGTGGTCGACATGGCGATGACACCCGGATCGATCGGCATCGTCACCGGCGAACGCATCTGTCTCGCTTTCGAGGACGCCGCCCACCGGCGAGTGCCATTGATCGCGATCTGTTCCGGCGGCGTGCAGACCGACCGCGAGAGCTTGTTGACCTTTGCGCAAAAAGTGCGTATCGCCTCGGTCGTGGGACGACTGCAGCGCAACGGCGTCCCGTTCGTCTCGGTGCTTACTCATCCAACCACCGGCGCGTTTTTCACCGGACTCGGCAATCACGCCAATCTGATCTACGCCGAGCCCGCTGCCCAGCTCGGTCTCGGCCCGAACCGCGCGCGCGGTCCGATCGATCTCGGTACCGCCAGTAGCGAGGAAATGCTCGCCGCCGGCATGATCGACGGCATCGTCGAACGCACCTCGCTGCGCGACCGGCTGGTGACGGTGCTCGATGTGCTGACCTCGCGTGGCACTCCCCGCCCAACCGCCTCGCCGGTTTGGACCAGCGTGCCGCGCGGCCGCGGCAGTGACGATCCGGCAACCGCACACGATCCGGCGCGGCCGGATCCCGCCGGATACTTCGAGCGCATGCGGTCCGGTTTGATCGAGATTCACGGCGACCGCACCGGCACGGCGGACCCCAACCTGATCGCCGGCATCGGCCAGATCGAGGGGGTGACCGTCGGGCTGATCGGTGTGCGACGCGCGCCATTGACCGCCGAGGGCTTCCGTACGGTGGTCCGGCTCTACCGCCTCGCCGGCCAGCTCGAGATTCCGGTGGTCTCGCTCATCGATTCGCCGGGTCTGCCCGAGGTGTCTGCCATCGAAGGAGCCGCCTTGTCGAACGCCATTGCCCAGGCAATGCGGGTGGCAGTTTCGCTGCCGATTCCAACGATTGCTATTGTGACCGGCGTGGCTGCCGGACCAGGCGCCATGTCGCTCACCGTTGCCGACCGCGTCTATATGCTCGAACACGCGCTCTATTCCACCAGCGGGCTCGATCGCCCGACTCCGCCAGGCATCGCTCCGGCTGGCTCGGGCGGCATGTGGGGCGCCCGGGAGGGCCTGCGCCTGGGTGTCGTCGATGGCATCATCCCCGAGCCGGCCGGCGGCGCACAAGCCGATCCGGACGGCGCCGCGCAACAGCTCCGGCTCACGATCGTGCACGCGTTGGCCGAGCTGAACGGTATCGGCCAGCGGCGACTTATAGACGAGCGCAGCCGGAAGCTGCGGCACCTCGGGCTGGCGACCCCGGCTGGACGAGAAGCCCTGCATATCGAAATTGCGCAGCTGCATGAGATCCAGCAATCGCTTGGCCGCTCGATCGACGAGCTGCGTGGGCGCTTGGAGCTGCACCAGCTTGGATTGCCGAATCTACCGTCATTGCCGCAGCGCCCGGCCAACGTTCAGTTGCCACCGCTTCCCCAAATCGATCTGTCGATGCTGCCAACACGTCCCTCATTGCCGGCCATGCGCCGTCCCGGTCGTGGCCGCCCCGAGATGAGCACGCTGGCCGAGCGGTTTGCCGCGACTCGCCGAGGATTCTCCGAGCGGGTGCATGAGATCCGATTTAGCGTCGAAACGATCGACCAGCCCGAGGCAAAGGAGTCCCCGATCGATGAGTGATGTTGTTCTCGCCCAGATCGGTGTCGGGCTGATCGGTCGAACGGTGATCTCCCAGGTGATCGAGAATCGCGAGCGTTGGGAGCGCGACTACGGTATCCGCGTGATCTACCGGGCGCTGATCGATTCGACCGGCGGCATCGCCTGCGATGAAGCCCGCGGCTTTGCCGACGACGAGCTGGCCGCGTTCGTGAAACACCGCCAGTCTGGCGGCCGCATTGCCACCCTCCCCGATGATTGGGGGATGACGAAGCGGTCGGCTTCGGCAGCGCTCACCGTCGTCCAGCCGTTCGGCCCGGTCATCGCCATCGATACCGCCGCTGGCAGCCGCACGTCTGAGCTGTTGGGTCTGAACCTGACCAACGGCGGTGGCGCCGTGCTCTCCAACAAAGCGCCGCTGGCGCTGCCATCGAATGACCCGTTGGCAGAGCTGCTTTGGTCGGAAGCGGGAATCCGCGGGCGGGTACGATACGAGACGACCTGTGGGGCCGGACTACCGGTGATCTCCACCCTGCGCTCGCTCATCGCCTCCGGCGATACTGTCACGCAGGTGGTCGGAGCGCTTTCCGGCACGCTTGGCGCGATCTTTGCCGATGTCGACGCGGGCAAACCGTTTTCCCAAGCGGTCGTCGATGCCAAAGCCGCCGGGTTCACTGAGCCCGATCCGCGCGACGATTTGAGCGGACTCGATGTCGCGCGCAAGGCGCTCATCCTGGCGCGCACGATCGGTATCCCAATCGAGCTCGATCAGATCGAGATCGAGAGTCTGGTGCCAGAATCGCTGCGCGACGGCAACGTGGAGGATTTTCTGTCCGGCATCTCGCAGGTGGACGATTCGATCGCCAAGCGCGCCGAGACCGCCCGTGCCAACGGCAAGCGGCTCAAATACGTCGCAACGGTGACCGCGAATGCGCCGATCTCGGTCGGCATGCGCGAGATACCGCTCGATACCGTGCTCGGATCCTTGACCGGCCCGGAGAACATCATCACGATCGCATCGGAACGTTATGCCGCCAATCCGATAAACATCACCGGTCCTGGCGCCGGCGCGGCGGTGACCGCCGCCGGCGTCGTGGCCGACATGCTCGAGCTATCGACAACCCTGGGTGAGTGACAACCGATGACAACCGCCAAATCAACCGATCGATCGCTCGAGCAGCTGCTGGCGCAGCTTTCTCCCGAGGACTACTACCAATCGCCCGGCGGACGGCGCACCTTGATCGCCTACGCGCTCATCGCGGGCGTCCCACGTGGTGCGACCGTATTGGATGTGCAATGCGGCATCGGCTCGTCCGCGGTGGATATGGCCGAGGCATTCGATGCGAAGGTCTACGGGTTCGATGACTATCCCGCGTATCTCGCCTTCGGTCGCCAGCTGGCGTCGAATCGCGGGATGGGCAAGCAGATCGATTTCCAGGCGATTCCAGGGGCGAAGGCGCTCGAGTCGTATCCGGAAAACAACTTCGATGTCGTGCTCGGACTCGGGGGCGGTCTGAGCGACACCATTCCTGGCGGTTTCGAAGGCGGCCTGGCGGCCGCGCAGCGGTGGCTGAAAGATCGCGGCGTCATCATCACCGGCGATCTGATCGCTCCCGGCCAACCGTCGGACCTGATGAAGATCGTCTTTGGGCAAAAGCTGCATGCGGAGGATGCGTACCTCGAAGCGATCGATGCCGCCGGATTCGACGTGATCTACGCCGGCCGCTCGACCACCCGCGACTGGGATCAGATGCTCGGTACCAAGGAGCGCTTGCGTGCCCGCTCGCTGGACCTCGGACCCGAAGACGAGCGGCAGCGGCAGCAGCTCACCGAAGCTGCCCGTACCCACCCGGAAGTTGCGTTCCTGAACGTCCTCGCGCGAAAGAAGTAGCGGATGTCGCAGGCAGTTGACACCTCGCCTCGCGCGATCGAAGAGGCGGCGCTACGTGCGTGGCCGGCTGCTCAGCAACTTCTTTTCGACGGGTGGGTAGCGCGGCTCTCGGACGGTTACACCAAGAGAGCGAACTCCGCACTGCTGCTCTATCCCCAAACGGCTTCCTGCTCGATCGAGACGGTCGGCCGCATCGAGTCGCTGTATCGCGCAAAATCGCTGCCGGTCATTTTCCGCTTGCTTTCGTTCACCACGCCGGACGGATTCGCCGCCGAGCTGGAATCTCGCGGCTACCGACCGGCGGATTCGACACTCGTGCTGGCACGGGGCCTCGGCCGGGACCTTGGCCTCGATCCGGCAGTGCGCACATTAGATGTCGAAACCGGCATCGACGCCCATGCGCGCATGAATGAACTTTCGGCATCGATCCTGCCAGGGCATCGCGCGATCCTCGACCGGATACCGGGCGGCCCGTCGTTCGTCGGCTTGTTCACCGGCAACGAGCTGGCGGCCTGCGGGCTTGCTGTGGTGGACGGACCGCTGGTCGGGTTGTTCGATATCGTCACCGATCCCGCCCATCGCCGGAAGGGGTATGGCGCTCGTCTGGTGCAGGGCATCCTCGCGGACGCAGCCCACCGCGGAGCCACCGCAGCCTACCTGCAAGTCATCGCCACCAACGCGCCGGCCATCGCACTTTATCGCTCGCTTGGATTCGAAGAGTCGTATTCCTACGCATATCGGATTCTCGACCGCTAACCCAGGTTATTCACGAAGCGATACCGACTGCTTCAAAACCTTGCAGCCCTCCGTGGCTGCTTTGGGCCCGAAACGGCAGCCACGGAGGGCTGCAACCACGAAATACCTGGGGGCATCTCTGCTTCGCGAGCAGTCCGGGCCAGTGGGCGTAATCCTTTACGCCCAGTCGTACTCCATGCCGCGGGCCGTTCCCTCAGCGATCTGGCGCCCGTGCAGGCGTTCGACCACTGCCAGCGCCATGTCGATGCCGGCGGAAACACCGGCCGACGTCACGATATGGCCGTTGTCGATGACCCGCTGGTCGTTCTTCAGCTGCAAATGCGGGAAATGTCCCAGCAGCTCGTCGAACGCCGCCCAGTGGGTGGTCACTGGTTGATCGTCGACCAAGCCAGCCGCTGCCAGCAGTAACGAGCCGGTGCAGACACTGGTGGTGATCTCGGTCGTCTCGTTCTGCGCTCGGATCCAGTCGAGCACGATCGGATTGTCCTTCTCGGTCCGCGTGCCGTACCCACCGGGCACCACGATCAGGTCGAAGCGCATACCCTGCGCGAATGTCTGGTGCGGCTTGACCAGCAGCCCACCGCGGCAGGAAACGATCTCGTCGGATTCGGCCACGATCGAGACGTCGAACAGCCGATCGCCCGCGTCCGCCGCTCGCGTCGATGCGAAGACTTCGAACGGTCCGCAGAAATCGAGCACCTCGACCTCGGGAAAGACCAGGATCCCTACCGTCCGTTTGGATGTCATCTTGGTATTGCCTCCATCGATCTGCCATACAAGCGGTATCGTATCGCCCGCGGCTGTCTGGCGGTACGCGTTTCCTGTTTGCCCATTGGTCCGATTCGGATGTCGGTCCTAGCCGGAGAAGGCTTGTTCGCGCTCTCGATTTTTGCCAAGATTTGCGTAGAATTTCGAACTTCGATGTATAGCCTTTATGGAAAGCACTTGCCCTCTAGCGCATTTCCGCCAACGTTGACACGGGCTGTATCAATACCGTAGGATTTCACATGTTCAGGGGGAGTAACCCTCATCCCGGTTCTCCGGGTTGGTTTCATGGTCGTCATTACGGACGCTCCCGCGTTCCCGGCCATGATGGCGAGCGATCCGCTCGCACGGCGTAAGACCCTGGCCGAGTCCGTCGTTTGGATGGATGCGGCTGGGAGGCACGTCAGAAGCCACCAGCCGCTCAAGGAGATCGAGCTCCAGCGAAACGAACGTCGCATCGAATACCCGGCATGGGCCGGTTTGCCGATGTCGTCTACCCATGCGAGCTCCTGAGAGGACACGATGTTCTTCGACCCAATGTATTTGATCTTCATGCTGCCGGGCTTCATCCTGGCCCTTTGGGCGCAGAGCAAGGTGAAAGGCGCCTATCAAAAATATTCCAAGGTGCCGAACATGGCCGGCATCTCCGGTGCGCAAGCCGCCCGGCGCATCCTCGATACCGAGGGACTGCAAAGCGTTCCGGTCGAATCGACCCAGGGTGTGCTGAGCGACCACTACGATCCGCGCACCCGCAAGCTGGTGCTTTCGGACGATGTCTACAACGGCCGCTCCGTGGCCGCGGTGGCGATTGCCGCGCATGAGGCCGGACACGCGATCCAGCATCAGCAGGCCTATGCTCCGCTGAAAGCCCGCACCGCGATCGTGCCGGCGGTCTCGATCGGCTCGAATCTCGGGTTCTTCGTACTCATCATCGGGGTGGTGATCGGCAATCTCACCCTCGGCTGGATCGGTGTGGCGCTTTTCGGGCTGGCCACGATTTTCGCGCTGATCACGTTACCGGTCGAGTTCAATGCCTCCAGCCGCGCCAAGGTTGCGCTGGTGCAAGCGGGCATCGTCGACGGCGGTGTGGCCGGCGGTCAGGAGAGCCAGGGGGTCGACAAGGTGCTCGGCGCCGCGGCCTGGACCTACGTCGCCGGATTCCTGGCGTCGCTGCTCTCGCTGCTGTATTGGGTCATGCTGCTGACCGGCACCTCACGGGACGACTAGCGCAGGCAAAAGGCAAAAGGCAAAAGGCAAAAGGCAAAAGGAGTATCGACGCACGGCCATGTCGCGCCAATCTCACTATTGCCCATTGCCTATTGCCTCTTGCCCCGTTCAGCGGCAACCTCGACCAGCCGGTCGAGGACTTCGTTCTCGTAGAGGTAGACGCCCAGCGATTGCTGGAAGCCGCCGATGACCAGCGCGTTGGCATTGCCGGATTGATTGTCGACCCCGTGCTTGTCCGGGTGCGGCGCGGATTTGAACCGCATATCGCTGGCGTGACCGACGATCCCCCAATACCGCTCGGGATCGACATATTTGCAGAGACAGTCGAAATACCCCGCTTCCCAGTTGGTGCCCGAATCTTCGCTGAGCTGGCAGAGCACGACGTTGCATTGCTCGAGCTCGGCAATATCCCATTCGTAGATCATGCGGGCGGTGATCTCGGGACGTTCCTTGTTGTTGATCGGCTCGCTCTCGTTCGGGCAATAGACCTCGAATCCGAGCGCGCGCACCTTTTCCGCCAGCCGCTGGTTGTACTCCTGGTCGGCCAGGCTGAACATCGGACCACTCAAATAGACCCGCATCATCGGTCCCTCCCTCGTTGTCCGCCATTCTAGTGGCACAGAAAACGACGTTTGGTACACTCGGGGCGAGTTTTTGGCATGGCTGAGAAGAGGCGTCGACCATGGTCATGAAAGCAATCAAGGGACTGGTCGATTTCGCGGCCGGCGTGGCGGTCGGCGCCGTCGCCGGCGCGGGGGCGGCTTATCTCGCTGCTCCCAAAAGCGGTCGCGACCTACGGTCCGAGGGGCACGGACTGATCGATTCGGCCAGACATGCCGGCGACCGGGCGCGCATCGACCGCGAAACCGAGCTGCGCGACAAATTCCGCACGCAGGTCAACAACCAGGACGCCCTCTCCACTCCGACCGACGAAGCCGCCATCGCCACCGATCCCCCAGTGACCCCGATCCCGTTCCCATCGTAGACGCCGGCCCTGTGCCGGCGCTGCTCCTTCGCCGGCACAGGGCCGGCGTCTACGGGGTTTGCACTTGCGCAGTAGAACATATGTGCTATCCTGCGTGTATGGCAGGAACGAGCTACATCGACAGCCGGTGCAAATCTGCGATCAACCGCGTAACCGGGATGCCATTCAAATGGTCCCTCAACCCCTATCGCGGCTGCGTGCATGCGTGCCATTACTGCTATGCCCGTGAGACGCACACCTTCCTCGGGCTCGATGCAGATAGCGATTTCGAACGTCAGATCTTCGTCAAGAGCAATATCGCGACGGTGCTGGACCGGGAGCTATCGCGGCCTGGCTTGGGCGGCGAGTCGATCGCCATCGGCACGGCCACCGACGCCTACCAGCCCGCGGAGAAGCGCTTCCGACTTACACGGTCGTGCCTGGAAGTGCTGCTGTGCCATCGCAATCCGTTCAGTGTGGTTACCAAGTCGTCGCTGATCGTGCGGGATCTGGAGCTCATCAAAGCGATCGCCGAAACGGCCGATGCACGCATCTATTTCACCGTAACCACCACGGACGAATCGCTCTCCGATCGGATCGAGCCGGGCGCCTTTCCGCCCAGCATTCGTCTCGAAGCGCTCAAAACGCTGTCGGACGAAGGGATTCATTGTGGGGTGCTGATGGCGCCAGTGATGCCCGGAATCAACGATAGCCAGGAAAACATCGACATGGTCACCGAGGCCGCCGCCGCGGCGGGCGCGCGCTCGCTCTATGCCGGACCGCTTCGCCTGGCCGCGCCGGTACGGGATCACTTCTATGCCTTCCTGCAACACGAATTCCCCGACCTGCTTCCCTGGTATCTGCGCAACATGGACGGGCAGCACCTCCCAAAAGCTGCCCAGGAGCGCATCGCCGCCCGAGCACATGACGCGCGCGCCAGATTCGGAATGGAACGAGACGAGGCCCGTACCGCGCCCGATCCCACCTTGCCGCGGGTGCTCACCTTGCAGCAACTCGCGATACCGCTTTCCGATCAGCCCGTCCCCGCCGATATCCCGCTCCGGTATGATCCCTTGAGCGCCTGACCGGCGCGCAGCGAAGGGAAAAGGAGCAAAGAACGATGGCGTCGACGAGCCGATGGCGGCTGGGACGGTACGAGGCAGTTTCCGAGGCGGGTGTCGTGGCGGCCAAGACGCCGCTGGCAGCCGAATTCGGAGCGCGCGTACTGCAAAACGGCGGCAACGCGGTCGACGCTGCGG
Source organism: Thermomicrobiales bacterium (assembly GCA_035708745.1). GTDB lineage: Bacteria > Chloroflexota > Chloroflexia > Thermomicrobiales > UBA6265 > JAMLHN01. The sequence continues at coordinate 1,808 of DASTFJ010000074.1, read as the reverse complement.
TCGCCACGGCAGCAGTTGCCGGGGTGGTCGAACCGTGGATGAATGGACTCGGCGGCGGCGGCTTTCTGGTCCGGCACGACAGCAAGAACGGCGAATCCTCGGTCGTGACGTATCCCATGGTGGCCCCCCAGAGCGCGACCCCGGACATGTTTCCCCTCAGCGGTGGCAAACCGGACGCCGAGCTCTTTGGCTGGCCGTCGGTGGTTGGCGGAGCCAATCTCACCGGTTCGACCTCGGTCTGTGTACCGGGCACCGTGGCGGGTCTCGCGCTGGCGCTGCAGAAATACGGCACGTATTCGTTTGCCGAAGCCCTGAATCCGGCCATCGATCTGACGCGTGAAGGATTTCCGGTCAGCTGGCATACCTCGATGGAGATCGCGCGCGATCTCGCCAATCTGCGCCGGTTCGACGCCACCGAAGCCATCCTCTGTCCTGATGGCATCGTGCCCTGGTCGGCCTCGCAGGACAATCCGACTCTGCTGAAACAGACCGATCTTGCGCGCACCATGGAAACCCTGGCCAAGGACGGCCCACGCGCCTTCTACGAGGGCGAGCTTGCCGAACGGACCGTCGCCTATCTGAATGGAACGGGCGCAAATTTCTCGCTGGACGATTTTGCGAGCTACAAGGCGACCGTCGATGACGCGCTGACGACCACCTACAACGGGCACACCATCGTTACGACCGGCAAAGGCTCCGGCGGTCCGACGCTCGCCGAATCGCTGGGACTGCTCGATGGATTCGATCTGGCGCAGGTGCCGCATAACTCGGTAGAGGCATTGCATCTCTGCGCGCAGGCGTTCGCTATCGCCTTTGCTGACCGGTTCGCCTATCTGGCCGATCCGAATTTCATCGATGTGCCGATCGAGGCGTTGCTCTCCGACGCCTACCTCGATGCTCGCTGCGAAGAAATGAAGCAGGACCGCATCGGCAATATCAAAGCCGGGACCAGGGAGCAGCTGGGTGTCACCCACGGTCTTGCCGGCTCGATGCCCGACTATTCTAGCGGCGGCAGCACGACCCATCTGAGTGTGATCGACAAAGACGGCGTCGCCGTTTCGCTGACGCAGACCCTGCTCAGTCTCTGGGGGAGCCGGGTCACGATACCCGGGCTCGGGGTGATCATGAACAACGGCATGATGTGGTTCGATCCAGAACCGGGACGGCCCAACTCGATCGCGGGCGGCAAGAAACCGGTCGCAAACATGTCGCCCACCATCGTGACGCGCAATGGCGAAGCGGTGGCGGCGCTCGGCGCGAGTGGCGGCCGCCGTATCCTGAATTGTGTCGCCCAGATCGCGATGAACCTGATCGATCGCGACCTCTCGATGCAGGAAGCCGTCAGCTCGCCGCGGATCGACCGCTCGACCGGCAAGCTAAATATCAGCAGCCGGATGCCGAGCTCAGTGGTCGATGGGCTGGCCGCGCTCGGGCACCCGGTCTCGCTGCGGGATGAAACGCTCTTCTTTGGCGATTTCGCTTCGCCCGCCTGTGTGCAACGCACGGAGTCGGGCGAGCTCCGCGGCGGGGTCGATCCGTTCTACTATCCGGCGACCGCGCGCGGAATCTGATCCGAAAATCGCGCGAGAGCGTATCGTTATCCGGAATAGTCGCGCGTTTCGCAACTGTCAGGTGTCACGGGTGCCGAATCCAAAGAATGTCCGTAAGTTGATCCCGGTTCGGCGCAATCCGCTCCTGTCACTTCGATTTCTTGTTCTTGCGTCTCTGCTGGCAATTGCAGCGCTGTCGCTTGCTGGTGGAACGGCCGAGGCGCATGCCGAGCTGGAACGGTCGAATCCATCCGCTGA
>DASTFJ010000073.1:0-32163 GCA_035708745.1 Thermomicrobiales bacterium | reverse complement strand
GAGAAGAAGGCCGAAACCGAGGCGTAAGCCCGCTTGGTCTTCGCACGTCATTTGAACGAGCCGGAGCATTCGCTCCGGCTCGTTACATGTACAAGTTCATCGTTGGTCAGGCTGGAAATTCAAAACTCTCCGGCCCACTGGCCGGAGAGTTTTGGTTCTGGTGGAGATGGGGGGAGTCGAACCCCCGTCCAGAATCCTCGATCGAGTGCATCCTACGCGCATAGTCGGCAATTAAATTCCTCGGAACCGATCCCACCGACAGGAGTGTTCCGAGTGAGCCTGACTGACTTTGGCGGCTTCGCTCAGGCGAACTTCACCACCGCAGCTCTACTTAGGTGACGCCCGGTTCCAGAACCATAGAGCTGAGCTCTGGGCGGACGAGCTGTCTAGAGGTCGAAGGACTTAGGCAGCCATTGGGAGTGCACTGTTGCCAGTTACTCTTTTTTGCCCATTTTTACGAAGGCCTGGGCGCTTCGGCACGCAGCAATCTAACCTCGAACCCTGTCGAAACCAAACATCCCCGATTTCGACCTGCTGAAATTATCGCACAAATGATCGAATACGTCCATCGGACTTGACCATGGCACGAGCGTTCGAATACGCACGCTCGCTCAGGAAACCGCAGTCCGGAAGCAAGATTTACCCAGTTTTGTCCAAAAACCGGGCAGACTCGCGTCTCTTATGGGCAAAGCGTTGGCAATTGGCAGGAAATCTCGACTCGCTACAGAGCTGAGGAAAATGGTGTACCCAGTCAGGGTCGAAATATCCCCCTCCACCTTTGCCTGTTTGCTGTCGCCGGTTGCCATTCGCTTCCCCGCTCCCATCATCGCTCCGCGAGCATCCGCTGGACGTCGCGCTTGGAATCGCGCTCGGCCTCAGCTTGACGCTTGTCGTAGAGCTTCTTGGCGCGGGCAACTCCGACATCGACCTTGGCGCGGCCGTTGCGAATGGCCACCCTCAGCGGAATCAACGTCATCCCCTTTTGTTCGGTCGTCTCTCGCAGCTGGCGGATCTCCCTCCCATGTGCCAGCAGCTTCCGATTGCGGTGCGGATCGTGGTTCGCATGCGTACCGAATGCGTACGGCGAGATATGCGAACCGATGAGCCAGAGCTCGTCGTCGGCCACCCGCACGTATGCTTCCGCAATCGACATATGCCCGGCCCGGAGCGATTTGATCTCCGTTCCCGACAAGACAATGCCGGTTTCGATCGATTCCAGAATGTGGTAATCGTGCAATGCGCGCCGATTCGTCACGACGACCCGATCGGTGCGTCGATCGTTTTTCGATGATGTTGCGCTAGTCATAGCATTTCCATCTTACGTCAATTATAGGGACCAGCGTTCATGCCAGCCGACAGCCCGTACGATCCAATCGCAGCATATTACGATCTCGAGCACCGATCGTTCACCGACGACATCGATTTGTACCTGCAATTCATCGAAGCCGCGGGCGATCCAGTGCTGGAGCTCGGTTGCGGCACCGGGCGGATCGTGCGAGCGATCGCGGCTCAGGGGTTCGACGTTACTGGGGTCGATTCATCTTCGTCGATGCTGTCAATTGCGCAACATGCATTAGACACTGGAGATCCTGGCGGTGCGGTCACGCTGATCGAGGGGGATTTCTGCCGAGCCGATCTTGTAAGCGCTGGATCGTTTGGAGTCGTAATCGTCTCGCTCGATTCATTACTGCATGCGGAAACGCAAGCGGATCAGCTTCGCGTGTTGCGTGCCGCCTGGATCGCCCTCGATCCGCGCGGTCAGCTGGTCGTGGATGTCTTCAATCCGACATCGGCGCGAGTGATGACGATGGACGGAGATCTCACGTTTTCAGGGACATGGGGGATGGTGGACGGCGCGCGACTGGACAAGCTCGTTGCGCAACATGCCGACCCGGCCACACAGATGATCGACAACGAGATCTGGTACGAGGTCACCACCGCGGACGGATCGATCAAACGAACACGCACCGCGTTCGCGCAGCGGTGGATAAGCGCCGCCGAGCTGGTCTTGATGCTGCAGCTGGCCGGCTTTCAGGACTGGAGGGTCTACGGCAGCTATGAGCTCGACGACCTCGGCCCCCAGTCAGATCGGATCATCGTCGCGGCGGAGAAGACGAAAACGGATTGACTGAACCCGCGCGCAGTCGTAGTGAACCACGCCTCTGCCCTCCCTGGTCGAACCGACCGCGCCTTCCGGCGAATTCTGCGCGCTGCGTTCTGGCCGCCGGCCCCTAGTCCGGTGGCCAGTTGATGCGGGCGGCGCGGTTGCGGAGATAGAGATCGGCGAGGACGTTGGCGAGCATCGCCTCGCAGACCGGGACGGCACGGGGTACGACGGAAGGGTCATGCCGCCCCTCGACCAGGATCTCGCGCGGTTGGAGGTTCGTGTCGACCGTTTGCTGGGGGCGAGCGACCGACGAGGTCGGCTTCACCGCGATGCGCACCACAATGGTCTCGCCGCTCGAGAGACCACCGAGAATACCGCCGGAATTATTGGATCGCGTGCGAACGCGACCGTCTTCGACCGTGAAGGAATCGTTCGATTGCGAGCCGCGCATTTGCGTGACATCGAACCCCTCGCCGATCTCGACCCCTTTGACCGCGGGGATACTGTGCATAGCATGACCGATGAGTCCATCGAGCTTGTCGAAAGTGGGCTCCCCCAGCCCGACCGGCACATTCAAGGCATGCACCTCGACGATTCCGCCGAGACTGTCGTTTTGCTCCTTCACCGACATGATCGCATCGATCATCCGCTCCGCAGCGACCGGATCGGGCGATCGAACGATATTGCGTTCGATCTCGTCGCGATCGAAGGTCTCGGCCCGGATGCCGCCGATCTCGCGGGCAAAGCCGTACACCTCGACGCCCGCAGACGCCAGGATCTTGCGGGCAATGGCTCCGGCGGCGACGCGACCCCAGGTCTCTCGGGCGGACGACCGGCCGCCCCCACGATGGTCGCGATGGCCGTATTTGGCCCAGTAGGTGTAATCGGCGTGTCCAGGGCGGAAGACGTCGCGCAGGTTCTCGTATTTGGATGAGTCCACATCGCCGTTGTAGGTGATCAAGGAGATCGGCGCGCCGGTGGTGACGCCCTCGAAAACGCCGGAAAGGATTTCCGCGCGGTCTTTTTCATTGCGCGGTGTGGTGACCTTGCTTTGACCAACCCGGCGGCGGTCGAGCTGGACCTGAATGTCCTCGACGGCCAGGGGGATCCCCGCGGGGCATCCCTCGATCACGACGCCAAGCGCGGGACCGTGCGACTCTCCCCAGGTGGTCAAACGATAAATGGTTCCGAATGAGCTAGTCATCTTCGATCGAATCCGTCCGAGTCCAGGGGCTCGTCGGTCGGAGCGCCCGGCGCGAGTGTCCCATAAATGCGGTAATCGTTCTGCCAGGTTTGCTGGAATCCGATTCGGGCGTAGAGCCGTTGTGACCGCACATTGGAGCGCTGGGTGCTCAGCCCTACCCGGCGCGCTCCGAGCTGTCGCAGCCGGGCAATGGCGAACCGCACGGTCCGCTCACCGTAGCCCCTCCCCTGCCAAGCCGGGTCGACCGCAACCCGGTCGAGATGTCCCCACCCGGCATAGCTCGTGATGCCGGCATAGCTGACCGTCGCTCCAGATTGGTTCCGTAGCGCCCAAATCTCGACCCCCGGGGTAAAGAGATAGTGCTCGAATTCGAGGTGCGAATTGCGCCAGAGCCAGGGGAAAGCCGCATGGTCGATCGCGACGATCTGGCCGAAGAGCGGGGAGTCGGCCGCAATCAGCCGAAGCGGGCTGTCGATTCGAAGCTCGTCCGACCGAGATATCCCGGCGTCCACTTCGTAGGAAATGACATCTTCGAGCAGATCGAGCCCATTCCGTTCGTAGAAGTGGCGGTTGCGGGTTTCGTTCCATTCCGGCATCACGAAGGCTTGCGCACCGAGCTGAAATGATGCCTCCCGGCTCGTGGCGATGAGGTCGTCGAGTCGTCGAACCGCCGAGATTTGGGCGACCGCGGCGATATCGTCCCGATTGCGCCAGGGTCCTACGATCAGTACTTCGTCCAACTCGGGTATCCAGCTCGAACGCCCGGGGAAGCTGGAAAGCGTTCGGTTCAGATCATTGATATCGAGCCGCCCAGCCCAATCGAAGCGATGTCGAGCGGCGGCTTCTGGCGTGAGCGGTTGGGGCTGCGAGGTGGGAAATGCCTGGGCGATCTTGATCATCAGATGGGCGGCTCACGTTTCGACGGTGATCTGGTCGAGGGAGAGAATTCCGAGCGGAGTGAGCTTCAGACCATGCACCCAGGGACGGACGAGCATGTAACTGCGATCGTAATAGAACGGCAAGACGACCGCATCGTCCATCAACAGCTGGTTTGCTTGTGTATAGAGCTGATCGCGGACCTCGGGATCCTGTTCGGCGGCAGCCTGCTGCAGAAGCGCATCGAACTCGGGATTCGAATAACCTACGTAGTTGTCTGCCTGCCCGGTGCCGAAGAGCGTGAGCAGCAGACTTTCCGGATCGGGAAAATCGGCCCCCCAATAGATCCCATAGGCGGGGTACGTTTGCTTCGGGAGCGTGGCAATAAATTCGGTCCATTCGACATTGACCAGATCGATCTGCAAACCAAGATCGCGCTCGATAACCTCCTTGAAAGAGATCAGGCGATCGGGTGGTCCATTCGCATAGATAGTGATGGGCGGAACGTTCTCGGCGGAGCCATACGAAGAATTGGCAATGGCTTGCCGGGCGGCATCGAGATCGTAATCCCACCCATCGACCGGCCAGGTTGCCTGGCCGAGCATGCCATTAGGAATGAACCCCAGCGCGGGCGCCGCGCGGCCGTCGAATGACACGTTCGCCACCATCTCCCGGGGGAATCCCAGGATGAGCGCTTTGCGGATATTCGGGTCGTTGAGCGGCTCGACATCGCTGCGCATTGCCAAATATTCGACTGCGAAGAGATCGGATTGCTGCAGATCCGCGTAAAGGTCGCTGGCGGGGTCGAGGGCGCGATCGAGCGAAAAGAAGGAGACGCCGGCCACATCGATGGCGCCGGTTTGGTAGAGATTGGTCGGTTGCAGCGCATCCGCACCGAGAAGAATTCGCACCTGGTCGAGCGCGGGCTTTCCAGCGAAGTAATCACCGTTCGGCTCCAGCGTCATGCTGGAATCGATATCGAAATCATCGATAGCGAAGGGACCGGACGCGTTCGGGTCGGCCCACCATTCATCGCCCTTGTCGATATCATTCGGGTCGATGACCGAGGCCGGACCGGTAGCGAGTCGCATCAGAAACGTCGAACGAGGCTGAGTCAGCTGGATTTCGAGAGTCAGGTCGTCGATAACCTTTACGCCCGAAAGGTTCGTCGCTTCACCGGCAAGAAGCTCTTTCGCTCCGGCGATGTCCGAGAGGAAGGTCGGCGCGGCCAACAGGCTGGCATCGCCGCCGGTGGTGGCAGGATCGAGCGCGCGGGTGAGCGAAGCGGCGACGTCGTCCGCGGTGATATCGCTCCCGTCCTGGAAACGAGCATCACGCCGCAAAGTGAACGTGTAGGTAAGACCGTCGTCGGAAACGTCGATCGTCTCCGCCAGGGCTGGCACTGGTTGCAGCTCGTCATCCAGGCGCGTCAAGCCGCTGAAGATTTGCCGAACGAGGAAGAGCGTGCCGAGGTCCTTTGCCTTCGCCGGATCCAGCGTCTGGAGATCGACCGGTCCGGCAAGACGGAGCACCCCATCCTGACCGCCCCCCGCCGAGGGAAAGCTCTGCGCCCCAGCCAGGAGCGGCATCGCCACCAGCAACAACGTGGCGACGGCCAGGAATCGGAGGCGCATGATGCGCGGGCGAGCGTTCATACTTGGATTCTACTTCGCGCGTTCGAGCGAGCTACACACTGGATATCGGAATGTCCACCGTTCGTCTGGAATCTCAGGATTTGGCTGAGCTGTTTGGTTCTCCAAAATGGCACGATTGCACGACGCTGGCCGACCGCATCCGCGTCTTGGACGAACCGCTCTATGTCCATGCAGGGATCGTGGCCGCAATGGCAAAGGCCGTTGCCGATCGTATCGCTTTGGACGAATGCGACCGGACGCCTTTGATCGAAGCGGCATGGCTGCATGATATCGGGAAGCTCACGGTCTCCCGGTCGATTCTGGAAAAACCCGCGGCGCTCGATGCTGCCGAATGGACCGAGATGCGCGCGCACTCGGTCCGCGGCGCCGATTTCCTGGCGTCGAACGAATCGATTCGAGGTGCCGCGCGGCTGGTTCGCCATCATCATGAACGATTCGAGGGCGGTGGGTATCCTGCTGGTCTAGCCGGCAACGCGATTCCGCTAGGTTCGCGCATCATCGCCATCGTCGATGCCTACGATGCCATGACAACCAATCGACCCTACCGGCACGCGATATCGCCCGGCGCGGCACTCGATGAGCTTCGGCGATGCGCTGGGACGCAATTCGATCCTGTGATCGTCGACGCATTTCGTTCGATCCACCCCTTGCTTGAGAAAGGCCTCGCGTCGTGAGCACGGCGATCACCTTCGACTTTCACAACACCTTGGTCGAGTGCGACAGCTGGTTCGATATCGAAGTCCACACGCTGGTCAGCGATGTCCTGCGGTACTGGCACGAAATCGGCGAGATCGATGTACCAGCCGCGACACTCGCCAGCGCCGATGCCGAATATCGCAAGTTGCGTCAGGCCATTCATCGCCATGGGCACGAGCTCCCGGCTGATCGGGCCGTGCGAACGATTCTGGAACGCATTGGATTCGCGATGTCCTGGGAGGCAATCGACATCTCCATCGATGCCATCATGCGTCGAGCCTTTCAGTCGGCGACGCCGGTCGAAGGCGCTCCCCAGACGGTCGCCGAGCTAGCCAGACAAGGGATACCGCTCGGGATCGTCTCGATCGCAATCCATCACGACTTCCTGCTCTGGTCGCTGGAGCGTTTTGAAATGATCGACGCGTTCAGCAGCATCGTAAGCTCGGCATCATGCGGGTTCTACAAGGTCCGCCCCGAAATCTATTGGACGGCATTGGACAACCTCGACGCGACGGCCGGACGTTCGCTGCACATCGGCGATTCGTTGCGTATGGACGTCGGCGGCGCCTCACGAGCAGGGATGCGCACGGTCTGGTATCAGCGGCCGACTACCGGGGAAGTGCCATCGGCCGAGCTGGCGCCGAACGTGATCGTGACATCCATGAGCGGCGCGGCCCCGACATTGCTCGAGACATTGTCACGCGCATGACCCTGCGATTTTCGATCTTCACGCTCTTTCCGGAAATGTTCGGAGGGCCTTTTGGCGAGAGCATCATCCGGCGCGCGATCGACGCCGGCCTGATCGAGATCGCCATCTACGACCTGCGCGACTGGACGCATGACCGGCATCGAACCGCCGACGACCGGCCATACGGCGGCGGCGCGGGCATGGTGCTAATGGCTCCGCCGATCGTAGAGGGCGTCGAGGATGTGCTCGGCGACCGCCCAGCGCGGGTGCTCATCACGAGCGCCGGAGGGCGCACCTTCGACCAGTTGCTCGCGAGTGAGCTTGCTGCCGAACCCGAGATCGTGCTCGTCTGTGGGCACTATGAGGGGATCGACGCGCGGGCTGGAGAGCTGCTGGGAGCCGAAGACATCTCGATCGGCAACTATGTGCTGACAGGCGGGGAGCTCCCGGCCATGGTGATCGTCGATGCAGTCACCCGACTCATTCCCGGGGTGATCGATGACGCTTCGGTTATCGAAGAATCGCATCAGGACGGACTGGTGGAGTATCCGCACTATACCCGCCCTGCCGAATATCGCGGTCTGAGCGTACCGCCGGTGCTCCTGAGCGGACATCACGCCGAGATTGCCGCCTGGCGACGGCAGCAATCGCTCATGCGCACCTGGCGGCGCGATCAGGAATCGTAAAACGGTGCGGTTTCCCGGATCTCTCTGAGTACTTTCAGGCTCGAGAACTCGCGTTCGGCGATTGATCGGATATAGACCGAAAGCGTCGCCTCGATCTCTCCGGCCAGGACCGGTTCGACCGAAATCCGGCGCAATTCCGACATCCCATTTCGGTCGAGCGAGCGCAGGATCTTCTGCGCATTGATCGACATCACCCGGCCATTTGGATCGATCGCTCGGCAATCGGGGCAGACGATGCCACCGCTGCGAATGCCGAGCACATTTGGCTCGGCTTGCAAATCGTTGCCGCAATTCGCACAGTGATAGAGATCGAGCCGGTAGCCGGTCAGTGCCAGCAGCGCCATTTCGTACCAACGGGCCAGGAGCCAGGGGCTACCAGAACCGTCCAGCTCGGAAAGGGCCGCCGAGAGCAGCCGGTAGATGTCGGGAACGTCCTGCTCCTCCGGCACCAGCTTGTTCGTCACTTCGGCCAGATGGCAGGCATGGGAAAAAGCGTCGATCCGCTCTCCGAGATTGTCCGGCCGTTCCAGAACCTCGACCGATGTGATGATGTCGAGATCCCGGCCACGGCTCAGAATCATCCGTGAGCGTGTGAAATATTCGAGCGAAGGCGCCAGCTTGCTGGTAGGTTTTCGGGCGCCCTTGGCAACCGCGCGAATCTTGCCGCGGTCGCGCGTGAGTAACGTGAATATGCGATCGGTTTCGCCGAGATCGAAACGGCTCAGCACGATCGCCTCGGTTCGATAAATCCGGTCGCGGCTGGAGGTCGACGGAGTTGATTTGGAGAGGGTGTTAGCGGCGTCTGTCACCGGTCAATGGTACCATTCCACGTGCCATCCCGGCGCGTTTCGGAGTGCCCGAAATGGGCTGTCGAAACCGGGAATCCACATCGTGAACACGCGCAGATGAACAGCAATGTCTCGATAATCACGGCCTTCGTCGCCGGTGTGCTCTCGATCACGTCGCCCTGCGTGCTTCCGCTCATTCCGCTCTATCTTGGTCACATCGCGGGCGTGTCGGTCAATGGTCCGACCATTGACCGGCAACGCGTCTTTCGCAATGCGATCGCGTACGTGATCGGGTTTTCCACGGTTTTCGTCGCCATGGGCATCGCGCTCGGAGCCGCTGGTTCCCTGGTGTCCACCGCCGATGTCGTTGCCAGCAACCGGTTCTGGCTGGTGCGGATCGGCGGCGTGCTGCTGATGCTGCTTGGATTGCAGCAAATTGGCCTGATCTCACTGCCGATTCTCGGACGAGAGCGACGAATTCAGCAGTTCACCCAGTCGAGTGGTTCGGTCACATCGTCCTTCGTGATCGGCGCAACCTTCGGGGCCGGCTGGTCGCCGTGCGTCGGTCCGATTCTGGGTGGAATTCTGACCATGGCCGCCGGGCAGGGTGATACCGTTCGCGCGGCCTGGCTGTTGGTCGCCTATTCGGCCGGACTCGCGGTGCCGTTCCTGGGATTTGCTGCCCTCGGCACCACATCCGGCATCGTGAAACGTCTGACCCGGCATCTTTCCGCCGTCAATAGCGTGAGTGGTGGCATCATGATTGCAGTCGGGGCGATCATGTTGCTGGGCATTTACCAGCAGCTCTTCGCCCGCATCGCCGCCGTGGTTCCCTGGACTCCATGGGAGCCAACGATCTGAGCCATCCGGCTCACCACTCCAGAGGACGAACGCTCATGGCGCAAGCCACACTCGAAAAACGAGGATTCCGCAACGCCCCCCTGGAAACGGCGGTCGACCGAATCTGGCGATTCTTCTGTTCCGTCCGGGCGGCGGTGGTGGAGATTGCGATTCTGGCCGTATTGGTGCTCATCGGCACCCTGCGCGGATCGTCGGTGCCCCGATCGATTGCGGACAACATTCCGGGGACCACCACGATCGTCGACCGGTGGTACGACTGGGATGTCTTCCACTCCATCCCGTTCATGTTCATCCTCGGGGTCCTGACCGTTGCCATCACTGTCTGCACCATGAACCGGGCGCCGGGCATCTGGCGCACGATCAACGAACCGACCGTCACCACCACCCGCGGGTTCATTCGCAATGCCGAAGTTTCCGCCTATGCCACGCTCGCTTCGCCCATGGACGAAGCGGTAAAGACCTACACCGCCGCACTGAAGAAACGCCGCTATCGCGTGCTCTCCCAACCGAGTGGCGACGCGATCCACGTCTACGCGGACAAGAACCGCTGGGCCAAGCTCGCGACGTTCCCCTTCCATCTCGCGCTCATTCTCATCCTGGTCGGCGGCATCGTCGGGGCGCGCTATGGGTTCAAAGAGAATGAGTTCATCGTTCCCGAAGGTTCGGTGCGTGATGTCGGCCATGGCACCGGTTTGAGCGTCAAGCTGGAGCAGTTCAACGACAGCTGGCGCGAAGACGGTTCCCCCGCCAGCTATCGAAGTGACCTGATCCTCTACAAGAACGGGAAAGAGGTCAAAGAGCAGTCGATCACGGTCAACAATCCGATGTCGTACGGAACGACGACCTTCTATCAGACGAGCTTCGGACAAGCCGCCGAATTTCGGGTGCTGGATCAGGGCGGCAATGTCATCTACAACGATTCCATCGATTTGGGAACGTATCGGGCGACCTCGAACCCCGACGCTCCGGCCGGCATCATCGATCTCACCCCTCTCGGCATCCAGCTCAATGTGATCGCGCCCGACGACGACCGGGCAAATGCCCCGATGCTCGATACGTTGAACTTGCAAAGCGGGCAGATGTATGTGCAAGTGAAGAGCCTCGCGGCGGCGGCCGGAACCACGATGCCGGATGCGGTTCTCAACCAGGGACAGCCGCTGCAGGTCGGTGACTATACGGTGGAATTCGTGCGCGAAAATCGGTACACGCTATTACAGGTCGCGCGCAATCCAGGTGTGCCGATCTTCTGGATCGCTGCCTTCCTTCTCGTAGGCGGACTCTTTGTTACCTTCTACCTGCCGCATCGGCGTATCCGGGCGATATTCGATCAAAACGGCCCCCAGGGAGCCACTCAGCTCGCCATGGCGCCACTCGCCAAACGCGACTGGTCTGGGCAAAAGGACTTCCGCAATTCCGTGGCCGAACTTTCGAAACGGTTCGGCGCCGAGCTCGCGATTCGAGAACCCGCCGAGACCAACGTTGGTGCCGCTGGGAATCTGACCACCCAATAAACGGAATCCGCTGAGCACTTTGCGCGACAGATGCGTCCATCAGGGCGCATCTGTTTGCTTTCGCGTGAGACATGTCCGAACCGATTGAAAAGAGTCGTGCAAAGTACCGGGCTGCTGATTTGACCCGCATCGCGGTTGGCCGAACGTGAGTTCGGTCCGCTTCGTTCTCAGGCGAGTGCCACTCGCTCGCTCGCGGTTGCGATGCGACTCCCGGACCTCGATGGTGGTTCGGATCCAGAATCTACTTAAAATTAGGTACATTTCGAGGAACCTTCCCCAGAAAGTATTTTCAGTGCTGGAATCCGGAATTGCTGCCTTTCGAGTTTTCATCATCGTCTGGAAACCGAACTAAGCTCAGACGAAGGGAAGACAACGGAACGCGTGCGCTCGGAGGTCCGTCGAGCGCGGCAGGAGGAGGTATGACGATGACGCATATCCGGAAGGCAGATGGGCAAGGTGATGGAAAGCCTCGAGTCACCCGGCGCCAGTTCATTCAGGCCGTAGGCGTGGCTGGCGGGACGGCGGCGGTGATGAGCGCGATGTCCGCCTGGGGGCATATGGCGCAGGCCGCTTCGCTTGAGCAGCCTCCCGAGCTGACCACAAGCGGCGAAGGGAAAAGCGTCGTCATCCTGGGTGCTGGGTGCGCCGGTCTGGTCTGTGCATACGAGCTCATGAATAAGGGCTACAACGTGACGATCCTGGAGGCCCAGGACCGGGTCGCAGGACACGCCTTCACTGTTCGCCGTGGAATGCATACGCATGAGTTTGGTGGTGAGCGACAGGTCTGTGACTTCGACGAGGGACAATGGGTCGATCTCGGAGCGTGGCGCATCCCCTACATGCACCGGGGACTTCAGCACTATCTCAGCGAATTCCATATTCCCTGCATCAACCACGAGAACCTCAACATGAACGCCTTTGTCTACCAGGAGGATCCCGCTGCGGGACGTCTTGCGGGCAAGCCGGTCAGGATTCGCCAGGCACTCATCGATATGCGAGGGTATAGTTCGGAGCTGCTCGCCAAAGCCATCAACCAGGGACAGCTCGATGATGAGCTGACCGAAGAGGACCGCGACAAGTTCGTCGACTATTTGATCGACGTTGGCCTGCTATCCCGCGACGACCTAACGTATGGACCTAACACGTCCCGCGGCTGGACCGCGCTGATGGGAGCCGGACACGACGTCCTCCTCCCAGCTGAACCGTTCAAGCTGGAAGATGTCCTGCCGTTCGCAGCGGCCCACGGCGACTTCACACCCTGGGGTTCACTGTTTCAGCAGCCCGTCATGCTGAAACCGGCCAAGGGTATGGCACAGCTTTTTGAAGAGGGCTTCCAACCAGCGGTCACTCCTGCGCTTCATCTGAATGCCCCGGTACTGGAAATTCATCAGGACGACGCTGGCGTCACGATCGTCTATGGAGCTGGCACTGGAGACACGCAGACGATCACGGCCGATTACTGCATGACGACCATACCGCTCTCAGTCCTGCTCGACATGCCCGATGTCGATTTGTCGAGCGAAGTGCGGACGGCGATGGCGGCCTGTCGCTACGCTCCCGTTGGCAAGATCGGCTTGCAATTCAAACGCCGGTTCTGGGAGCAGGACGACTGGATCTACGGCGGAATCACGTCGGTCGACGACGGGATGATTGGCAGTATCTCCTATCCCACCTGGGACTACCACCAACAAAAGGGAGTCATTCAGGGGTATTACAACTTCGGCACGAGTGCCGTCGAGATGAGCAACAAGTCATATGAGGACCGCATCAGGTACGCGGTCGACTATGGCGCAAAAATCCATGGACCCGCGTACCAGGACGAATTCGAAAAGGGCTTCTCGGTTGCCTGGCATCGCGAGCCATACAGCAAGGGCGCCTGGGCCACCTGGTCGAACGCCGGCTTCCAGAACGAGCTGCCGAAGCTCATCCCGCCGGACGGACGCATCTACTTCGCTGGCGCATTCCTGAGCAATGAAGCCAGTTGGCAAGAAGGCGCGATCCAGGCCGCATGGAAACAACTCGTGGCGCTCGACGAGCGGGTGGCGAAGGGAAGTTGATCGAAGGTTCGCCGGCGGTGGGCGCCGGCGACACCGAAAGGAGGGTCAGGATGAAGAAGACATACCGTCACCTGGTAGTCATGCTCTGCGTAGCGACTGCACTTCTTGTTGTCTTTGCGCCCCGCTTTGGCAGCGCACAGGGCACACCGGTCGCGGAGTCATCGCCGGCGGCCGCCGGCCTGATTGCCGAGGGAGAAGAGATTTACAACACGACCTGCATCGCCTGTCACCGGGCTGGTGGGGAAGGTGTCGAAGGCGTTCCGGGGTCGGCGCCTACGATCAATGGCGCAATTCCAGCATTGGCGGGCAACGCCTTCGTGACGCTGGATGATCCAAAACCAGCCGTGTTGACCGTCCTCAACGGACGTGGTGGCATGCCAAGATTCGGCGGCGCATATTCTGATGAGCAGATCGCCGCGGTCCTTTCCTATGTCCGCCAGGCATTCGGGAATGACGCCGGACCAGTCAGCCCCGATCTCGTAGCTGAAGCCCGCGAGGAATCCTCCGCAGCGCCCCTTCCGGCGACGCCGATCCCGGACGCTACACCCGGCGGAATTCAAGGTCTGGGAGACTAATTCGCATCCTCGCGCCCGATCGAGTTGTCGAAAGCAGACCGCTCGATCCGGGCGTGGTTCGAGCAGGGGTCCTTCGGCGCCGCGTGCGGCTGCCGCTCGACAACTGCGAATTCGATTCCGGATGCTCGGATCTGACAGACATGTTCGTGGCCGTCGTTTCGGCTACACCCATCGCCAATAGCAGGACGTGTTGAGACCGAAACTCAGCGGGGATCGCCTTGCGCTTGCGTGGCCGCGGCCGATCCGCCCTCGGTATCCACGCCGCATGCCTTGGGGCAAGCATCGTAGTATTGGAATGACAGCGGGCCGACGAGCCAACGAACCACACGAAGGACACGCGCATGGAAGGTATGGTCAAACTCTCGTTCTATCTCTTCGCGGCGGCGTCGATCGCGGTGGCCGCGGCGTGGGTGTCCTATATGGTGTACGGCATCGGCCGCATTCGGCTACGCCACGCCGCGATGGCGACCAATACGGGGATCACCGTTAGCAGCTCCACTGCGGAATTCGGACCGGGCTCAGCGGGCGCAGGCCGATTCGGCACGCTCTTCGGCTGGTTCGCTGCAACCTTCGCCGGACTTGCCGTACTTACCCGGGGAATTGCCTCGCATCGCGGTCCCTACTCGAACATGTACGAATTCAGTCTGGCGTTCGTGTTCGTGCTGACGCTGGCCTACATGCTGTTCGAGCGCTTCTATGAGGTGAAACAGCTCGGGGCGATCGTGATGACGATCGCTATGGGAATGTGCCTCTATCTCTGGTCGTTGCCGCCGCGCATGCGCGAGGTCGATGCACTCAATCCGGCACTCCAGAATCGCCCGCTCATGACACTGCACGTCTCCGCTGCCATCCTGGCGTACGCCACCTTCGCGGTCTCATTTGCCGCGGCGGTCCTCTTTCTTTTTCAGCTCCGCAAGCAGGTGGCTTGGCTACCGAGCTCCGATATGTTGGACGACATCGGATTCCGCGCTGTGACGGTCGGTTTCCCGATGCTCGCGCTGGTGTTGATCCTGGGTTCCATTTGGGCGCACCGGGCTTGGGGCGCCTATTGGTCGTGGGATCCGAAAGAGACTGCCGCGCTCTTCACCTGGCTGGTCTATGGTGTCTATCTGCACACGCGCTCCTTGCGCGGGTGGCGGGGCAAGCGCAGCGCCATCATTCTAATCATCGGATTTATTGCGGTGGCATTCACATACTACGGCAACTACTTCTTCGGCGGATTGCATGCCTATGGCGGAGTCGGCTGATTCACCAGTGGACGAGCTCTTAACAACGCAGAATCCGGCCGAGTCCAAGCCGGGCGCTGGCAGCGCCCGGCGCAAACAAGTCTTGCTCGGGCTTGGCGTGGCCGTGGGTATTTTGCTTTTGGCCTGGTACATCGCTGGACGCGCAGGTTTGGGTGACCTCGGCAACGCCGGGGTCAATTCCAATCTGCTTCCGAAGGTGGGCGAAGAAGCACCCGACTTCGTCGCAATCAGCCCCGAAGGGCAAGTGGTTCATCTAAGTGACTTTCGGGGTCAGCCGGTATGGCTCAATTTCTGGGGTTCATGGTGTCCACCATGCCGTGCGGAGATGCCTGACATCCAGTCAGCCTATCAGGAGCTGCAACCGCAGGGGCTCACCCTGCTCGCGGTCAGCCTCGGCGACAAGCCCTCCGAAGCGATGAACTTCGCCGAGCTGAACGGGGTGACGTTCGATATTCTGCTCGATCCCGATCGCTCGCTCACCAGTCCGACCTATCCGATCTACAATTTCCCAACCCACATCTTCATCGATAAGGACGGGATCGTGCGAAAGATCGTGCTGTCGGAAATGAGCACCGAACAAGCGGTCGCAGCAGCCCAGTCGATCTTGCCCGAACAAGCCGCCATCGAGCCGGACGATGCGCACTAGCGTAACCCGCCAGGCTGTCGCAGTCCGTCATGCCGCGCGGCGGCGCTCCTACCCATAAAAACGCTCCCCGATGTTAGGGGCGGCTCCCTGTGGCCGCCCGTTTTGCCATGCGACCCAAACGGAATCCGGATGGATCGGAAGGGATGCGCGCATTCGCTCGCGTGGCGGCAGAACCCTCGCCCCCACGCACGGGGGAGAGCCGGAGAGGGGGACGACCCCCAACTATTCATCCGGATTCCGTATCAGCCATGGGAGAAGCTTATTCTCAGAGAAGCGCCGCCCGATAACGAAGCTGCCCACCAGACCTGTCGAGTCTGACAGCTATTTTGGATTTAGCTTCGATTCGATTTAGCCGCAGCCACAGAGTCGAAAAGTGACTTGGCTCGAGCAGTAATGGCAGACCAGTCGCCGGCATCGATCGCACTGGGATCGACGAGCGCGCTGCCAAGTGCCACCGCAACCGCTCCAGCATTGATGAAATCCGGGGCGTTATCGAGCGTGACGCCGCCAGAGGGAATGAGCTTGATGTGAGGAAAGGGTGCGAGCACGTCCTTGAAGTATTTCGGACCGCCGAGACTGGCGGGGTGCACCTTGACGAAATTCGCACCCGACTCCCAGGCGCTCAAGATCTCGGTGGGCGTAAAGGCGCCAATGACCGTCGGGATGCTGTATCGGCGGCACATCTGGATAGTTTCCGGACGAAACGAGGGCGTAACGACATATTCGGCGCCGGCCAGAATCGCGATCCGCGCGGTTTCGGCATCGAGCACCGTCCCCGCGCCGATAAATGCAGATTCGCCCACCGCGTCCCGTACGACGGTAATGACCTCTGCGGCTTTGGGATTCGTGAACGTGAACTCGACCGAAGTCACACCTCCGGCCGTAAGCGCCTTGGTGAGCTCGACGGCTTTGGAAAGATCGTCGAGACGGACAACCGCGACGACGTTTCCGTCCTGAATCCTGCTGGCACTCGTCACAATGGCACTCCTTCGTTTCGCGCAATCGGCGATAGCCTAGCACGGGTAAACTTGCGCTCGGCGACCTGTGAACGTATGTGTCATGCGCCGGACCAGGCGACGGAGCGGCATTGAACGATCGGGATCGAATCGAGCTCGACGTAAGCGGAGAACCAGAGCAGGCATTGCCCGCTCCAGAGGTCGACATCCGCGTCGCAGCGTTCACGATCTTCGAAGATCGACTCTATGTGCTGCTCGACAGATCGAAGGGAATCCAGCAGCTCCCGCGGTCCAGCCCGAGCAGGCTGGAATCGATCGATCTGCTCGCGCGGGAATCACTCCGAGCTCATCTGGGCGTGCCGGAGCAATACCTGGAACAGCTCTATACCATGGCGGTCGTGGAAAACGGCGTCTGGCGCATCGTGGTGAGCTATGTAGCACTCGTCAGCAGCGCCGACCAGCTTGTCGCTCCATCGTCTGGCCGCTGGGAACGCGCGCCGGCGCTGGATAATCTGAGCGCTGGAGACTCGCAGGTGTTCGAGTATGCGCTCTTTCGGGTGCGCTCGAAGCTCGACTACACCACGATCGGTTTCAATTTGCTGCCGCCGGAGTTCACACTCAGCGAGCTGCAGTCCGCATATGAAACCGTGTTGGATCGCAAGCTCGACAAGCGAAATTTCCGGCGACGCATGTCGGCGCTCGGCATTCTGACCGTGACCGGCTCGACCAGACGTGACGGCTCGCATCGCCCTGCTCGCCTCTACCGCTATCGCCCGGATCGCGACTCATCCGACTACCTGACCCCACCCTGGGCAACCGCCCAGGAAGGAAGTTGACGCAGCTATGAGTGATTCCATCGAAGCGGTCAAGCCCAGGGCGATCGGTCTGGTGGCCGCGCTCAGCAAGCCCGAGGCGCACCAGCTCGCAGCTGAGATTCGGCAACGTATCGAAGAATTGGGGATCGAGCTGGTCGAGGAAGCCGAGCTCTCCCCCAATGCGGCCAAGCAGGTCGACGCCATCCTCGTGCTGGGAGGTGACGGGTTGATGATGCGGGCGGCCAAAGCCTATCCGAACGCTCCACTGCTGGGCATCAATTTTGGCAAAGTTGGGTTTTTGGCGAAAGTCGAGCGGGATCACTGGAACGATGCACTCGATGCGCTTATCTCCGGGAACTACACGATCGACGAGTCCTCCACGCTGCAGGCGTCGATCCACAGCCGGCGAGGCTCAGAGGATCAGGGTTGGGCCATCAACGATGTCGTGATCCGAAGTGGCGTGCGCATGATCGATATCGAGCTCTATATCGATGGCTATTACGTCAACACGTTTCCGGGCGACGGCATGATCGTGTCGACATCGCGCGGGAGTACCGCCTACTGCATGGCGGCCGGCGGCCCGATTTTGACCGCGGGCGTGAAGGGGTTCGCCATCGTACCAATCAGCTGTCATTCCCCCATCCGCACGCCCATGGTTGCGGCAGAATCGGCGAAGATCGATTTGCTCTTCACCTCGCGCTATGAAGCCACGTTGATTCTGGATGGACGGGTCGCCGACGAGCTCGCACCGGACGACGTGGTGCGGGTGCGCCGAGGGGAGAATCTCTGCCGGTTGATTTCCGTGGGCGAAACGGACTTTTACGCGGCGTTTCGAACGAAATTCAATTTCCGCATCCGGCCGGACGCCGAGCCAACCCGGATTCCAGAGTCGATCGGCAGCTCGCGAGAAGGGTCGCAAGAAAACGCCAGAAAAACCTCATCCCAACAGTCGTAGTCCGTCATGCCGCGCGGCGGAGCCTCCACCCTTGCAAACACCACCCCCATAGGGAGAGGCAGCTCCCTGTGGCCGCCCGGCTCGGAAACTCCAATGGTCGTAGAGAAGGGCCTCTGCGCCCTCCCGTCTCAGGGAAGTTTCGCTGCAGCAAAGTCGAGGAATCTCTCGTAGCGGGCTGCCGAATCGCCCAGGAAATCAGGCAAACAAGCTGGTACGGAATCAGGACGATTGGGTAGGGATGTGCTTATACGAAATCCGGGTGGACAAGAAGGGATACGCGCATCCCTTTGGGTGGCGGCAGAACCCTCTCCCCCGCGCACGCGGAGAGGGCAGGGTGAGCGGGTGCTACCCAGCGACCACCCTCCATTCATCCGGATCCCGTACAAGCCGGACACTCCGCATAGCGGCTCAGCAGTGGCTGCGAGGTTGCCAAAAACGGCCCTGATCAGCGATACGTCGTGGTCTTGATGATGATCTCGTCGGATTCCGATTCAAGCTCGGATTCCGCAGCCTCGGCGACCGGTTCAGTGGCAGCAAGGTCATCACGGTCGTGCGAACCGTTGCCGTTCCCTTTGCCATTCCCGTTGGCGACGAACTTGGAGATGACCGCGGTATCCTCGACAACCGCTTCGTCGAGGGAGACCTTCATTTCCTCGGCGGCGGTTGGAACGGATTCATCGGGTTGGGTTGCACCGTTTTTCTGCTTGCGGGCACGGGTGCGCTTCCGATCGAAGAGCTTGATCGGAGCAGCCTCATTGTCCGGCGCCACCTCGGCGGCTGCTGCGGCGGCCGGTTCCGCCGGGACCTCGAGCTGGGTGGCCACGGCGGCAAGCTCTGCCTGATAGCTGAATTCGAGCGCAGGCTGCGGAGCAGGCACTTCTCGAACCGATGGCGCTGTTACCTGACGGAAACTGCGCGATCCACGCTCGAGATAGCGCTCAGCGGGCGGTTCGACCCGTTCACGGATTGAAATGGAGAGCTCACTCTGCTCGGAGCCGCAATAGGGGCACACCGGCCAGCCGTTCTTGACGAGCTGATTGCAGGATGCGCACGCGTGCTTGAGGCTGGCTTGGCAGTGTGGACACAGGATGTACTCATCGGACACCTGCCGCTGACAGGAAGAACACAGCGACGTTTCCTCGATGTCTTGCAGCAGATATTCCTCTTCCAGCGAGCGCTGGAAGGCTTCGTCGAGCGTGGTGCGCGGCCGCATGAGCATGTAGAGGAGCGTGCCGGGAATGAAGAACAGCAGCGAGAGCAGCGTGGCGAAAACCTGCGTCACGACGCTATTGCTGCGCGAGCCGATATCCCGATAGGTCCAGACCACGAGGGCGAACCACAGAACGATGAGGTAACCCCCGGCAAGCGCCAGGAAAACCTGTACCGCCCTGGCTAGGATCTCTTCCAAACTGGAACTCCGAAGGGGTCTGCCCCGTTGTCGATCCGGCCGGTCATCGAATGCGCTCGTACCGGCTCAGATTGAGGATGTAGACGGTTGCGCCGCCATCGAGTGACGGTACGGGGCTGCTGACATGATACTCCGCCGGATCGACCAGCGGTAGCATTGGATTTGTCATTTTGACAACCGCGAGACCCTGTTCCTCGACGAATCGCAACAGATCGGGGAGGTAGCTTTCCTGGACAGGCACGAAGGCAGAGGTCCGGCGCTGCTCGCCGCGATAACTCTCCTGGCTGACGATGTCGACGGCAAACCCACGCTGAAGGAGACCCTGCACCAGAGCATCCGCGCGCGAGCCTTTGATCTGTACGACAGCTAGCTTCATGACGCAATCCAGTGTCGCTGCAACGCACCGGTCTCTTTAGATATCGCTCAACGAGCCGAATCGGTTCCGCACGGCATCGAGCATCTGCTCGGTAACGTCGGGCTCGGGAAGCGATCCATCGACCACGAACCACCGCTCCGGATGGACCGTGGCGAGCGAGCGGAAGGTCTCCGCAACTCGTGAATGGTACGCGAGACCGGCTTCGTCGATCCGATTGACATGTGCCGCATCGGCCAACCGCCGGGCAAGCCCGGTCGCCGGAGGAACATCGATAAGGATACGAAGATCGGGCAGTGTGTCCTGAATTGCGAACGCCTGGATACTCTCCAAATCCACCAGAGAGAGATGATTCCCTCCGCCTTGATAGGCAAGCGTGGAATCGATGAAGCGGTCGGTAATGACCGCGTCCCCACGCTCCAACGCAGGGGCAATCAGCTCGGCGACATGCTGCGCGCGGGCCGCGCTATGGAGTAGCGCCTCGGTGCGCGGCTCGAACTCGCCAAGGGTCCGGTCGAACAGAAGGTTGCGGATCGCCTCCCCAATAGGCGTTCCCCCGGGCTCGCGGGTGAGGACGACGGTGCGGCCGAGCGCACGAATGCGCTCGGCCAGGATGCGGGATTGGGTCGATTTACCCGACCCATCGATTCCTTCGAAGGCAATGAATTCCCCGTGACGCACCTAGAAGGCGCCCTGGCGATAGAGCTCCACTCGGCGATTCGGTTCTTTGCCTTTGCTGCGCGATCCGATGTTGTAGCGGTCGGCCAGCTGATGCTGCAGTCGTCGGACATATTTGGTTTGCGGCGCCAGGACGATGCTGTGCATACCGCCGATGACTGCCCCGATCGCGTCCTCGGTTTCTTCGAGCGCCGCGGCAACTCCACCACCCGACGCGCGGCGGTTTGCGGGCGAGCTGGCACTGCTGCTGGCAGGCGTGACTGGGCGTTGCTCCGGCTGCGGCGAGGGGGCCAGTGGCACGACACCTTCATCAGGTTCTGCCGGCGACGGCGCCAGCGCGCCAAGCGCATGTTCCATCTGAGCGGCAGTATTCGAGCGCAGGACGTAGACCGGGGTCCCTCGGTTCTCGGCCTCGCGGATCGGCTGCGGTTTGGTGCGGAAATAGCTCTTGAGCGTCAAGACGACATCGGCTTCACGCGGGTCGCGCGTAATGACGGCCGGAACGCGCAAGGTGTCAATCGCGTCCGAAAGCCGGTTGCGGCTGACGCCAAACGGATAGATCCGGATCGGTTTGGCAGTGGTGCCGCGGCCCTTGAAGTTGAACCCTCCGACCGCCGGAAGTACGGTGAGATGCGTCTGCTGGCGAACCGGCGGCGGCGGTTCGGGATTCGGTTCCGCGACAAATTCATACGTCGGTTCCGGGAGCGACGGGCGTGCCGCACGGCCCAGCCCGTTCGACGAATCGCCTCGCGAAAGCGATTGGGTTGGCCGAACGCGCGGCTGCACCGGATTGCGGCGCAGTTCCTCGGGTGATTCGATATCGAGCGTGCCGTCTGGCGCGCGTCGACGCACCTCAGGACGCACAGGAGCGCCACGGAGGATGGCATCGACCGTTTGAGCCACATCCCGATGGACAGCCACCTCCTCGCGACCCAGAAGCTCGACCATGATTGCGAAGGTCGGCGGCGCCTTGCGCTCCAGAATCGATTTTTGGGTGCCTCGGCGGCGGGCTTCCTCATCAGAGAGGGTGACCGATTGGATACCGCCGATGAGGTCGGAGAGCGTCGGATTCATCATCAGATTTTCGAGCGTGTTGCCGTGAGCGGTTCCGATCAGCTGCACGCCGCGCTCGGCGATCGTTCGAGCCGCTCCGGCTTCGAGCTCGGTGCCGATCTCGTCGATCACGATGACTTCCGGCATATGGTTTTCCAC
Source organism: Thermomicrobiales bacterium (assembly GCA_035708745.1). Lineage (GTDB taxonomy): Bacteria > Chloroflexota > Chloroflexia > Thermomicrobiales > UBA6265 > JAMLHN01. Next base: position 10,169 of record DASTFJ010000073.1, on the reverse strand, counting down.
CGCCTCGATCATCACGCCGTGCTGCGCCGTCGGCGTGGCGACCTGCATGCGCCGGGCGCGGCCGATCGCCGGATGCGGGATATCGCCATCTCCGGCAATCTCGTTCGAGGTATCGACCACGATCACGCGGCGATTCAGGTCGTCCGCGAGCACGCGAGCGACTTCGCGCAACATAGTCGTCTTGCCGACGCCCGGCCGGCCCAGCAGCAGCAAACTCTCACCCGACTCGACCAGGTCGCGGATGATCGCAATCGTCCCATAAACTGCCCGGCCGATACGGCAGGTGAGACCGACCACTTCTCCACTGCGATTGCGAATAGCGGAGATTCGGTGCAGCGTTCGCTCGATGCCAGCGCGATTATCGTCGCCGAATTGCCCGATGCGGGACGCGACATACCCGAGTTCGTCCCGGGTGACATCGTCGTCACCGATGTCGTATTCAGCATCCTGGAAGCGGGCTTCTGGTTTGCGGCCGAGATCCATCACGATCTCGATGAGGCTTCCTCGGGAACCATCGACGGTGAGTTCGTGGATGCCGTCGCGAATGCGCGGCGGCAAAACGGCCAGAAGATCGTCCAAATTGTCGGTGACTTCGTGTTCCGTGACCGTGTATTCCTCGAATTCCGCTTCAGGTACGAGCTGGGTACTCAATCGATGCTCCTTTGCTGTGACCCCTTGGGCCACATCGCGCAGCCAAGCAGATCGGGATGACTCATTCGTTCACACTCCGATGCGGAGTGGCGGTCAGAATCGAAGGAGCCTGGCTTGGCACCCGATCGCCGAGTTCTACATGTTGGGGTGACGCCTCCACCGCCACCGACCGTATAGGTACCGCCGTATAACGCACAAGCAGCTCCTGGGTCAGACCTGGGGTGAATCCCAATCTGGCCAGGGCCGGTTCGATTTCCTGTTGATATCCGCGAATGGCAACGTACACCCGGTTGATCCGTTTTTCGAGACGCAGCCGCCGCAGCACGGCATCGAGCAACGCGGCCGCGCGCTTGACCGAACCCGGGGGGAACGTCACATCGAGACCATGCGCTCCTCGCTCGCTCGTGACCCGCACATAGGCAACAGCGCCATTGGAGTCGTCGACCAGCCAGCCTTCGGTATGCGCGGCCCCCGGGCGGCGCGAATTCTGAATATCCCAGGCGTGTGAGGTCAGCGCTTCGGCATAGAGCACATCGCGCGGCACCGAGGCGTTGTAAAGCTGGTGGATCGCCCAGGTGTCCGACGATTCCTGCTCGCGCATGGAGGCGTCCGCTCCGAGCGTTCTTGGCGAATCGGCCACATAGATGGTTTCCGTGGTGTACGGGCTGAACCCGGCAGCACGAAGGGCGACATGGGCGTTCGTGCCCGCGGTTGCCTGTGCATAGAGCCGCTTGACGCCCCGCATGCCGGCCTGGCGAACGCTCGCCCAAACGAGCTCCTCCCAGATCGGGCTGGGATCGTAGACGCCGGTGGAGGCGCCGAGGGCCTGCAAGAGCCAGCGCCGGTCGTGCATCGACGGTTTGAAGTCGGCGAAGGCAACGATTTTGCCACTCGATTCGGCCACCATGAAGATCGGTTTATCCGAACCGCGCGGCAAGCGTGCGGCCAGCAACGAGCTCGAGGCGTTGTAGCCGCTCAGGCTCAACTGTGGCTGAAGGAGCGGATAGACGCGCTCGATCGAGCCGATAGCCGGCAGATCAGTGAAACGGGCAAGCCGGACATCCAGCGGAAAATGCCGGTTCTTCGGGGCGGCTTCCTGAGGTCGGAGGGTTGGTTCGGCGGAAGTGCTCCGCGGGGAAGAGGCAAACTCGCCATCCCGGGCCCGTCCGAGGGCCTGTAGATGGATAGCGGAAGGTCGATGAGATGGTTTTTGCATTGATCTGATTCTACGACCGAGAGAAGGACGAAACAAATAACGATCGGTTCAAGAATGTCCGCAATCTGGGAAGTAGGTGTTGGAAGGAGCGGCGGCCTGCATCGCCGCATCGTTTCTAACGCTCAACTCCTGATTCCTAACGCCTAGAGCGTTCGCCGCCCGGCAAGCGCTCTACCCAGCGTGACATCGTCGGCATATTCGAGATCTCCTCCCGCTGGCAGTCCGGTGGCCGGGCGAGTGACCCGGACACCAAGCGGCACTAGCATGCTGTGCAGGATAGAGGCGGTCGCCTCCCCCGGCATATCCAGATTGGTGGCCAGAATGACTTCTTCGGGTTTCTCGGTTTTCACGCGTTCGATCAGCTCCGCGATGCGCAGCTTGCCGGGACCGATGCCGTCGATCGGCGAGATCGCCCCATGGAGCACATGGTATTTGCCGCGGAACTGACCGGTCCGATCGAGCGCCAGCACGTCCAGCGGCTCTTCCACCACGCAGATGATCGGTTCCCGCGCCGAGTCGGAACAGATGGCGCAGGGCTCGGTTTCGGTGATATTGAAACAACGCGAGCAGAAAAAAACGCGCTCCTTGACGGTCAGGATCGCCTCCGCCAGGCCGACCGCATCCTCGCGCGGGCCGCGCAAAATCGAGAATGCCAGCCGTGATGCAGTTTTCGGTCCGATCCCCGGCAGCCGGCCCAGCTCTTCGATGAGATCGGAAACCGGTTTGACAGCGATGCTGGATGTTGTGGACGACAAGCGCGCGACCTTTCGAAACGACCTCTTCGACGACAGATTCTGTCAAGCCAGAATCTCGAACAGGTGTACGAATTTTACTCCATATCGAGGACCGGACGCCCTTTTATTCCATCCGCCGGACCGATGATCCCGTCGTCCTCCATCTGCTCGATCAGCCGGGCCGCGCGGTTGTAGCCGATGCGCAAGCGGCGCTGCAGCATGGAGGCGGAAGCCACCCCCTGCTCGCGCACGACCGCCAGTGCCTTCTCCATAAGCGGATCGTCCTCGTAACCGCCGTCCGTGCCCGATACGACGCCCGATGAGCTCGGGAGGTTCAGCCACTCTTCGGCATATTGCGGAATCGGGGTCACCGCGTGCCAATGTCCCACGATGAAATGGACATCGTTGTCTTCGACAAAGGCCCCCTGGATGCGGACTGGTTTGGCGGCATCGGGCGGGAGATAGAGCATGTCGCCACGTCCCAGCAGCCGTTCCGCACCGGGCATATCGAGGATGACCCGGCTGTCGGTTTGCGAGGAAACCGCGAAGGCAATGCGCGCCGGCACATTGGCCTTGATGATGCCGGTGATCACATCCACCGATGGGCGCTGGGTTGCCAGGATGAGGTGGATTCCGGCAGCTCGGCCCATTTGGGTCAATCGCTGGATCAGCCCTTCCACATCCATCGGCGAGGTCAGCATCAGATCCGCGAGCTCATCGAGAATCACGACCAGATACGGGACCTTCTCGGCCTTCGGCTCATCGGAGATCTTCATGCGATAGCCGTCGAGATTGCGCACACCGGCCTTCGAAAAGAGATCGTAGCGCCGCTGCATCTCACCGACGACCAACCGCAACGCGCCCACGACCTTGTCCATCTCGGTCACCACCGGGCATTGCAGATGGGGCACGCCGTTGTAGCCGGTGAGCTCGACCATCTTCGGATCGAACATCAGCAGCTTGACGTCATCGGGTGAGCGAGTCAGCAGGAAGGTAGAGATGATCTCGTTCAGGCAGACGCTCTTGCCCGATCCAGTGGCGCCGGCAATGAGCAGGTGCGGCATCTTGGTCAGATCCCCCACCACGTAGCGCCCGTTGACATCGCGGCCGAGCGGCACCGGCAGCTTGGCTTTGCCCTTGCCGAACTGGCTCGATTCGATCGTCTCGCGCAGGCCAACCGTCGTGACGTGCTCGTTCGGTATTTCGATACCGACCCGGGCCATCCCCGGCACCGGCGCCTCGATTCGAATACTCGGCGCGGCCAGCGCCAGCGCCAGATCGTTTTGCAGCTCCGTGATGCGGCGTACCTTGACCCCGCTGCCGGGCTCCAGGGTGTATTGCGTCACCGCTGGACCGGGATTGATCTCACGGACATGGGCATCGACCTTGAAGCTGGAGAGGGTTTCCTCGATCAGGGTTGCCTTGTTCTCGAGCTCGGAGGCATCGACCTCGCGGCCCTCGTAGTACTTGAGCTGCGTGATATCCGGCAACGGCAGGTTGGCATTATTGATCTGGGGCGCTTTGGCCTTTTTGTCGCTCTTCTCCGCCTTTTGAGCGGGATTGGGGAAATTGATGACGGGCGGGGTGACCGGGGGCGGCAACGGCGCCTGCTCGAGCCTATCGTTGCTCACCGGCGAGCGTGAAGCCGCGGTCCGCGGCTGCGGTAGGAACGCGGCGGTCTCCGCCAGACGATACGAGGCGTTGCTTGCTGGCGCCGGAGCCGTCCGCAGCTGCCGCCAGATCGAGTGGAGATCGGCATTGAGCCGGCGAGGATCGGTCCGGGTCAACAGAAAGACCCCGCAGATCCCCGCGATCAGCAGCACCAGCGCACAGATCCATTCGGTCATATAGTGATTCAGCAGCAGCGCAAGATTGTCGCCGATGACGCCGCCCCCCACCCGTTTGGTTTCGCCGGCAAATGCCAGCAAGGCCAGAATCGAGCAGCCGAGCAGGGTTCCCCCCGCCAGCTGTTTGCCGGCCGGAAGCGGATGCCGCGCATCGAGGATGGCTTTGATACCGGCCATGATCAGGAAGAGCGGAATCAGGAAGGCGCCGTTGCCGGCGATCGCGTGCAGCAGATCGTAGATCCACGCGGTGATGCGGCCGTCGCTCCCCCGACTCATCAGAATCCAGGCGAAGATGAGGCCGAGCGATATCGGCAGCGCGCCGAGCAGCTGGCGCCGTGTGTCGTCCGAGAGGAATTGGTCGTTCCAGCGCGCGTCCCAGCGAGCTCGCGCGCGATGGCGCATACCCGGCTCTGCCTGAGCCTGGGGTTTCCTCCGGGCGGCGGTTGCGGCACGGGTTTGAGTTCGAGCACGCGAGGTGGTGGCCATGGGGAGCGCTCTGCGACTGCTGCTGACATCGGGCCGAAAGCTGCAACTTCTCGGCCAGATATGTACGTACACTCTATCCGGAGACTATAGCATGACTTTCAGTCACCCGAAAGGCGTACGGACGGTCTGTGGGGCGGTCGCTCTCGATCGCGATACCCTTGATGCACCGTAGGTGCGCCATCGCTCGGCAGGGGAGATCGACTGATCGTGAGTTCGCTGATTCTGATCAATGGCGCCCCGGGAAGTGGGAAATCGACCCTGGCGCGGTTGTTGGTCGACGAGCAGCCACTGGCGCTGCTGCTGGATATTGACACCCTGCGTGGGCAGCTCGGGCAATGGAGCGCCGACCCGCAAGCGGCGGGGATGACGGCGCGGCGGTTAGCCCTGGCAATGATTCGCACGCATCTGGAGGCGGGGCTGGATGTCGTGGTGCCGCAATTTCTCTTTCGCTCTCCATTCATCGTTGAGCTCGAGCGGGTCGCCGGAGTAGCCGGCGGCCGATTCGTCGAAATTGCGTTGGTGAGCAGTTCGGAGGAAGCGGCAGCGCGTTTCGAAGCACGGGCGGAATCGGCCGATCCGAATCACCGCGATGCGGTGCAGTTGCAGCGAGCGGCGGGAGCACGCCCGATCGAGGAGCTGTATCGAGAGATGATCGCAATGCTGCGACAGGAACGGCCGGCCACACGGTTCGTAGAGTCGGTCCCGGGAGATATCCTCCAGACGCTGATCTCGGTACGTGCGGCTATCAGGGGCGGGACTTCTGCTGGGTAGCGACGCGGCTTTGGCCCGTCGCGGGCGGCCGCGGACGCGCTCCCAACCTGGTAGATGATGGGTGCTCTACTCATGAAGCGCCTCCCGCCGGAACGCTGTGCCAGGACAGAAATTCTGTAGTTGTGTTCCAGATGGAGCAGGGTCCAGAGAGCGTCGTGCGCGACGATAGCTGGCTACCCTGCTGTCCGGACGCGTACGTACGCTCTTGCTTCCAGCCCTATGCCCGTCATGACATGACCGGACATGGCCTCTTGTTGATATAGAACATTTGTTCTATACTCTCGGCAGAGAACTCTTCCGACCCGCGTTACGACGGCGAGCCCGCACTCTCGTTCGGTGCTTCGACGTGCTTCTGGGAGATGTCCTATGCCGATAGCGGCCCTCATCATTCCTCATTTCGCGCTGCGCATGTCGCTGCTCGACCAACCGGAGCTCGATGGGCTCCCCCTGGTGCTCACCTCCCCACCCAACAGCCGCACGGTGGTCAACGATTGCACTCCAGAGGCAACCCTGCGAGGCGTACGGCCAGGCATGCTGCTGCGTGAGGTGACGGCGCTTTGCCCCGAAGCGATCTTCATCGAGCCGAACCCGGTGCGGGAAGCGATGGCGTTCGACGAGATCCTGCGCTCGCTGGAAACATTCAGCCCCTCGATCGAGGCCGGGCCGCCCGGCTGCTGTTATGTCGATCTTCATGGCTTGCAGCGGCACGATATCTCCCCGGAAGCTGGCGCGGTGCGGTTGCTGAAACTCATTCCCGCGGTCCTGCGCCCCCGGGCCGGAATCGCCCCCGGCAAGTTCACCGCCCTCTGCGCGGCTCGCAAAGCGCATGCGGGTACTACCCTCCTCATCGCGCCGGATGTGGTTCGTCTCTTTCTCGCCGATCTGCCAGTAGCCTGGCTCCCGATCGATCCGAAGACCATCACCCGTATGGAACGCTTGGGGTTGCGCACCATGGGCGACGTGGCCGCGCTCCCCTCCACTGCCATGCAGGCGCGTTTCGGCAAGGAAGGGCGGCGTGCCTGGGAGTTCTGCAATGGCCAGGACGATCTAACGGTGACGCCCATCCAGCGGCCGCAGAGCGTGATCGAGGCGATCACCCTTCCTGCTCCCTCGACCAGCCGGGAGATGCTGCTGCTGGGCATCACCCAGCTCGTGCGGCGGGCCTTCGGTCGTCCCGAGCTGCGGCACCGGAATGTGCGCCAGGCACAGCTCCATGTCCTGATCGAGGAAAACCGCTCCTGGGAAAAATCGCTCAGCTTTCGCGAGCCCGCCGGCGCAGAGCGAATCGTCGAGATCATCCGGCACCGGCTACAGGATCTGGAGCTGCAGGGCGCGGCCGAGCGTATCGTGCTCCATCTGATCGGCCTGGTGAACGAAACCACCCGCCAGCAGCTCCTGCCCTTTCTCGCACCCAAACGAACCGCACCGATCCGCCAGGCCATTCGCCAGCTCGAACAGCGGTATGGCAATTCCCCACTCTATCGCGTCGTGGAGATCGAACCATGGTCGAGGATTCCGGAACGGCGCTACGCCCTCATCAGCTACGACCCCTGAATCTGCCGCGGGCCGTTTCGGTGGAAACCGCGCGCGGCCGTCCGGCGGCAGTGCCAATACCGATGGCACTGATCGACAAACACGGCGAGCGGATCGCCATCGCGGCCATCGAGGAGGAATGGTCGATCGACGACGAATGGTGGCGCGATCGGGTGCAACGGCACTACTTCCGAGTACGGCTGGAACACGGCCCACTGCGAACGATTTTTCTGGACGACGAATCGGGGAGGTGGTTCGAACAATCGTATTGAGACGATGCACGCGCTTTTCCGGCGGGGGCAACCTCCTGTGGTTGCCATGGTGGGGACCGGCGCGAAGCGAACCCGGATCGTTCATCCCAACGGCGTGATGTCCGCCTCCATTCGTTTCGCGCAAGGCGACCACAGGACGTTGCCCCCGTCGGATGAGATCGAATCCTGACCGTTCTCGGGGGAGACCGGTCGGGATGGCTACCCAGTCCAGAGCTGAAATCCTGGACTCACGATACGAAAACCCTTCGGGGTCGATGCTCCACTCTGACGCCACCTGGTGAGACGGCGTCGAGGCTTATCGGGTGAGGTTTCAGCCCTCATCCACTCTCTAGCCCTGCTCTCTCCCAATTCTTCCCAGGATTGGGGTTGACAGTACGGGCTTCTCCCGGAAATCAGAAATCTTTAACGAGCCACCGAATAACCAAGATTCACACAGATTTTTGCATAGAATTTATTGTCAACACACAGAATCTACTCGCTGCTCGCCGGAATTGGTTCTGACCCTCCCATCCTGGGAGAAGGAAGGAGGCTTACGCGTCAGGGTCAAGGGACAGGCGCTCGTCTCCCCTTTCTCTCTCCCAAGCTTGGGCGTAGGTGGAGGTCAGGGACTCTGTGCCCTGACTCCGCGCCCTGCCAGATCGCCCCACCCCTCTCCCGCTGGGGCGATCCGCCAGCCCAAACACCACCCGTGCACGCCGCGCATCTCGCCAACGATCTCCGACCCAGAGAAAGGCTGGGAAACGAAGAACCGATGCAGCACCAATATGTCGAGCTCCATTTGCATACGGCCTTTTCCTTTCTCGATGGCGCGTCCCTGCCGGAAGAGCTGATCGGGCGTGCCCAGGAGCTGGGCTATTCCGCGCTGGCCGTCACAGATCACGATGGGATCTATGGGGCGATGGAATTCGCCAAGGCGGCCGATGCCGCCGGGATTTTCCCGATCACCGGCGCCGAGCTGACGCTGACCGATGAAAGCCATCTCACCCTGCTGGCGGAGAATTCCACCGGCTACGCCAATCTCTGTCAGCTGATCACCGAAGCCCACCGATTGCCGCCCGGCACCCCCATCCAGCGGCTGACCTTCTCGGCGGATGAGGAGGATGGCGGTCTCGATCTATCGCTGCGCGGCATCGGCAAGCCGTATCCCCATTACCGGGCAGAAGAACGGTTGCCACGGCTCGATCCAGCACTGCTGGAGAGGTATGGCGAAGGGATCATCCTGCTGACCGGCTGCCGGCAGGGAATGCTCTCCCAGCTGGTCGATGCCGGCAATCTACCCGGCGCGCGCGCCGTACTGGAGCAATACATCGCCTGGCTGGGGCGCGATTCGGTCGTCGTCGAGCTCCAGCACAACAAGGTGCATGGAGACGTCCAACGCATCCGGGCACTGGTGCGTCTGGCGAGCGAAGCAGGCGTGCGCTATGTCGCCACTGGGAATGTGCACTACCACCTCCCCGACCGGCACCGGCTGCAGGACGTGCTGGTCGCCATCCACCACCGCACCACACTGGACAATTCCCACCAGCTCCGCCGTCCAAATGGCGAGTTCTATCTCCGCTCGGCAGAAGAAATGGCCCAGCTCTTCCGGGAATGGCCGGAGGCGCTCTCGAACACGATCGAGATTGCCGAACGCTGCCGGGCCTTCGACCTCGCCAACGATCTGGCCTATGTCTTTCCCGACTATCCAGCGCCGGATGGTTCGCCTCCGGACGACTACCTGCGCAAGGTTTGCTACGACGAGCTGGCCGTTCGGTATCCGGGCGACAAAACCGAGGCGATCCGCCGGCTCGACGAGGAGCTGCACATCATCGCCAGGCACAAGCTGGCCGGATTTTTCCTCCTCTATCGCGATCTGCTGATCCTGGCAGCCGAGATCGCCCTGGAAGTACGCGGCAGAAAGAGCCCACGCACCATCGCCAATCTACCGCCGGGCCGGGGGCGCGGATCGTCGGTCAGCTCGATCGTCTGCTATCTGATTGGACTCTCGCATGTCGATCCCATCGCGCACAACCTTTTCTTCGGCCGCTTCCTGAATGAAGAGCTGAACTCGATCCCCGATATCGATCTCGATTTTCCCCGCGAAATCCGGGAGCGGTTGATCGAGCGCGTCTACGAGACGTTCGGGCACGAGAACGCGGCGTTGGTCTGTGCCTTTTCCACCTACAAGCTGCGCAGCGCCGTGCGCGATGTCGGCAAGGCGCTGGGATTGCCACTCCCAGATCTCGACAAGATCGCCAAATTGAGCGAGCCGCGCTCGGCCAAAGAGCTGTCCAGCGAGCTGGACCGCATCCCCGGCTACGCTAACCGCAAAGACGCGCCCCCCTGGTGCTATCTGATCGAGCTGGCCGAGCAATTGAGCGGATTTCCCCGCCATGTGACCCAGCATGTCGGCGGCATGATCATCTCCTCCGCGCCGATCAGCCGGTTGATGCCGGTGCAACCGGCGGCAATGGAAGGCCGGTTTCTCTGCCAGTGGGACAAGGACTCCTGCGAAGACGCCCGGGTGGTGAAGATCGACTTCCTGGCGCTGGGCATGCTCTCCCTAGTCGAAGAATGCCTGGAGCTCATCGCCAAAGCCGGAAAACCGCCGGTCGATCTGAGCCGCATCGATTTCGAGGATCCCGCGATCTACCGGATGATCAACGCGGGCGACACCATC
>DASTFJ010000072.1:0-20871 GCA_035708745.1 Thermomicrobiales bacterium | reverse complement strand
TCCGCGATCCGGAGCGCAATACTCCGTACGCGGCTGTCTTGTGCGTTTTGGAGAGCCAGGTTTGCCAGCGACATTGCGCGCGCGTGTTGCCGAAGCATGGAATCGAGGATGGCAAGATCGCCTGAATTCGTTTCCGGACTTGCGGAAACTGTATGGGCGATTTCCGATCCGGCCTCGGGAGTGCGGAGCGGTGCACAGCTCTCGGTCGCTCCGATTGATGCGATCTGGAAAACAGGCGCCCTGCAAGCAGTCACCAGCGCAGTTACCCCGACTACAAGCACGGTAGCCGCGATGTGGGAGACGATATGGCCGCAGAGCCAGCGAGTTATGCCCGGGTTCCGGCGGCGCCACTTCTGGACGTTACCGAGCACGAGGGCGAAGGTAAGGATAGGCTTCGCTATCCGAACTGGCACGTTGCGCCGCCCGCGGCCCGGCAAAACGCATTCGTAATGAACAGCGTCGTTGCTCCGAACGATGCGGGTAGAGTGAAGTTGCCGTCTTGCCCCTGCAACGGAGTGATTCCATGGACATCGGTATAGTCGTCGAGCCGGGTCGCGATGTAGGACAGAGCGCCGGCCGTTGGATCGTAGGTTGCACGGTGCAACGAGACGACCAGCACATCATCCCCCGTAGTCGTTTCGGCCGAAACGACCCCCTGAAGCGGATTCGATCGATCGATAGAGATGGAATCGAAAAAGAGCGCCGTGTCGATTGTGCCAGCAGCATTCTCGGGCTCGTCCCGAATCACGATCGTCTGTGGCGACGGCTCATTCAAGGTTAGCCAGAATGCGCCTGGTTGACCGCGAATGGGCTGCCATGAGCCATGGGCGGCTGTCTGGATGAACAGATAACTAAGCGGTTCGCCCGGGGTCGCAGCCGGACTGGCGAGCGGAATGGTTTCCGATTCCACTGGAGTTGCTACCGATTCGGGAGTCGCGTCCTGTGCTGCGGTTTTCGACACCGCGATCAGGCCGAGGTGCGCTCCAGCAGCGGCAACGACCGTTCTCCGCGAGATGGTCCGCGCAATCGGTTCGAAAGGAGTCATTTCGTTTTCGGACATCGATGGGCGGTCCTTCCTTCTGATTGGTCGTTCCACTCCAAGCATCATAGTGAATACCCGAGCTCGTTGCCGATCACTCGCTACAGATGCAGCAATCGCTTTGCAATCGAGAAATAGATCACCAATCCGGTGCCGTCGACTAACGTGGTGATCAACGGCGCAGAAACGACTGCAGGGTCGATGCGAAGCCGGTTGATGATCAAAGGGAGAATCGCCGCCACCGCCGCTGACCAAACGCAGATCGCGAAAATCGTCAGGGCGATGACGAAGCCCACGTCATGCCCGACGTGGAGTAGCTGAGATCGGCCATAGGCGAACACGGCCATCACCAACCCAAGAACGAAACCGACCGCGATTTCCTTGGCCAGCACCCAGCGCACATCCCGCAATGTGACTTCGCCGACTGCAATGGCGCGGACAAGCGTGGTCGTGACCTGGCTACCGATATTTCCTCCGGTGCCAATGAGAAGCGGAACGAAAAACGATAGGGCGACGACCTGCGCCAATTCCCCTTCGAAATGCCGCATGACCGTCCCGGTGTACGCCTCAGCGGCGAAGAGCAACAACAGCCAGAAGATCCGGCGCCGAAAGAGCAGAGTGACACCAGCGTAGCGATAGGGCACATCGAGTGGTTGCGAACCGCCGAGCCGCTCGATGTCTTCGGTTGCTTCTTCTTCGAGGACATCTGCCACATCGTCCTGGGTGATGATTCCCAGTAGTCGATTGCCGGCATCGACGACGGGAAGGGCGAGCAGATTCCGATCGACGAGCAATCGAGCGGCTGCTTCCCGGTCGGCGCTCGCATCTATACGTACTGGATCCGTGACCATGAGCTCGCGGACCGGCGTGTCGGGCCGTGTCAACACCAGCCGATGCAACGAGAGCACTCCCAGCAGACGCTCCAAATCGTCGACCACATACACGTAATACATGGTCTCCGCTTCCTCGGAAACGCGTTGCAGGGCAGCAATTGCCTGAGACGCGCGTAGATTCGGCGAAATCGCCACGAACCCCGGCGTCATGATGCCGCCGGCGGAATCCGCCGGGAACGCAAGCAGCTCGCGGATCTCGGCCGCGCCGGCCGGTTCCATCTGGATCAGAATTTGCTCGGCCTGATCCTCGGGAAGCTCATCGATGACATCGGTCGCATCGTCGGGCGCCATCGCTTCCAGGAGATCGGCTGCTTGTGGATGGGAGAGCGATCGGAGAATATGGGCCGCCTCGATGGGTTCGATTTCGCTCAGCAGCTCTGAGAGCGCATCCTCCGGAAGGAAGCGAACCAGTAACTGGAGCTCGAGCTCATCCAACTGAGGCATAACTGAGGGCCACTGACTGGGATCGGACTGGTTGACCAGAGACAGCACCCGGTCGCGGTCGCCAGCGGCAAGCGCGTTCTTGATGGCGGAAACCAGCTCATCGGTTGCCATCGTAACTCTCCCGTTCGCGTCGTACGCAGAAAACTTAAGCGCGGCGCGAGCCAGGGCAGCAGCCGGCGCGACGCGCATGGTACGCCTTCAGTGGTCGAGGCACCACGACTCAACCGAGTTTCTGATCGATCCAACGGATATGGGTTTCGCGAGTGTTGCTCAGCAGAAGTGTCGGCTTGGAAACGCAGTGGCGGTGACATTGTCGTGGACGCCGACCGCGCGATCTCAGAAACGGCGGTAGCGTCAACGTAAAGCGGCCCCCGAAGGCGCCGCTAGTTCGATGAATGTCGTTATTGGCTTGGTGACCCGCCAGGGACTCGAACCCCGAACCAGCTGATTAAGAGTCAGATGCTCTGCCATTGAGCTAGCGGGCCGCGCAACGACCAGTCGATGCGTCGTGACTCAGAGAGTATACCGAAAATAATGGGACGGTGGCTACTGCCGCCCTGTTCAGATGCTCGTCCGCATCTCCAAGCTGGAGCTCTTGCGACAGGATGGATCGAGGTGGGAATTGGAAGATTCGCCCAGATGAGCCCTTCGAATCGCCTTTAGCTCATCGATCATGACGAGGATGCAACATCACCTCAATGGGTTTCAATTCCGACCCAAGGAGTGGGATCGAAAAACGTGGCTGAGGATAACCCTCAGCCACGTTGATTTCTGCAATTCTCGCTGAAGATTTCGATCGTTTGCGATCTCAGACAAGCTTGACGTAGAGGACGCCGTCGACGTCCCATTGCGTTACCTTCATTTTGTTATTTGTGGCAACGCGAGAGATCGAAGACTTCAAGCCGCGAACGCTTTGCCCATCGCTTGGCTCGATGCGTGCAACCTTACCCTTGGTAAGTTGGTTGAGAATCGCCAGGGATTCCTGGGCAGCGCGAGTCATAGCCTTTGGCGCCGCTGGCGCTTCATTCTCACTGATGATCTGAACCTTGGCCATCGGTAGTTGCTCCTGTTACACATTCACAGAATTTGACGACGGTTTACATCGCAAGAATACTATCGTGCCTGCATCCGTGCAAAAGCACCCAACTCTCATTTGTTTTACTTAGGCTCCTCTCGTCGAACGACTCTATCGTCACAGAATGCAATTACCGCTCATTCAACGTAGGGTGCATCGATGACCAAGGTTGAGATCGCTCATATGCATGGGCGACACCGAGCATGGTAGATTCATCGAATGCCTGGCCCAGAAACTGCAATCCAACGGGAAGGTTGTTCGAGAAACCGCATGGAAGCGATATTCCGGGGATGCCGGCCATATTGGCCGGGATCGTGAAGACATCGGCGAGATACATCTGATAGGGATCGTCCATGCGATCGCCAATTCGGAAAGCAGTCGTCGGCGATGTTGGAGCCGCGATCACATCGACAGATTCGAACGCGGCATCAAAATCTTGTTTGATGAGCGTCCGAACTTTCTGAGCCTTGACGTAATAGGCGTCATAATAGCCAGAGCTGAGCGCATAGGTTCCAAGCATGATACGTCGTTTGACTTCGCTCCCGAAGCCGTCACCTCGCGTGCGCTCGTACATTTCGCGAATGGTTGGCTCGTCGATGCGCAGGCCGTATCGAACGCCGTCGAACCTGGCCAGATTCGCGCTGGCCTCTGCCGGCGCGGTGATGTAATAGGTCGCCAGCGCATAGCGTGTGTGGGGGAGCGATACCGGGACGATCTCCGCTCCCAGACGCGTCAGCTGGCTGATCGCCTCGGTCACCGCGGTTTCGACGCCGGGTTCCATTCCGTCGACAGCATATTCCTGTGCGACCCCGATGCGAACTCCTTCGAGGTCGGTACGCAGTGCGGTTCGAAAGTCGTCTACCGGCATTGGCGAAGACGTCGAGTCGTTACGGTCGTTACCGGCGATTGCCTCGAGCACAAGTGCGGCGTCTTCCACGGTCCGGGTAAACGGCCCAACCTGATCGAGACTACTCGCAAAGGCGATCAATCCGAATCGAGACACGCGGCCGTAAGTCGGTTTCAATCCGACGATCCCGCAAAAGCCCGCTGGTTGTCGGATCGATCCCCCGGTATCGGAGCCGAGGCCGAAAACTGCCTCGCCCGCTGCGACCGCAGCCGCCGGACCGCCTGACGATCCGCCGGGCACGCAATCGGTGTTCCACGGATTGTGAGTTGGAAAGTACGCTGAGTTCTCTGTCGAAGAACCCATCGCGAACTCATCGGTGTTGCCCTTGCCGACGAAGACCGCTCCTGCTTCGCGCAGCTTGCGAACGACTGTTGCGTCGTAGGGCGATCGGAATCCCGCGAGCATTCGGGAGCCAGCGGTGGTGTCCGCGTCGACGGTGCAGAGCACATCTTTGATCGAGGCCGGGATTCCCGTGAGCGGACCGGCTGTTCCATCGGCAATGGCACGGTCCGCGAGGGCCGCCTGTCGACGCGCCACATCCGACATGAGCGAGATATGACAGTTGAGCAGCGGTTCGAGGGCGTCGATCCGGGCCAAATGAGCTTCGGTCAGCTCAGCAGCAGAAATTTCGCGCGAATCGAGCAGTATCCGAGCTTCGGCGATCGTAAGATCGGTCAGATTGCGCGCGCTCATGCTTCGTCTCCCTCGCCGCCCAGCGGAGTCCGGACGACGAAACAATCGTCGCTCACGCGCGGTGCATTCTTGAAGACCTCATTTGCTGAAAGAGACGGGCGCACCGCATCCTCACGCCAGACGTTGGTCATCTGGATGACGGATGCCGTTGGCGGGATCGCCTCTGTATCGAGCTGGTCGAGCTCGCCGATGTGTTCCAGGATGGTCGAAAGCTGATCGCGCATCCGTTCGCGCTCGGCGGTGGTGAGCCCGAGCCGGGCAAGCGTCGCGACATGATCGACATCGGCAAGTGTCAGCGCCATGATTCGAAGTCCTTTTCCAAATAGCAATACGGCGCACGCGGGCGCCGTCGGAGGAGTCTAGCACAGCGATTCTATGGCCGATCTGGACGACTCGATTGCGAGCGCGGTGCTGCCTCCGGAATCGGAATCAAGATCGATACGATAGACTGGGGCTATTCTCACCGCTTGTCGCCGGAACCTCAGGGGAGCCGTTTCATCGTCACCATGGCAAAACGCGGTCCGCGACATGCCAAACCTGCGCGTTCGCTTTCCCGTCGATCGCTCCTGTTAGTTCCCGGTTTGTCCGTCCTGGCCTTGGCCGGGTGCGGAGATGAATCGAGCGAGCGTCATTTCGCTGGTGACCCGCGCACGTCTCAACCAGGCGCCGAACTCCGAACGCAGGAGGCGACTCCCGCGATTGCCGGATCACCGACGGCAGTGCCGACACCGATGGCAACTCGCGACTTGCTTTCCCCGCGAGGCCAGGAACAGATTGGGATCGTACCGCTCCAGCACGAATTGATTGCCATTCGGGCTGATCCGCTAGGAGGTCTCTCGATTTGGAGGGATGAAGATCGGGCACTTTGGGCAGCCTCGGCCGATCCCACCTCCGCAACCGTGGCAATCTTGACGTCGGATGGAAATACGGCTGCCGACTGGTTCGTGGACTTCGTTGCGGTCGAGGGAGGAGCAATTGTTCGGGTTCCGATTGGCAGCGGCAACGAACACGTTCCCGATTCGGTGGCCGAAGGGCGCGGCGGTATCGCCTGGTTACCCGACTCTGAAAGCGTTGTGGTCTCGATGCCGAGCGGCGGGCTCTTGCAAGTCTTTGCTGACGGATCGCAAATCAAGCTGGCAAAGGCGGCGGACGCCAAACGTCCGGCAGCGGTCGCGTTGTCGCAGAATGGAGATGCTATCGCGTTTGTCGAGCAACCATCGGGCTCAGATGGCAGTGGCATCTACGCCGGTTCGATGCGAGCCAAGCCGATCGATCCTATTGTTGTGCTATCGCCGGATCGATCTGGGAATCGCTATGCGCGCGGTGTGCAATGGATCGGCGCGAGCAATCGCCTGGGGACGATCATCGAGCGGGAGGAGCTTGGAAGTCCGCAAGGCGACCTCTTTTTCCTGGATGTTCGAGGCGGAACTCCCCATTTAGCATGGACTTCTCCGTCCGGCCGGGACACGGCGAGCGTGGAAACGTTTGCGGTTTCGCCGGACGGTATGGTGACTTCGTTCGTGACGAATCCGGTCCGAGCCGAGAGCGGTAAGATGAGCTCAGTCTGGATGATGCAAACCGATGGACCTTCGATCGAGCGGTTCGATTTGCCGGGGATTGTGGCCGAACCGCGACTTGCGTTTACACCCGCTGGGCTAGTGGCCACCGGAGTGTCCGGGCGGACGGACAACGAGTACGGGGTTGCCGCCGGATTCTTGCTGGCGCCGAACGGCCAGGTCGAACTGATTTACCAGCAGGCGCCAGAGGCGACTCCTGTTGCGTCGCCCGCCGGCTCCCCGGCGGCATCTCCGCCGGCGTCGCCAGTCGCCTCGCCGTCGAGCCCCTCCCCGGAAGCGATTACGGACGCGGGCTGATTTCCTCCGCGTCGAAGATGTTTTTGGCTGCTTCGAGGACGGTTCTGTCTTCTGCGGTCGGTTCCGGATCGGGCGCTGCGCTGGCCGGTGTGGCGGATGCTGGCACTGACTCGACGGCCTTCATCGGCTCTCTTGCCGCAGCACCATTGGACGCAGGAGACCCTGCTGAGCCGCGCATCTCGGTGCGGACAGAGACCGTTCGATTTACGAGCCGGCCGATGACGCCCTCGACGAGATCGCGAGCGGCATCCTCGTTCATCTTTTCTAGGTGGAATTTGTAATTCGTGATCAGTACGATCGACGAACCGCTGACGCTCGCCGGATCACAGCTCGAGAGGAGCGCTTCGATGCGGCGGTCACGAGCCTTAACATCCAGGCGAATCTTGGGCCAAAGATCGTGCAGCAGATCTACGGTGATCTCGCCGGACAGCGGCGTCGACGGAACCGAAGGGGCCGGCGATCGCGAATTAGAACCTGGCTCGGACAGGTCGGGCACAGAAGGCGCCGCAACTGGCTGCTCCCACACGTCGCGAACAACCGGAGCGAGCGACGCCGCCTGTTTCTTCGGCTCACTGATATTTTCCACGAGCTCGCGAGAGCGCTGCACTCGGTTCGATTCGGTGTGGACGAGGGGCGCTGCAGCTTCCTGCGTTACACGCGCGGCTCCACTTGTGGGCGGATTCTGTGTGCGCTCAGCGTCCAAGGTCGCTTGCACAAATGCAATTTCAAGAGGTAGCTGCGGGAGCGAAGCGTGGCGAATGCGATAGTCGATTTCGCTGAATCTGGACGAATGCCGGGCAATCGCCGCCAACGTAAACCGCGGCGCAAGCTGGTCGATGTCGGGGTCGCCGCTTGGCGCGCCGGACGCCACCCGGAACATCACTGCTCGCAAGAGATTGACCAATTGACGGTTGAGCTGTCGCGGATCTTCACCGGCCTCGAATGCACCATTGATGAGCGCAAGCCCTTTGCCAGCATCGCCATCGGCCAGCGCATCTGCGAGTTGAATCACTCGCTCACCGCGAGCCACTCCGAGCAGATTCCGGACATCGTCTGCGTCGATCAGACGTTCGTTCTCGCCTTCGATTCGTTCTCGGTATGAGGCCAGCTGGTCGAGGATTCCGAGGGCATCCCGCATGCTGCCGCCGGCGTGCTCGCCAATCACTGCAAGCGCGTCCTGGCCGACTGGCACGCCCTCCAACTCGGCCACGCGTGTCAGATGACTGACGATCGTGCCGCGTGGGAACCGTTTGAAATCGAATCGCTGGCAGCGCGAGACGATCGTGGGAAGGAGCTGCTCCGGATCGGTGGTCGCGAGAATGAATTTGGTGTGGGGCGGTGGTTCCTCGAGCGTCTTGAGGAATGCATTGGCTGCAGCGCCCGTAATCTGGTGCGCCTCGTCGACGATATAGAACTTGGTCCTGAGAAATGTCGGTGCGAATTTCACCCGCTCGCGGAGCTCGCGAATATCATCGATCCCGCGATTGCTTGCCGCGTCGATTTCGATGATATCGGTGGTGGAGCTGGCGGTGATGGCAACGCACGCGGCGCAGGCATTGCATGGCCGGGCCTCGGGATCCGGGTCGAGACAGTTGACCGCTTTGGCCAGGAGTCGAGCGGTGGTCGTCTTCCCGGTCCCGCGTGGTCCGGTGAAGAGGTAGGCATGCGCTACACGATCGAGCTTTATTGCATTTCGCAGTGTGCGAACGATCGTGTCTTGCCCAACGAGATCATCGCCAGCAAATGTCTGCGGTCGGTATTTCCGATAGAGTGATTGCGTTGCACCGAATGACGAGCTCGCTCCGCTCTCTCCCGGCTCAGCGCCAGGGAGTTCAGGAAAAAGAGAAGATGCGGACACGAAGAATATGCTCCAGTGGCTGGAAGGCCGGCGAACAGGCGCGGGGCGTTCAAGCCAATGTAGCACGAGTCTTTCCGGCAGTCAGGGTGGAACGGAGAATTGATCGATGGGTGTGCTTTATGTGGTGGCAACCCCAATTGGAAACCTCGAAGATCTCTCGCCGAGAGCTCGACGCATTCTGGGTGACGTATCCCTAGTTGCGGCCGAAGACACCCGACATACCGGTTCGATGCTCAGGCGGCTCGGAATCGGAACGCCTCTCATCAGCAACCATGGCTTCAATGAGCGCTCGCGTGTCGAGCGCCTCCTGGAGGCGCTTGCGGATGGAGACGTTGCCCTGGTCAGCGATGCAGGAACTCCGGCGATTTCCGATCCCGGGGCTATTTTTGTGCGTGCCGCGGCCGAAGCCGGTTACAAGGTCATTCCGATACCCGGACCGTCGGCGGTTACCGCAGCGGTGTCGGCATCGGGGCTCGTGGACGGTCAATTTCTCTTCGTAGGATTTCTTCCGCGAGCTTCGGGCGAACGGGACAAGACGCTTTCGGCTGCATTGAAGTCCGGAGTTCCGCTGGTGCTCTACGAGAGCGGCAATCGCATCAACGCGCTTTGCGAGTCGCTGGAGTCGAATGCTCCCAATCGAGAGATTGCGGTTTTTCGCGAGCTCACGAAACTGCACGAGCAAGCCATTCGCGGAGTGGCTGCCGATTTGTCCACCCTGCTCACGGATATTTCGCGCAAAGGTGAGTTCGTGGTTGTGGTTGGTGTGGGAGCGGAAACCAACCCGGTCGATCTCGACCAGCTCATCCGGCACGAGCTCGCGCATGGCCGCAAGGCATCAGATATCGCGCGGGAACTCGCGAAGCAGACCGATCAGCCCCGCTCGGAGATATACGATCGCGTGCTCGTGCTGTCGAAAACCGACAATCAGGGTGCTTGAAAGGCGAGCTTCCGGTGGTGGAGCAGCACGCTTTGCAAGATGCCGATGCCAATGAGGAACGTCCAGAGTGACGACGATCCCTGACTGATGAGGGGCAATGTGATGCCCGTGACCGGCATGATGCCCATATTCATGCCCATGTTCACGAACGACTGATAGAAAAGCATGGCTGAAAATCCAATGGCAAGGGCCTGCCCGAATTGATCACGGGCGGATTGGGCCACGCGCAGGCAGCGCCAGAGCAGAATGATATACAGCACGAAGAGACAGATGATTCCGACGAAGCCGACCATACCGCTGGCGTGCGCGAAGATGAAGTCTGATTCGCGCACCTTCAGCAGCTCCAGGCGGCTTTGCGTTCCTCCCTGGAGTCCTGAACCGAAGAGTCCACCGGCGCCGATGGCGTAGCGCGCCTGAATGATGTTGTAGCCCTCACCGGTCGGATCACTGAAGGGATCGAATGAAATGAGGAGGCGGTCTTTCTGGTAGTCGTGCATGATGAAATGCCACGCGAAATACGCAGCCGGCACGGCCGAAATGAGGAGCGGCCCCAGATAGCGCCAGCGAGCCTGGGTCGTCAAAATGATCGACAGCCAGATGATGCCGAAGACGCTGGCCGTCCCGAGGTCTGGTTCGAGGAAGACCAATCCGGCTGGGACCAGCGCGATCAAGAGCGACACCACGAAGTTGCCGAGCTCTTGCATTTGCTCGCCGCGCGACGCCACGAATGACGACAACGCGATGATGGTGACCAGCTTTGCGAACTCCGAGGGTTGCACGGTGGTGACGCCCAGGTCGAACCAACGCCGGGATCCGGCAATCGAGATACCCACGCCCGGGATGAGCACCAAGACGAGGGAGGCCAACGACCCGGCATAGAGCAACCAGGCGAGCGTCCCCAGAAAGCGATAGTTGAAGCTGGCGACAAATACCATCAGCATGGCGCCGATGATGGCGAAGATCGCTTGGCGTACGCCCTCGTTGAGAACGGAGACCTGACCGCCACCCTGGGCGCTCCAGATGGCGACGACCCCAAAGACGATCAGGAGACCTGCCGTCAAAACCATGTAGAAATCGAAATCGTGGAGTTTTCGGGAGTTCAACATGTTTGGTTGCTCGGCTGCAATCCGGAGGAACCGTGGAGCGCAAGATGGCGCGAACGCGCCTCGGAAACGAGGCCGTCCAAGTATGTCACGGGCGGTCGAGTCCGGCATCCCCTGGCGCAGCCAAGTCGGGGCAGTCGCCCGATAGTAAACTAATGGGTGACTTCAGGAGAGATGCGTGTCCGAATCAGAAGGCCGGGAAATAGCTCCCATCGATGTACGGTGGGCGAATGTGGAAGCGATTGGGGAGCCGGGCCAGCGACGTTTCCGCCTGCTGGTGTCGTCGGGGCAGGAAACGACCGTGTTGTGGATGGAGAAGATCCAGGTCGACGCCCTCGGGCGTGCACTCGAACAATTGCTCGATCAATTGCCGAATGCTGGCATCCCCGACGATCTGTCCGAAACCGAGCCAGAGTTCGATCTCGGTTCGGATCGGCAATTTCGCGTTGGCAAGCTGGAGATTGGATACGACGAGGAGCGCGATCGGGTGGTCGTCATTGCGTACGACCTGGAAGAACCGGAAACGTTCGGACCGGCCGCTGTCTGCCGCCTGAATCGGACGCAGGCGGCAGAAATCTCTGAGGAAGCCGAACGCGTGGTCTCGGCCGGTCGTCCGCGGTGCGTCATGTGCGGGATGCCGATGGGCCCGGGGCCACACGCTTGTGCCAACCAAAACGGGCACCTGCGCGCGGAGTACGAACTCTAGCGCATCCCGGTAAGCGATGAAGTCGTCCACCCTCAAACGAAAGCGTTTCATAATACTGGTTCATCGCCGAAGGAATTTTGGGTAATTCTGTGCGAAAATTGTGGCCTCGAAAAAAATGTCTCAGGCGAAAACCAAGAAAGCCGAGCCAGGGTGTGACTCGGACTGCGCCTTGACAGGAGCGGATGGTCTCGGTAGAATCCAAAATCCGGTGACCGATTCGGTTACACGCGGAAGTGGCTCAGTGGTAGAGCATCTCCTTGCCAAGGAGAAGGTCGCGGGTTCGAATCCCGTCTTCCGCTCCCATGCACGCAAGCCTCGGACCATTGGTCCGAGGTATTTTGTTTGGATGAACTACTTCGGGCGCGACTTCCTCGGCAGACCCCAAAATCAACTATCGAGCAGTTCGAGCGTCCGAGCGAATTGCTCGATACCCGCGGGCGTTTCTGGATCGAGCTGAACATGCACTTCGGCCACCCCTTGTTCCGAGAATGACCAAAGAAATTCCGCGAGCTGCTGGGGGGTGCCTTCCGTGGCGCCCATCGCCATTCGGCGCGCGCGGATGTTTGGGTTTCCCGGCGTCGATTCCCATCCCGGCAAATTGATCGCCACCCCATTGGTGCGCTCGAGTGTCTTGGGATCGCGGTCATTGCGTACACAGGCGATATCGATCATCTCCCGGATGCCCGGGATCAATTCGGGATCGTTGACGATGGGACAATTCCAGATGTCGGCGTAGCGCGCCACCAGATCGAGCACTCGATCCCCGCCGCGCTCGATGCCCAGCCATCCACCGAGCGGCGTTCCCGCGATGGTGCCGATCATGATCGGCGGCCCGCCGGCGCTGGGGCCGCGTGGCCGCAGCTCGCAATCGATCGCCTGGTAGAAATCGCCTTCGAACGTTGACTTACCGGTGCGGAGCAGCGAGGTAATGATTTCAAGCGCTTCAGCAAAGCGGCCGATTCGATGGTCGAACGGAAACCCAAAGGCGAGGTACTCCGGCTGGTGCCAGCCGGCGCCAAGCGCGAGGATGAGCCGGCCGTTACTGATCTCGTCGACGGTATCCGCCATCTTTGCGATGAGGGCGGGATTTCGCCACCCCGTGCAGAGGACATGCGGCCCGATTCGGACGCGATTGGTGACCGCCGCCAGAGCGGAGATGAGCGACCATGCTTCCCAGATGCCGTACGGCTCGCCACCTTCCGGCTTGTGAATCAGGTGATCCGGGATCCAGACTGAGTCGAATCCAGCTTGTTCGCCAGTGACGACCAGATCCTCGATGTTGTCCCAACTCAGGATCCAGTCCCGATCCCGATCCTCGACCGTAGTGATGATGAGGCCGACATCGATCGCGCGTTTACCCATCGACGCATCCAATCCATGAACGAGAAATGACTGCCGTATGATTCGCCAGTCGGCATGGTACGTTGCTTTTCGGCTCGCCGGAAGACGGTTGTGGTTGGACCTTCATAACGATGCGTGATTGCAGGAACCTGTCATCGATCGAGCGTGACGTTGGAGTTCGCATATCCGGCGAGGTGCGAGGCGCGCTGGAACGCGGGGGGCCAGTCGTCGCACTGGAATCCACGATCATCTCCCATGGACTGCCACACCGTCAGAATCGCGAGGCAGCGACGGCGTTCGAATCGATCCTCCGCGAGTCGGGAGTGATTCCCGCCACTATCGCCGTGCTCGATGGGATGCCGTATATCGGATTGGATGGGGAAGGTATCCGGCGGATTGCCGAGGAGCCAATGACGAAGGCCAGCGTTCGTGACTTGCCAGTGCTGGCAGCGAAGAGGCAGAGTGCGGCCACGACGGTCGCAGCCACCTCATTCCTTGCCCATCTTGTCGGTATTCGGGTGTTTGCCACCGGCGGGTTGGGCGGGGTCCATCGCGGCGCATCGCAATCGTATGACGAATCAGCGGATATTCTGACGCTCGCATCGACGCCGATCACTGTCGTGTCGGCAGGGGTGAAGTCGGTCCTCGACATAGGAGCGACGCTCGAGCGCCTCGAAACACTGAGTATTCCCGTGATTGGTTTTGGCACATCGGTTTTTCCGCGGTTCTGGTTGAGGGAATCTGATGCTCGACTCGATTGGTCGGTCGATTCCGCCAAAGAAGTGGCTCAGATCATGCGGGCGCGGGATCGGTTGGGGCTCGCTCAAGGGATCGTCCTAGCCAATCCAGTGCCTGCCGAGCTGGCCTGGGATGTCGGGGAACACGATCGAATTTTGGCGGCGGCGCTGGAAACGGCCGAGGCGCAAGGGATTACTGGCAAAGCGGTGACCCCGTTTCTCCTGCAGGAGATCGTCAAATTGTCGGGCGGTCGAAGTCTGGAGGTCAATCTCGATCTGGCGCGAAATAATGTCCGAGTCGCCGGGGACGTCGCGAAGGCATGGGCCGTCCTTGCCTGATCGCATCATTTGCTATGGCGATGTCATCGACGACATCGTTGTCCTGCCGCAAGGTCCGATTCGGATTGACACGGATACGCGATCGATCATACGCTCGCGGCCCGGTGGATCGGCTGCAAATACGGCAGCGTGGCTAGCGGAAGTCGGGGCGAGCGTCGATTTTTTCGGGGTGGTGGGATCCGGAGATGCCAAGCGGCATGTGGCCGCTTTGCCGGGGGTCAACGCATTTCTTCGAGAGCATCCAGCACTGCAAACCGGACGCATCGTGATCGTGGTGCAAAACGAGCGGCGGGACATGCTCACCGACCGGGGGGCGAATGTGGCGCTTTCGCCGGAGGCGATTTCGGACGAACACCTGAAGCGGGCCAGACTGTTGCATTTGACCGGTCATGTCTTGCTGAACGAAACAGGAAACGCGGGGGTGCGGACGTTGATCGATCGCTGCCGAGCGGCCAATGTGCTGGTAAGTGCGTCGCCGGGCTCCGTGGGATTTATTGCGGATTTTGGTCCCGAGCGGGTGCGTCGCGCGTTTGCTGGGGCGGACTTGCTGTTTACCGGTTATGACGATGGCAGGCTGCTGTGCGGCGAGGACGCGCCGGAGGCTATTGCAAAGCAGCTTAGCAGCCAGTTCGATATCGCGGTCGTCACGCGGGGCGGTCAGGGGTATGTGGTCGGGGAGCGCAAATCGGTTTTTTCGATGCCCGTAGATGTACAGCCGGTGGTCGATCCCACCGGCGCCGGGGACGCATTCTGCGCTGGATTTCTCGCGAGTTGGCTCGCCGAATGGGATGTGCGGATCGCCGCCGAAACTGGCGCTGAGCTGGCCGCGGAAGCGGTCGGCCTGCTCGGAGGCCGCCCCGCCGCTGGAGCTCCCACCGTGGGTGCATGACGGTTTCGCTGTTCCGCTACCATAGCAAGCATGCGCGGGCGTGGCGAAACGGTAAACGCTGCGGTCTTAAACACCGCTGGAGCAATCCTTGTGGGTTCGAGTCCCACCGCCCGCACTGATTTTTCTGTTCTTACAGGTAGTCCTCGCTCACCAGTTCTCCGTCTGGATTCCGCGCGGACGGGCGATTGACTCGCGCTCCGGGCGGCAATAGCACGGGCCCCTCCAAGAGGGGATCGCGGGTGGTGCGCATCCACTGGGCAAGGCGTTCATCGAGCTCTCGGCGAACCTCAGAGAGCTGTTCGTTGTCAGCCAAGTTGACTTTTTGCATTGGGTCGACCGCATTGTCGTAGAGCTGAATCGGTGCGATTGGTTGCCGTTCCCATTCATGTTCGATCAGCCAGTCGAGTCCCGGCGACTGGTCGATATTCGGCAGAACTGGTTCCAGCCGATCACCAAACCGCCGGATGTAAAGCCACCGATCGGTTCGGATCGAACGTTGCGGTTCGTATGCGGCATGAAAGGTGACTTCTCCGAAGACCTCGGATCGAATCTGTCCTCGCGATCCTTCGAGGATCGGCAGCAGCGAACTTCGCTGGGTCCAGTCCGGAATCGGTAAGCCGGTGAGATCGCAAATCGTTGAATAGAGGTCGATTTGCGATACGAGCGCGTCACTGACCGTGCCCGGAGTAATGATGCCGGGTAGACGGAGGATCAGTCCAACGCCGAGACCGCCGTCGGTCAATGTCGCTTTGTATCCCGGAAATGGAGGACCATGATCGGTCGTGATGATGACGATGGTTTGGTTGGCTCGTCCGCTCGCATCGAGGGCGTCGATCACCTGACCGACCGAACGGTCGAGTGCGCCCAGACTTGCGTGAAATCCGGCCATGTCGCGCCGAACTGCTTCTGTATCCGGCAGACCGGGTAGCACGGAGAGATAACGGTCGGCGCCGGGTTCGGGGTTCAAGAATGGTCGATGGGACTCGCTAAATCCAACATCCAGGAAAAACGGCTCAGAGCGCGATGAAGTGCTCGTCAGAAAGTCGACCGCGTGGGCCGCAACCTGGCTCCCTGACACTTCTGCTAATTCGAAGACGGAGTTGTATCCCAGGGTGCGGGGATCGCTGGTCGTGAGGTGCTGATGCCCGGCCAGAACGGCTTGGTAGCCGTGTGAGGCCAGATATGCGGCCAAATGATGGTTGGGATTCCGCAGCGTGAACCCGCGATGCGCAAGGCCGAGCATTCCGGCGGAATGCGGCGCCTCGCCGGTTAGTAGCGCCGCACGGCTTGGTGAACAGGTTGGCGCAGCCGAGAAGGCGCGGCGGAAGACGATTCCATCATTGGCCATTTGCTGATACGCCGGCATGGGCACGGGGTAGCCATAGGGTTGCATGCACCGGCCGGTGTCGTGTGAGTGGATGTAGACCACGCTGAGTGGCTGGCTCATGTCCCGTTGCCTTGCTTTTGTTCCCAATTGTCAGTCTGGCGTAGCGATCTCAGCGAATCGACTCTCCAAAGCATACGGGCCCGGCTGAATGCCGGACCCGTTTAGCGTCAGAACAGGCCGGAGGCTACGCTGT
This sequence comes from Thermomicrobiales bacterium, assembly GCA_035708745.1. Lineage (GTDB taxonomy): Bacteria > Chloroflexota > Chloroflexia > Thermomicrobiales > UBA6265 > JAMLHN01. The sequence continues at coordinate 4,456 of DASTFJ010000072.1, read as the reverse complement.
CTTTTGCTTGCTTTCAGCCTCGCTGATGGCACGCCAGATCTTCTCGGGGGTGAAGGGGAGATCGAGGTGCGTGATGCCCCACGGCTCGAGCGCGTCGATTACCGCATTGCTGGCGGTCGGAGTGGCGCCAATCGTGGAGGCCTCCCCGATGCCCTTGGCGCCAAGCGGGTTGATCGGCGTCGTGGTGGTGGTATGCAATGTCTCGAACATCGGAAACCCGTCGGCCTTCGGCAACGCATAGTCATTGAGCGTGCCGGTGAGGAGCTCACCGTTCGAGTCGTACTGAACTTCTTCCCAGAGCGCGAGCCCAATGCCTTGCGCGAGCCCGCCATGGACCTGACCGGCGACCAGCATGGGGCTGATGATATTGCCGATGTCATCGACCGATAGGTACTTGATGAGCTCGAGCTCACCTGTTTCCGGGAAGACCTCGACCACGGCGATATGCGTGCCGAAGGGGAACGTCTCGTCCTCGGGGCTAAAGAAGTTGGTCGTTTCCAGACCGGACTCCATATCACCCGGGAGCTTGCCGCCGTAGGCGATCTTGGAAATCTCTGGCAGTGTCAGGCCGCGAGAGGGGACGCCCTTGACCTGATATTTGCCATCGACGAGCTCGATGTCGTCGACCGAAGCTTCGAGATTGTTGGCGGCGATCTGGATGGCTTTCTCCTTGATCTTGTTCAGGGAGATGACCAGCGCCGCGCCACCGACGGCGAGACCACGACTGCCCCCAGTTCCGTTGCCCTGAGGAGTGTTGCCGGTGTCGCCGTGATGGAGGATAACCTTCTCGAAGTCGGCGCCGATCATATCGGCCGCCATCTGGGCGAAGGTCGTTTCCTGCCCCTGCCCGTGGGGCGAGATGCCCGTGAACAGGGTAACTTCGCCGCCGGGCTCGACGCGGACGGTCGAGCTTTCCCATGGACCGAAACCGCAGATCTCGACATATGAACCGAGACCGATTCCGAGATACCGGCCCTGCTTCCGAAGCTCTTCCTGTTCCTTGCGAAGGTCAGCGTAGGCGCTCGATTCGAGGGCGTGGTTCAGTGATTTTTCGTATTCGCCCGTATCGTAGCGCTCTCCGGAGAGGGTCTTGTACGGAAATTGCTCGGGCTGCAGGAAGTTCACCCGGCGGAGCTGTTCTGGCGGGAAATTTCCGGCATCCGCGAGCAGATCCATGACACGCTCGAGGTAGAAAGCTGCCTCTGGGCGGCCAGCGCCGCGATAGGCGCCGTTTGCCATCGTGTTGGTGAAGACGCCTTCCACCACATAGTCGAGATTGGGGATGTTGTAGGGGCCGGTCGACATGACCCAGGTCGACCACGCAAGACCGAGTCCTTTCGGATAGGCGCCGAGGTCGAGGGTGACGCGGGCGCGCAGGGCGGTGATCTTGCCGTTCTCGTCGCAGGCGGCTTCGAAATCGGCGATCTGATTGCGGCCGTGATTGGTCGAGAGGAAGGCTTCGCTCCGCGTCTCGATCCATTTGACTGGCCGGTTGAGCTTCATGGCAGCCGCGATGATGGTCCAGTCTTCTGGATAGACTCCGAATTTGGCGCCAAAGCCGCCACCGACCTCAGGGGCGATCACGCGAACCTGATTCTGACCCAGGCCAAAGGTGCGAGCCACTTCGTTACGATAGCCGTGCGGGCCCTGGTTCGATACCCAGATCGTCACGCCACGGGTGATGGGATCGGGCGATGCCACGATGCCGCGCGGCTCGAGCGGCAGCGGATGGCAGCGGGCTGCCTTGATCCGCTCCTTGATGCGAATGGGGGATGAAGCCAGCGCAGCATCGACGTCGCCGTGAACAGTTTCGTATCGCACACCGACGTTGTTTGGATTCGTGTCGTAGATGCGCGCGGCGCCATCCGCGCGCGCTTCGAAGGGATCGACGTAGGTTTCGAGCGGCTCGTAGTCGACGACGACCAACTCGGCGGCATCGTCGGCTTGAGCGCGCGTTTCCGCAAGGACCGCGACAATCGGTTCGCCAATGTACCGAACCTTCGCCCGCGCCAGCGGCTCGACCGAGGGAACGGGAATCTTGCCGGGCTCTGCTGGACCGCCCTCGGCGGCGGGGCCAGAATCTCCGCCGGTTGCCTGATATTTGCTGGGGAGCGCCTGCTCCAGATCGCGGGCGGTCAGAATGGCGACGACGCCGGGCATCGTTTCGGCCTCCGAGGTGTCGACGCCTTTGATATTGGCATGCGCGTAGATGCTGCGCACGAACGCGACATGCACCATGCCGGTGAGCTGAAGATCATCGACATAGACCGACGATCCGGTGATAAGGCGCGGATCCTCGCGCCGCTTGACCGGAGCGCCCATGTACCGTCTGAGAACCATGCTGAGAGTTTCCTCCGGACGTTTCGCCTGCAAGGGCGGTGATACCGTCTGTGAACCCTGTCTGTAAACCTTGGGAGATTGTAACGGCATCCCACACACGCGGAATTGGTCCCCACGCAATGCCTGATGAGCCACCGATATGCCCGGCGTACGCATCGACGCGAGCCGAGTCTGCGAGTACTGCATCACGAGTCGGTCATAATGCGCGTTCGAATACGTTTTCCGTTCGGCCAGACGTCAGGTGCAGGGAGATTGCGGGCAGGTGAACATCACGTTCGATAGCTGGCAGGATCTCTTCTTTTCGATTGTCGACGGGTTACTTTCGTTCGTTCTCCTGTTCACTTTCCTGGGCGTCGGGCTGCGGATAACGACGTGGCTGATAGGGCGTGGGGTCAAACGACGCAAGTTGCTCATGCGCGGATGGGACTATGCGGAGTCCGACGAGGAGCGCACCGAATCCATCACTCGCGTACTCATCACCGCGGCTCGTGCAGTGTTCGGGCTGTTGGCGGTCATCCTCCTGTTGAACAGCTTTGGGGTGAATCTCGGGGCAATTCTGGCCAGCGTCTCACTGATCTCGATTGCTCTTGGTTTTGGGGCGCAGTACCTGGTGCGCGATTACCTTTCCGGCATCCTCATGCTGACGGAAGACCAATTTCGGGTCGGCGATTCGGTGGAAATCAACAAGATTTCTGGCACGGTCGAAGATATGCGCCTGCGTTTGACCGTCTTGCGCGATGGCGACGGGACGGTGCATCACATTCCAAACGGGGAGATTCGGGTAGCGTCGAATCGATCCAAGGAATTCAACAAGATCAATCAGGTGGTAACCGTTCCTTATGGAGCCGATCTGCGAGAGGTCTTTCGCATCATCGATCGGATCGGCGCCGACATCGCGCAAGAAGCGGCCTGGAAGGCGTTCGTCAGAGAGCCGATGCACGCATCGCGCATTCAGGAGCTTGGCGATAAAGGGATCGTGATCAAGGTCAATGGAGAAACCATTCCCGGCAAGGGGGGCGCGGTCGAGGGAGAGTTCCGGCTGCGATTGATGGACGCCTTCGCCCATGCCGGAATCGAGGTGCCGTATCCGCAGATCGTCGTCCATCGGGAGCGGGCCATGCGACTATTACAACCAGGTTCGACGGCGCAACTCACCGATCGAGCTACGACCGACGACGAACATGACAAGGATGACGCCAACGAATGAATGAGAAGGATGCCGGAAAACAGGGACTCCATGTCTGGGTCGACCCCAAGCGATGTGTGTCGAATGCCAAGTGCACGACGGTCGCGCCGGGAATCTATGTCCTGGACGAGGAAACTCAGGTTGCCGAACTGGTGGACTTCGAGGGCGCGACCGTGCAGCAGCTCTTTGCCGGCGCGCGCGCATGTCCAACCCAGGCAATCATCATCGAACAATATGGACGGCGGGTATTTCCCCAAATTTTGACGCCAATGTTCGAAGCTCCCGAGTCAGAGGAAGACGCCTGACCCCGGGGCAGCTGACTGCCAGGAGAATTATTCTCCTCTTTTCTCATCGGAGAGGTGACGGAGCTTATCGCGGCTCATTTCGTCTGCGCCGAGACTCACGGGCCGCTCGTCGGTACGCCCGTGAAGGTAATCGCCGATCTTGGTTAACTGCGCGCGATTGAGATCTTCGGGCAGGTCCTTGCCCACCTTGATGTGCGCGCCGGTCAGCTCGACTGCCTGGAACATGCGGTCGGTCTCGGAAGTCGACGGCCACTTTTGTTGTTCGAACCAGGTGGTGAAGTCGGCATATGAGATCTTGCCGCTGGCGAGTTCGTCATATTTGGCTTTCAGCTGCGTTTCGAGATCGTTGGTCATCGTCAGAATTCGTTCCTTTCCTTGCGCGACTCGATCGTTCGCAGTGTCGCAGATATCGAAATGGCCGGAGCAGGATGCTCCGGCCATTTCGCATGGGTTTGAGTTGACTGGGATCTAGAAGTCCATGCCACCCATACCGCCCGGGGGCATGGCCGGACCGGCGTTCTTCTCGGGTTTGTCGGTCACCAGCGCCTCCGTCGTCAGGATCATGGCCCCGATGGAGGCGGCATTCTCGACGGCGGAGCGGGTCACCTTGGCCGGATCGATCACC
>DASTFJ010000071.1:0-3508 GCA_035708745.1 Thermomicrobiales bacterium | reverse complement strand
CCTCCCCGGTGTGGCCCCACCCCGGGGAGGCTCCGCTTCTGCCGTTTGCAATGCTATCCTTCTGTCAACTTCTGCAATGCAAATTCCTTTTCCCCGTGTGATGCCATGTCCGGATCGATCGCGCCACAATTTGGCGAGATGATGCGCACATTCCGACTCGGCGCCGGGATGAGCCAGGAGTTGCTTTCCGAAGCCTCCGGCGTCAGCGTCCGCACGATTAGCGATCTGGAGCGCGGTCAGCGATCGAGCGCGCATCTGGAAACGATTCGGCTGCTGGCAAGCGCGCTCGCCCTCACTACTGATGAGCGCCGGCGCTTGATCGAGCTGGCCCATCCCGCCACCGGCGCGGCTGGATCCGTCCCCACCAGCATCGGGGGCAACCGCTGGACTGCCTCGCTGCCAAATCCCGCCACCCCAATCGTCGGACGCGTGCACGAGCTCGAGAGGTTGACGACCCTGCTGGGAAAACGGCCGAGAGCAATCGTCACGCTCACCGGCCCCGGGGGTGTCGGGAAGACCCGCCTGGCGATCGAAGCCGCGCACCGAATGTCGCCGGGGTTCGCCGCCGGAGCCGTGTTCGTCGATCTCGCTGTCGTGACCGACGCTGCGCGTGTGCCTGACGCGATTGCCAGTGCTCTCGGCCTGACCCTGCAATCCGGCTCCGCCGGAGATCGATTGGCCAATGTCCTGTCCGATCGTGAGCTGCTGCTCCTCCTCGATAATTTCGAGCAGCTCGTCGACGCGTCGCCGTTCGTCGCCCAGCTCGCGGCCGCCTGTCCAAAGCTGACGATTCTGGTCACGAGTCGCATGCGGTTGCGCGTGTCGAACGAACACGAGCTTGCGCTTCCTCCGCTCCCCCTCGCAAACATCGCCGATTCGCTCGACCACCTGCAGACCAACGAAGCGAACCTGCTCTTTGCTGAGCGGGCCAAACGAGTCGACCCGCAATTCGCGTTGTCCGGCCAGAATGCCGTTGCGGTAACCGAGATATGTCAGCGCCTCGATGGCCTCCCGCTGGCCATCGAGCTGGCGGCATCGCGCCTGCGCATCTTGCCGGTGCCCGCCCTGCTCGAGCGGCTCGACCGCCGCCTGCCGTTGCTGTCTGGGGGCGATCGTGATCGTCCGACACGGCAACATTCGATGCGCGACACCATCGCCTGGAGCTACGAGCTCCTCGATCCCACGACGAAACGATTTTTCCGCTGGATGTCCGTCTTCGCCGGCGGACTCTCACTCGAATCAGTGGAAGCGCTTGGGCATGCGCTCCATCTGAGCCCGGTCGACTCATTGGAAACCGTGACCACCCTTGTCGAATGCGGGCTTGCGCGGCAAATCCGGCCATCGAGCGGGAGCCCCCGTTTTCTCCTCTTCGAGACGATCCGCGAATTTTGCCTGGAACAGCTTACCCAGACGGGCGAGCTCGCGGCGGCCCACATGGTTCAGGCGACGCACTTTCTGGAATTTGCCGGCAGGGAAGCACCACCACCGTATGAGCCGGTGCCCGTCGCGTGGATCGGCCGGCTCGCCGCGGAGCATCCCAATCTCCTTCAGGCATTCGATTTCCTGTGCGTCCCGGAAACGGCACAGCAAAGCCTGCAGTTTGCCGCCGCGATGGGACCGTACTGGCACACCCGCGGTCCGTTTTCCGAATGGCAGCCACGGCTGAGCCGCGCATTTGATCTTGCCTCACCGGAGCCGACCATCCTCAAGACGCATGTCCTCTTCTGGATGAGCCTGATCCTGGGAACAACGCCCGATGCTCCAGCAGCGCTGCGGGCCGCGAGCCGGTGCATCGAGATGGCAAACCAGGTTGGTACGACTAGCGACCGGGCCGCGGCGATCCAGGTCATGGCCTGGGTGCAGGAATGCCACCAGCAGTGGGGGATCGCGCGCGAGCTGCGCGAACAAGCAATCGACCTGTGGATCTCGGTCGGGAACACATACGCGCATGCGATTTGCCTGGTGCTGAATGCAGGTATGGCCTACGCGCTCGGTGAGCTCGACCGTGCGCAACGGGAGGGCGAACAGGCCGAAGCAATGTTCCAGGAAATGGGCAATATCGACTGGGGCGCCTCTGCCGCGTGGTACCAGGGCCTGTTCGCAGTGGCCGGTGGGCGGCTCGATTTGGGAGCAACCTGCTACGAAAAAAGCCTCCGCTCCTGGCTGCAGAGCGAAAGCGCCTCACGCTGGTACCGGCCCCTGGTCGGACTGGCGGATATTGCTGCCGCGATCGGGCAGTTCGCGACGGCCGCGCGCCTACTCGGCGCTGCCGATGAAATGCTCCTCGTCAGCGGCCGGGAGCTGATCCCATTCGACCGGCCGGGGTATGCGCGCGCCGAATCGCGCTGCCGGGATGCCTTGGGCAACGCTGAGTTCGAGGCCCAGGCCTCCGCCGGCGTCAGGATGACCCCGGATGACTGGCTAGCGGAGGCTCGTATCATCCTTGAAGCCGCCCGCCTCCCCGCCGGGGAGCCGTATCGACAGTGACCAGCAGCACGCGGGTCGGATCCTTCGCGGTATTGCGAAGCGTGAGTTCACCTTTAGGAGTCACCCAGGCCGCCCCGTCTACGTCGATGCGGGCCATGTCTGCATGGTCTGCGGGCCAGAAATCGTCGCCGAGGATTTCGATGGTGCTCTGAGGCGCCGAAATGTCCAACGTGCCAGAATCGATGGCGACCAGGAGAGTCGCGCTTGCGGGAGCGGTCAGCCGAACCTCCTCCCCAGCCAGGAGCACCATCGATCCCACGCGATGCACGGTGCCCGCCTCTGTCTGCGGCAATACCCCGCTCCAGAGCATCGATTGGGTTACGCCCTCGGAATGCGCATGCAATGCGCTGACCGGGAGGATCGCCTCCGGTCCCTCTGTTGCCACTCTCCGCTTCAATGCATACACCAGCGCCATCACAGGCCCATCGTCCACGGACCGGAACTGGACGCGATCCCCCACCTTCACCAGGACGCCCGATCCCTGATCGAGCTCGAACGTTTCTTCAGACTCGTCCAGATGGATCACCTGCATCCTGGCGGAACCTGATTCGATCAGCAGAAAACCCGAACCGGCCGCATGCCATTGATGAACCACCCCAGCCGGAATATCAACGCGCACAAGCCACGTGCCGAGATTTGCGAGTGGTGGGGCATAGAGCACGATCTCGTCGAACGCAGTCGCCTCGAGCCGATGGATTCCGGAACTCCAGCGATCGATGACCTGGCCCCGCGCAACCCGCAACACCTCGAACGCTGGCTGGTCCCACGTCCCTTCGATCGAGAAGGAATCGAACAAGCGCAGCTCCATCGCTGTTCGACCGAGATGCACGATCAGGTTGCTGCCAGAAACTTCGATCTCGTCGACAACCATTGGAGCAACGGTCGAGGTTTGCCCAAGCAAGGAGACGCGATCGAGAAACTCAGCCAATGATTGCGACGCCCCGCTACCGGCGTCATGATCGACAAAGGACGGTGAAAGCAATGCGGCCAACGTATCGGTGTCTCCTCCGGCCAACGCTTG